>NZ_JBQQAM010000011.1:0-181495 GCF_052246815.1 Brucella sp. RRSP16
TGATCCTGCCGGTTGCCGACAAGCTGGGTGCCGCAGTCGGCGCCAGCCGCGCAGCCGTCGATGCCGGCTATGCGCCGAACGACTGGCAGGTTGGCCAGACGGGCAAGGTGGTTGCACCGGATCTTTACATCGCGGTCGGTATCTCCGGCGCGATCCAGCATCTGGCGGGCATGAAGGACTCACGCGTCATCGTCGCCATCAACAAGGACGAGGAAGCGCCGATTTTCCAAGTCGCCGATTATGGGCTGGTGGCTGATTTATTCCAGGCTTTGCCTGAAATGGCTGACAAGGTTTGAGGAAGATCAACATGAAACGTTCAGTGGTTATTGCCTCCGGGGTTCGCACACCAATCGGAGATTTTGGTGGTTCTCTCACAGGTATTCCTCCGTGTGAACTGGGAGCCGCGGTGGCGCGCGGGGCGATCATGCGTGCTGGCATCGAGCCCGATCAGGTTGAGCAGACAGTCTTCGGCAATGTCATTCACACCGGACCGGAAGATATGTATATTTCGCGCGTCGTTGCGGTTCGTGTCGGGGTTCCTCACACGTCGCCTGCGTTGACTTTGAACCGCTTGTGCGGTTCAGGCCTTCAGGCGGTCGTTTCCGTTGCTGAGCAAATTGAGCTTGGCAAAGCCGATATCGTGTTTGCTGGCGGTGCGGAAAGCATGAGCCGCTCCGGCCGTTTACTGACACAGGCGCGCAACCGTCAGAAGATGGGCGATGTGACCGCGATTGATATGATGGTGGGCGCTCTGACCGATCCCTTCGGTCACGGTCACATGGGCATGGCCGCCGAGAATATTGCCAGCGGTCTGGCATAGATCGGGCAAAGCAGGATGCTTTCGCGGTTGAACCGCACCGTCGTGCGGCAGCTACAATCGCAGATGGCCGATTTAGCGGCTAGATACTGCCAATTACCGTCAAGCAAGGTCGGACAGAAAAACTGTTTGATACGAATGAACATGTGCGCAGGAATGTCTCTCTGGAGGATATGGCCAAGCTGCGCCCTGCTTTTAGCAAGAACGGCACCGTAACGGCGGCAATGCATCGGGTCTCAACGATGGCGCGGCAGCTCTGGTTCTTATGGAGGAGGGGTCGCTAAGGCCCATGGCGTCAAGGCATTAGGCTGCATTATCGCAACCGGACTTGGTGGCATCGCACCCGAGGTAATGGGTATGGCCCCGTTCCTGCCAGCCGACAGGCTTTACAGCGGGCCAGTCTGACCGTAACCGATATGGAATGTGATCGAATCCAACGAAGCGTTTGCGGTGCAGGCCTGTGCGGTCAGCGTGGAATTGGAGTTTCCGGAAGATAAGGTCAATCCGAATGGTGGCGCCGTTGCTCTCGGCCAGCCGGTAGGGGCGTTAGGAGGAAGCTTCCACTCAACGGCGGCCGTTCCGGGCTGAAGGCAATCCATGAAAGAAAAACGTTCTCGTCGCGGGCTTGCTGCTGCGATCATGGCAAGCATGGCTGTGATCGCCGTCGAAGCAACGATTGGGGCAACCGCAATGCTACAGATCGCGGCGCAGCCGGGTCACCTCAATCTTTTCACGTAGTCCTTGCCAGTGCGCTTCAACTTGTATACTAGAATATATCAAGCCAGAAGGAGTGCTGGCCATCGTATGGGAGGAGTGATTTCAATGAAAAAGTTGTTATGGGCGGTGGTAGCCGCCACAGCTATGAATATAGTGCCTCTGGCTGGCATGGCGCAGGCGCAGGAAGTTCCAGCACCCGGTAAGAGTGCGCGTATCGACGCGATCAAGAAGTCGGGTGAATTGCGAGCTGGCGTTCTCGCCAATCCCCCGTGGCTTGTGGAAGACACCACCGGTTCCGGCCAGCCATGGCGCGGACCGGCCTGGACACTTGCGCAGACCTATGCCGAGAAGCTTGGTGTCAAACTGGTTCCGGTTCTCGTTTCGCACGAAACCAAGGTGCCGGTTCTGGCTGCCAATCAGGTGGACATGACGATTTCGCCACTCTCCATGACGAAACAACGGCAAGAAGTCGTTGATTTCGTCACTTATTCGCGCACGGCTCTGTGCGTGTTCGGCAAAGCGTCCAACCCCAAGGTTTCGGGCGCCAAGTCGGTTGATGACTTCGACAAGCCGGAAGTGACCATTGCCTATTTCACGGGTGGCGGCGAGGAAAACTGGGTCAAGGAACGTTTCCCCAAGGCTACACTTCGCGGCGTGACGAGCGCTGGAACAGCAGCCCCAATGGAAGAAATCATGGCGGGCCGTGCGGACGCGGCGCCGATCAATCGCATTCCCTTCGTGGCTCTCAGCCGCAATGTGAAGGGCCTTGAAGCGCTGCCGCGTGAAAATAACTGTCAGGACAGCACCGAGGCCGTCAATGAAATCGGTCTGGCTATAGATAAGAACCAGCCAGAATATCTCGCATGGCTGAAAGCCGTGGCCGAGCCTATGCTCCCAGAACTTCTCAAGGAAGAAGAAGCAGAAGTCTCCAAAATGTAAGCCACATGGACTTTGCGCGCGTCGGGATTTGGTGCGCGCAAATCATGTTCTGTTCAGGCAGAACTTTCAGGGTCCCGGATCTCTGGATATTGACACATGGAATTCAATTTCAGCGCTATTTTTGATAGCTGGCAGTTTCTGCTCAGCGGCTTGGTGGTGACGCTTTTGCTGGCCGCCAGTGTGAGCGTGTTGAGCTTCTTTCTAGGGCTTCTGCTCACCGTCGCCCGCCTTTATGGACCGAAATGGCTGAGCCGCATCACGATCTTCTATATCGATACCATGCGCGCCATTCCGGTTCTGGTGGTTCTCGTCTGGGTTTATTTCGCCTTGCCGATCACTACTGGAATCAATCTGCCGCCATTCTGGTCGGCGCTGTTCTCGCTGTCGCTGCATCTGGCCGCGTATGTTGCCGAAGTGATGCGCGCTGGCATCCAGTCCGTGCGCCCCGGTCAGGTTCGCGCCGGTCTTGCGCTCGGCATGTCGCAGGCGCAGGTCCTGCGCAAGATCGTGCTGCCGCAGGCTTTCGTGCGCATGCTGCCATCATTTGGATCGCTGCTGTCGCTTGCGGTCAAGGATACGGCTATAGCCACCGTGATCGCCGTGCCGGAACTCATGCGCCGCGCCGAAGCCATTGCCGGTCAGAAATACGCGCCTGTCGAGGCCTATACCACTGTCATGATCCTCTACTTCATCATCATCTTCCCGCTCACCCGAGGCGTCGACATGCTCTATCGCCGCATTTCCTTCCTGGGGCGCTCATGAGTTTCGACTGGTCTATCATATGGACAAGCCTGCCCGCATTGGGTCATGGCGCCTTGATCACCATCGCGCTGACCGTGCTGACGATGCTGCTCGCAACGCCTTTGGGGATTCTGATCGCGGTCATGCGTGAATCGCGCTTCAAAATCGTCGCGCTGATTGCGACTTGCTATGTGGAACTGCTGCGCAATCTGCCAATCATTCTGGTCGTCTATTGGGCGTTTTATGTGCTGCCCATGATGAGCGGTCTTGCACTTTCGCCATTCCTGACCGGACTTGTCGCGCTGGTCGCCAACAATGCCGCCTATAATTCGGAAACATTCCGCTCTGGTATCCGTTCAATCCGTAGGGGGCAGACCGAGGCAGGCCTGGCTCTGGGAATGAGCGAATGGACGGCTTTCCGCAAGATCGTACTACCGCAAGCTTCGCGCCGCGTTTTGCCGGTGCTGGCAACCACATGGGTCACGCTGTTCAAGGACACGTCGCTGGTATCGGTGATAGCCGTCGGTGATCTGGCGCATACAGCGCTGCAAATCCGCTCGCAGACTTTCCGCGTGATCGAACTTCTGACCGCAATGGCCGCGATTTACTGGCTACTGGGCTATCCGCAGGCCAAAATTGTTGACTGGATTCACCGCAAATACGGGGTTACCGAATGACATCTTCCACCATAGCACCCGTAAAGACTGGCGACGTTGTCATTGAATATCGCAATGTCCGCAAATCCTATGGCACATTTGAAGCTCTCAAGGATGTCAGCCTGAAAGTGCATCGCGGCCAGGTGGTGTGTCTCATCGGCCCGTCCGGCTCTGGTAAATCCACGCTATTGCGCTGCACCAATGGTCTGGAAGCCATCAATGGCGGCGAGATCAGGATTGATGGCATCGGGCTTACGCAGGACCCCAAACAGGTTCGCGCCATGCGTCAGCGTATGGGGATGGTATTTCAGAACTTTGAGCTTTTTCCGCATAAGAATGCGCTCGGCAACATCATGATGGGGCCGACCACCGTTCTGGGCTTGTCGGAAGTAAAAGCAAAGGAACGCGCACTGGCTTTGCTCGCCAAGGTGGGGCTTTCAGACAAGGCGGAAAATTTCCCGTCCAATCTGTCTGGTGGGCAGCAGCAGCGTGTCGCCATCGCCAGAGCCCTTGCAATGGAACCGGAAGTCATGCTCTTTGACGAACCGACATCGGCGCTCGACCCCGAGACGATCGGTGAGGTGCTCAATGTCATGAAACGGCTGGCGGATGACGGAATGACTATGATTGTCGTGACCCATGAAATGACCTTCGCCCGGCGTGTTGCCGATCAGGTCGTGGTCTTTGCCGATGGCCAGATCATAGAACAGGGGCCACCGGAGCAGATTTTTGAAAATCCGAAAACTGCGCGCACGAAGGATTTTCTGAGCCATCTCGGCTGGGACGGCTGACGTATGGCGGTGCTTCCCGGATCGACGCATAATCCTGAAAAGCCGGTGCCCGGCGCGGGTGCTCCCCCCACGGTGGGGAGCATTCTCGACGCCATTCGCAACGATATCATCACACTGCGCCTCATGCCGGGCAAACGGGTTTCGGAAAACGAACTCGCCCGACATTTCGGTACGAGCCGCACACCGGTCCGCGAGGCCCTGTTGCGCTTGGTCGATCAGGGACTTGTGGAAGTCTGGCCGCAACGCGGCACCTTCATCATGCCTATTTCACTGGCCGCCGTGCAGCGCGCGCGTTTCGTGCGCAATGCGGTGGAAGTTGCGGTTTTCAAACGCGCAGCAGAGGAAGGGCTTGCTGCGCCCATCATGGCCGAACTTGACGCGATTATCGCGATGCAGGAAGGTTCGAAGGGTTCTCCTGAGGATTTTACCATCGCCGACGATGCCTTTCACCGCACTGTCGCCAATGGCATTCGGATGGGCGACATATGGAGCCTGCTGGAGCGGGAAAAAGCGCAGTTTGATCGCTTGCGCTTTCTGAGCCTGCCCAATGTGACCCCCGTGGAATTGCTCATCGAGCAACACAAAGCCATGCTATCAGCCGTCAAACACCGCGATCCGGTTGCTGCGGAAGCCGCCGTGCATGTTCATCTTTCGGAAGTTTTGAAAGTTACCGAACACCTGGCGCAACGTTATTCCGATCTCATCGTCAACGACCTTTGAACGGCCTGGTCAACAGGTCGCTGCTTCATGTTGGATAGCGGCGACTACGCCATCGGCAAGCATTCGATTGAGACGTGAAACTACCTCGTCGGCAAATGGCGCTTTTTTCAATGCGGGCGGCAGAAGACCCTGCAACGCGGCATAAGCGGCAAATATATCCGATGCGGACTTTGTATTGGCCAGTGCTGTGGTGATTTCTTCACCACGTGGATCATTCAAAGGATATCGCTGGCCGTTCTCATGATGGCCCAAACCGTAACGCATCCATGCCGCTGTGGCGAAAGCGAAAGGCGTGGTGTCACCGCCTCGTTCAATCAGTTCGACGGCTGGCGCAAAGATGCGCTGCGGCATTTTTTCTGTGCCGTCTATGGCGATCTGGCGCGTTTCGTGCGCGATGGCCGGATTGGCAAAGCGAATGGCCAGTGCCTGGGCATAAGCGTCCAGATCGGTGTCCATTGCGGGCAGGGTCTGTGCCGCCGCGAGCAAATGGCGCTGCACCAGCCTGCTCAGCGCCGCGTCCGCCATTACATCGCGCACATAGGTCTTGCTCGAAAGAAACCCGGCATAGGCCAGCATTGAATGACTGCCATTGAGCATGCGCAGTTTCATTTTTTCAAAAGGGCGGACGTCTTGCGTAAAGGTCGCGCCCATCGCCTCCCATGCCGGACGTCCAGCAGGAAAATGATCCTCGATCACCCATTGCGAAAAGGCTTCCGTCTCAATTGCAGCCTCGTCTTCGTAACCGATGGCTCGTGCGGCGTCGGCGTGGGTCCGGTCGGTTGATTGCGGCGTGATGCGATCCACCATCGTTGCCGGGAAAGCAACCTTTTCCGCGATGCGGTTCGCCAGTTCAGGGCCATGCGCGCGCGTCGCAAAATCAATGATCGCGGAGCGCAACAACGCGCCATTATCCGGCAAGTTATCGCAGCTTAAGACGGTAAATGGCGGCCGGTCCAATTCGAAGCGTCGTTTCAGACCCAATGTGATGAGGCCAAGCACGCCTCTGGGGTGGTCAGGTGTTGCGAGGTCGGCCTTGACTGCTGGATGCGCTGGATCGCAACCACCGTTGCGTAATAGACCATAACCTTTTTCCGTCACTGTGATACTGACAATCCGGCACTTAGACTCTGCCATGAAAGTCAGCGCTTCAGTGCTGGCGGTCGGCCCGGCAAGCACCTGTCTCACGGAACCGATGACGCGGCTTTCCTCACCACGCACGATCAGTGTGTAATAGCCATCCTGCGGATTAAGCGCTTCGGCCACGTCGGTTCCACGCAACGAGACGCCGACGATCCGCCAGTCAGACGGTACTTGCGTCAGGGCAGCGTCAGTGTAAGCGGCCAGATGCGCACGGGCAAAAGCGCCCAGGCCGAGATGCAAGATACCTGCACCAAGAGCCTGTGGATCATAAGCAGGCCACGTGGCCCCATCCGTTGGAGTGCTTTTGCCCGACAGTCTCATCACGCGTTCCCCGTCGTCAGCGGATGCTCTAGCGCGGTCATGATTCCCCGCAGTTCCGCCAAACCTTTCAGGCGACCGATGGACGGATAGCCCGGCTGCCCGCGTCGTCCAAGATCGTCCAGAATATCCTGCCCATGGTCGGGGCGGAACGGTATTTGCCAGTCTTTGCGACCTGCTGCCTTGCGGCGGCGTTCTTCGGCCAGAATGGCAGCGACCATAGCGACCATATCCGTGCCGCCTTCCAGATGGCCTGCCTCATGGAAAGAGCCGTACTGGCCCCCATCTTCAATGGTGACATTGCGAAGATGCAGGAAATGGACGCGACCGCCAAGACGCTGCATCATTCCGGGCAGGTCGTTGTCGCGCCGTGTGCCAAGCGAGCCGGTGCAAAGCGTGATGCCGTTGGCTGGAATATCGACGGCCTCCATGATCTGACGGTAGTCCTCCTCTGTGGACATGATGCGCGGCAGGCCCAACAGTGGGAAAGGCGGGTCGTCCGGGTGGCAGCACAGACGCATGCCAAGTTCCTCCGCAAGCGGAGACACTTCCGAAAGAAAATCAATGAGATGACCGCGCAGCCTGTCCGGGCTGATATTGTCATATTTGGCCAGATGGTCCCGTACATCGGCAAGAGTGAAGTTTTCAGCCGCTCCCGGCAGACCGTAAACGGTATTGGCGCCAAGTTCCTCCCGCCGTGCGTCGCTCATCGTTGCAAAGCGTTCTTTCGCAGCAAGCACCACATCGGCGGGGAAGCTCTCGGCAGCGCCTTTGCGTTGCAATATGTGAATGTCGAAAGCGGCAAAATCGATAAGATCGAAGCGCATACATGTCGCGCCGCTATCCAAACGAAAGGCAAGGTCCGTGCGCGTCCAGTCCAGCACTGGCATGAAATTATAGCAGATCACCTCTATGCCAGCGCGGCTTAGATTGGTCATGCTGGTTTTCCAGTTGGTGATATGTGTCTTCCAGTCGCCGGTTTGCCGTTTGATGTCTTCGGATACTGGAAGGCTTTCGACTACTTCCCAAGCGAGTTGGGAAGATGCGCCGTCATTCATGCGAGCGATTTGAGCCTGCCGCAGCGCAATCTCATCCGTAGTCCAAACCTCGCCGGTCGGCACGTGATGCAGGGCTGAAACAACCCCCTCCACGCCTGCCTGTCGCATATCGTCAATTGATGTCAAATCCTTTGGACCAAACCATCTCCAAGTCTGTCGCACGTTTTGCCTCCATATAATAAGCTCTGATTACCAGATGGTGGACTAGTATGGAAGATGAAATACGTCGAGACAGCCTAATGAATGGCAAAGTGAGCTACCTGGTGTTGGTGGTCCGGGTGGAGGCCCGAATGTGAATTCACTGCGTATCAAGCGGAAAAAACGATTCATCTTGCTATCATGGCTATCACGCCAGCATATCAAGGTTACGCGTGAGTTGGGTATGAACCCAATCGGCTTTCTGATGATGTCGCGCATGGCCGAGCCGGAAGAGCTGGCCGAACAGACGAAGCTGACGGAAAGCTATGGCGAGGAACTCAGCAGGCGCGCTATTGCCGGAGCAATATATGCTTCGCGTGCAGGCGCTGCGTCCGGAAACCGAAATCGGCGTTCACTGATCGATTCGAGAATTGGCATTTGCGACTGTCTATGATGTTCCATATTGACACGCGGGCCTGATTTATTCAAAGGCCTCCTGCTTGCGCCCAGTGGCTTTCATGTAACTTAAGTCTAATAAGGCTTTCAATTCTGCTATTTGCGGTTGACTTCCCCGGATCTATTTTGCAATCCGCTCCTATTATTTTGATTGAGGTGCCTGCTTCCCGGCGAGGGACGGCAGGAGAAATAGGGCGTGGCGATTTAGCCATGGCATCAGCATTTTATTGAAGTCGTTTGCTCACCGACTTCATGACCAACTCTATCACAGGGTCCATCCTACAAGGTTTGGGTGGAGTCACCGGAGGAACAGGCGCAGCGTATGTGGGCAATTCATATCAGAACAATTATCTCAAACGTGAAGAAATCCTCGCTTACAACGACGAAATGAGGCAATGCGGCGAGAATTCGAATTGCCAGTATCGAGTCTTCTCAGGGCATTTTCGAGATTTCGGCAAATCGAAATGACGAAATCGCAGCCTGCGAGACTGAGGAGTGTCGTAAGAAGCACTATGACGAATTCGTGAAGGCGAAAGAAGTCGCTAATCTGATCTTGAACCCTTTCAATAATAGAAACGAATCATATTACACAGCGCTGTTTGCGCTGCAGTCGCATGAGTTCAACTCTGCGGTCAATGAAATTGCGATGGCGCGTACTCAGGCGCGAAATGACGCAAGGGATGAGTGCGGCGCTGGTGATAGTTGCACCCAACGCAAAGCCGTCGAGTATTTTCAATTATGGAGTGATGAGAAAGACAATAAACAACTTCTTGGCTTCATAGCAGGCGTTGTGCTTGGTCTAAAGACTGGGAGCAGTTCCGGTAACGACCAGATCAAGCCACCGTCTAGCTGTTTGGTCCCAGCATGTGATGGTGCGGTTTGACGATAAAGGCCTCTGGCTTTGATTTCCAGAGTTCGTGAACCGCTTCATAGGGTGTCTTGAACTTCAAGGCTTTGAGTTGTTTGGCAAAGTTGTATGCAGTCAGCCAATCCCGCACATGCCGGCGCATTTCGTTGATCGAGCTGCAGTGAAAGGATTTGACGTTCAGCGGGGAATTGTTCGCCGGATCAATTCCTGTTCCGCTTCACTTTCCTTGATCGTCCGCACCATCCGCTCGGCCTGACCATTGGTCCACGGATGATAAGGTTTTGTCAGCCGGTGCTCAATGCCGTTTTCAAGAGCTACCCGCCCAAAGATGTGCGGGAAAGTGAGGCTTGTAGCTTGCTCCTGCTGAATAAATTGCACGCCATTATCCGTCAGGATTGTTTGGATCCTGTAAGGGACGGGACGGTTCTAATCAATGACTTCAGGAACCCGGCTGCCGCCAATTTTGTGGCCTTCCGATATATCCGGGCGAACACCAGCTTGCTGGTCCGATCAACCGCAACAAAGAGAAAGCCTTTGCCGCCTTCATGGCGGAGCTCGGCAATGTCAATGTGGAAGTAGCCAATCTCGTAGTCTTTGAACTTCCTGGGCTTTTCCCAGTCGCCTTTCGGCGGACGAGATATGCTGCGGCGCTCTTTCGGACCCATTGGCATATCTTCGACAGAACGCCTCTTGCGCCACTTCAGGACTGTTTTCTCGTTGACCTAGAACCGCGCGGCGAGCTGCGCGGCCGGAGCTTTCGATCGCTGTAGCTCGAATGGCGTGCGTGGTCTTGGGGCCGCCGTAGAATTTGGCCCATAGCTCCCTCCGCTGTGCCGGTGACAATTCTACACCATCACATGCTGGGACCAAACAGTACGAGTGGCCCTTTGTGGTAAAAGGGCCGTTGCCAGATTTGAACATGAGCGCTTTTCGAGCTTCTTCGCGAAGTTGGGACAGGTACCCATGGCACGAGCCAGGGCAGAATGACCTTCCGCAGGACATAGCCGCGCGGAGCTTTCACACTTCGCGCGCAGGTAAGGATTATCCGTGGACGCCACTATTCTACCTCTCTCATCCGTGTTCAAGCGCGTTCGGGACCGGTTGCGACCGGGCGTGTCGGATCGGCGCTCCACGCCGACCAGGAACCTGGAAACAGTAATGTGTCGTAGCCGGCGAGGGTAAGGGCAGCAATTTCATGCGCCGCTGCGACACCGCCGCCGCAATAAACGCCGATGGTCTTGTTTTCAGGCAGTCCCTCTGCCGAGAAGCGGGCGAGAAGGGCGGCCTCCGGCAGGAATTTTCCTGTTTCTGGATCGATGTTGCCACCGGTCGGCAGGTTGACCGCACCCGGAATATGGCCGCCGCCATCCGCCCCACTATAAGCCTCCTTCCCGTGCGCATCCACCAGAATACCGTCGCGGGCAAGGGCGGCCGAACTGTTGGCGTCGAGTGTACCGAGCTGTCCGCCGGTCAAAACGATGTTTCCACGCGGCGGCAGGGGCACGTCTGTCGTCACCTTGCCGCCCGCGTCGCGCCATGCGCCGAGGCCGCCGTTGAGAAGCCGCACGTGTTGTGCGCCGCCCCAGATCAGCGTCCACCAGCCACGAGCGGCTTGCCTGCCGGCGTTGTCATCATAAAGAACAACCAGGCTGTCGTGACGGATACCCCAGCGTTGCGCATCGCGGGTCAGATCTTCGGGCCGGGGCAGGGGCCGCTTTCCTGCAGTACCCCCCGCCTTTCCGGCAAAATCCGTCGCAAGATCAGCGAAAACGGCATTTTGCGCGTGTGCGTCAAGATAGGCAACTCGCCCCTCGTCGCCCAGCCGGACATCGATGAGGACAACATGACGCGTTTCCACCTTCAGAAGCGCCAGCAATTCGGTAGCTTCGATCAAAACTTCCGTGGGCTTTATGCTTACCATGGTGCTACGCCTACGCCGCGCCGACGATTTGGTCGGGTTTGCGTCGTGGAGCCTTCGGCCTCAGTTCTCCTGCAAGCCGAAGTTTCCGGAAACTATTCTCGGGCTTTTACTTTTGTCGCGACGTGTTCCGGCTCTCAGCCCAAGGTTTTCCCGTAATGTCGGGCCATCATAATCTCTGCGGGCAATCCCGCGGCGGCGTAGCTCCGGCAGAACCAGCTCGGCAAAATCTTCAAGACCGACTGGAAAGATCGGTGGCATGACATTAAACCCATCTGCGCCGTAGGTTTCAAAACGCTCTTCGAGTGCGTCGGCCACGTCTGTTGCCGTGCCCACGATTTGCAGATGACCACGAGCGCCTGCAACCCTCAGATATAGTTCGCGGATGGTCAGGTTTTCGCGCCGCGCCAGTTCAAACAGGAGCTCCTGTCTGCTTTTGCTGCCTTGGTTTTCTGGTAATTCGGGCACGGGGCCGTCTAGATCAAATTGGGAGAGGTCCGGACCAGACCAGCCTGAAGAAAGAATATTGAGCCCCACTGATGGGTGAATGAGGTTCTGCAATTCGTCAAATTTATCCTGGGCCTCCTGCCGGGTGCGGCCAACGACCGGAAAAATGCCCGGCATGATTTTGATGTCGTCGGCATCACGGCCATAGTGCGCTGCACGCTGTTTGACATCCTTATAAAAGGTGGCGGCTTCTTCAACTGTCTGCTGTGCCGTGAAAACGACATCCGCACTTTTCGCCGCCAGTTCCTTTCCAGCCGCTGATGAACCAGCCTGCACCGTCACAGGATGTCCTTGCGGCGAACGAGGTACATTCAACGGTCCTTGAACCGAGAAGTACTTTCCCTTGTGATTGAGCACGTGCCGCTTGCTGGGGTCGAAGAAACGCGCCTCTTCCTTATCATAGAGGAAGGCGTCCTCTTCCCAGCTGTCCCATAGACCCTTGACGACATCTGCAAATTCTTCTGCCCGCTCATAACGGTCAGCATGTTCATAATGCCGGTCGAGATTGAAATTGCGCGCCTCAAAATCGCTCGCGGAAGTCACAAGGTTATAGCCCGCACGTCCACCGCTTAAATGATCAAGTGACGCAAATTTTCGTGCGATGTGAAAAGGCTCATTGAAGCTCGATGAGGCGGTTGCAACTAAACCGATATGGCTAGTGACAGCCGAGAGCGCGGACAAAAGCGTAAGGGGCTCGAACTGTGCTACATAGCTATGCGCGGTGCGGCTCAGAATTTCGAGATTGTCGCCGCGAGTTCCCGCACCATCGGCGAGAAACAGCAGATCGAATTTGGCTGCTTCTGCCAGCGAGGCAACGTTGCGGTAATAGTCGAAATTGATGCCAGCATTTGCGACAGCATCCGGGTGTCGCCATGCCGCAATATGGTGGCCGACAGGATAGACGAACAAACCAAAACGCAGAAAACCCTCACGCTTTGCCATTTCAGGCGCTCCGGGCCTGAGACGGTGTGCTAACAGATAAGGGCGGCAGTTCCAGATTGGCGCGGAAATCTGCTCCGATGTAATCTGCATCAATCAGCGACCGGCGTCGAAGCTCCGGGATCAGACCATTTAGAAGCAGATCTTCCTGATCGGGATTACCAATGCCGTGCAGCGTGAGAACGTCAACGGCACCCGTATTGAAGCGTTCTTCAATCGCATCGGCGAGTTGTTCTGGCGTACCTGCAATCGACCAGTGGCCGGTTTCCTGCGCCTCGATGATCAACTGACGCAAGGTCAGGCCTTCACGTGCATAACGGCGAAACACTTCGACACGGCCCCGGCGACGGTTAATGCTGGTGATTTCCGGCAAGAGGTTTTCTGGCAGCGGCTTGTCAAGCGGCAGATCGCCCAGATCGATATGCCCGCCGAGCATATCAGCAAGCTTGATCCGTCCCTGATCATAGTCGATTGCCTCGTGCTTGTCTTTCAGGCGGCGGGCAACATCCGCTTCAGAAGAGCCAATCAGCGAATGAAGCGAATTCATGATGAATGGCAGATTGTTACCGCGGCCAAACTGTGTCGCGCGGCGGCGCAGCTCGGTGGCAAAAGCCCCTGCATCTTCAAGCTTTGGCTGTGACGTGTAGACGACTTCAGCATAGCGCGCGCCAACCGTGATACCGGCATCGGATTGACCAGCCTGAAACTGAACCGGACGACCCTGCGGCAGAGGTGGCACATTCAGGGGGCCTTCGACGCTGAAATGCTTGCCGTGATAGTTGATAGGGTGAAATTTTTTCGGATGGACAGAGATATTACCTGACGCTTTGCGAGTGATTGCATCGCGTTCATTGGCATCATAGAGGGCGTTGACGATCTCAATAAATTCTGCAGCCCGTTCATAGCGTTCTTCCGGACTTGGCAGATCGCCGCCGAAATTCTCTTCGCCGACCGAAGAGGTCACGGCATTCCAGCCTGTTCTGCCACCGCTCAAATGGTCCAGCGTTCCGATCTGGCGTGCAAGATTGTAAGGATGCAGAAATGTCGTTGAGACGGTCGCAATAAGCCCGATATGCGATGTGGCATGTGCCAACGCTGCAAGGGCGATAACCGGGTCCTGTGTGCCGGTGGTGCCTGCAAGACCCACCGGATCAAGTTGCAGAAGGTCGGCTGTAAAAAGGCCGGTGATTTTCTCGGCTTCAGCCTTCTTTGCCAGCTCTATTGCGCGTTTGAACCCAAAGGTCTTGTCCTGGTCATTATCCGCGGAAACAACGTTGCTGGCACCAAACAGGGTTTTCAAGCGGCGGGTACGTGTTCTGGTCATTGTGTTATCCTCGTAAATCAAGCGGCGCTTATTGTTGGAACGGCATCCAGCAATGCGCGTGTGTAATTGTGTTGTGGTTGGGAAAAGACGCGTTCAACAGCGCCGCTTTCAACGATGCGACCGTCCTTCATCACCAGAACACGGTCTGTCAGATGATGGACGACGCCAAGGTCGTGGGAAATGAACAGAAGCGACGTGCCGGAGGCAGCTTGTAGCTCAGCCAGAAGGTCGAGTACCTGAGCCTGCACCGATACATCAAGCGCGCTCACAGGCTCATCAGCGACCAGAAGTTTCGGACGAGGTGCGAAGGCACGCGCGATGGCAACACGCTGGCGCTGACCGCCAGACAACTCGCGGGGATAGCGTTTAAGAAACTGCGATCCCAAACGCACGGCATCCAGCACTTCTACCACGCGCTTGCGGCGTTCATCACCATAGACATGAACCGAGTCAAGGCTTTCACCGACGATCTTTTCAACCGTATAACGCGGGTCGAACGAACTGAGCGCATCCTGCGCAATCAGTTGCATATGCTTACGTTGCGAGCGGCGTTGTTCCTCGCGCAGATTGCTCCACAGCTCGCCATCAATATACACCGTGCCTTGATCGGGTTCTGTAAGCCCGAGAACAATCTTGGCGACGGTGGTTTTACCTGAGCCGGATTCCCCAACAATGCCAAGCGCTTCACCCGCTTTTAGCGAGAACGAGACATCATTGATGGCCAAAGGCGTGTTGGCCTTACCATAATGTTTAAAAAGCCCTTTGGCTTCCAGAACATTGGTGCTTTCATCGATGCGCTTTGCTGGCAGGGCCACCCTGACTTGCGGGTGGTGCGGCTGTACGGGCGAGAGGCGATAGCCGCGCGATCCCGCCGACGGTACGGCTTCAAGCAAATGTCGCGTATAGGCTTCCTTCGGTGTGTTGAGTATCTGCCTTGTTGGGCCTTCCTCAACTATCCGCCCATTGTGCATGACCAGAATGCGATCGGCCATCTGTGATACAACCGCCAGATCGTGGCTGATCAGAAGAAGCGTCTCGCCAGCCCGGCGGCGCTCCGCAAGAAGATCAAGAATCTGCTTTTGAACCGTTGCATCAAGCGCTGTGGTCGGCTCGTCGGCAATGAGCAGCGAAGGCGAACGCGCAACCGCTGTTGCGATCAGCGCACGTTGTCGCAAACCGCCCGAAAGCTGGTGTGGATATTGCAGCAATCTGCGATCAGGGTCGGGAATGCCGACCGAGCGCAGCAATGCCTTGCTGCGGTCCGTGACATCCGGCCTTCGGAAGAAGCCCTTGACGCCGAACGCATCGGAAAGCTGTTGCGAGATACGACGTAGCGGATCGAGCGAAACCAGCGCGTCCTGCAGGACAAAGCCGATTTTGTTGCCGCGCAAACCCCGCCATTCCTTATCGCGGTAATCAAGGACACTCAGACCATCGATCTCGAAAAGGTCAGCCTTGACGACAGCGCTTGGGCCTGAAAGTCCGATCAGTGCTCGTGCCGTCACCGATTTGCCCGAACCGGACTCTCCGACCAGCGCCACCGTCTCTCCTGGATGTATGGTCAGATTAATGCCTTCAACCGCCTTCACTGATTGATCGTCACGCCGAAAGCTGATGGACAAATTACGGACTTCGACAAGGGGCGTTGTCATGACTGCCTCCGGCCTTCAAAGGCAAGCTGCCAACGGCGTCCGAGAATGCTGATGGAGATAACGGTGAGTGTGATGGCGAGACCGGGCCAGACGCCAATCCACCATGCAACACGCAGATAATTGCGTGCTTCTGAAAGCATCGCGCCCCATTCGGGAGCTGGCGGTTGCGGTCCCATACCAAGAAAGCTCAAGCCCGCAGCGCTGATGATTGCTGTGCCAAGTCCTATTGTTGCAAGGATCGGCACTTGTGCGATTGCGTGAGGCAATACGTGCCGCAGCACGAGGATGTGACGCTTCAGCCCAAATGTTTTGGCCTGCTCGACATAACCGCTCTGCGCGACGACAAAGGTCTGCGCACGCACGACGCGGGCAAAACGCGGAATGATGGCCACGCCAAGCGCAAAAATCAGATTGACGGTGCCCGGCCCCGTGAATGAGATGAAAACAAGAGCCAGCAGCAGATCGGGAAAGGAAGACACCACATCGAGAAAACGGGAAACTGCTTCATCAATCAGGCCGCGCGATAATCCAGCAAGCAGCCCGAAAAAGGAACCGGCGACAGCACCGATTGCCACAGCGCTAAAGCCTATCAGAACGGAATAACGCGCACCGTGAACCACGCGTGAAAACACGTCACGGCCCAGATGATCAGTACCAAACCAATGATCTACCGAAGGCGGCAATTGTGCCTGTAGAGGATCCGCTAGCAATGGATCGGCTGTTGTAAGTAAACCCGGCCAGAGCGTTGCAACGGCAATTAGCGTTAGGAAGAGCGTTGGTAGTGCCAGTGTCGGGCGCGAAAGGACCAATCGGACCTGTTTAGGTAAGCTAGTGGCAGCCGGCTTTGCCGCCGGGCGTGGTTCAAGTGCGGGGGTGACACTCATGGCTTATCTCCGGCCTTCGGTTCTCAGGCGCGGATCAATCAGCAGGTAGAGAACATCAACGATGGTGCTCATCACCACATAGATAAACGCTGAGAAAATAGCGACAGCCAGCACGACCGGCAGGTCGTGATAAAGCACTGCATCAACCGTGATGCGGCCAAGACCGGGACGCCCGAAGACGGCTTCGGTGATAACAGCACCTGAAAGAAGCCCACCAATCAGCCAGCCGGTGAGTGTTACGGCTGGCAGCGACGCATGGCGCAAACCGTGCCTCAGCCGCAACACAAGATTGCTGGTCCCCCAGCTGCGCACCGTGAGGGCAAAGGGCTCCTCCAGCGCGCGCTCCAGGCCTTCGCGTAGAACCTGTCCAATGACAGCGCCCAAGGACAAGCCCAGCGAAAGCGCTGGCAGGATGAGTGCCGCAAAATTCCTGTCCCCTGACACCGGAAATAGCTTGAGCGTGAAGGAGAAGACGAAAAGGAGGACAATACCGAGCCAGAAGGATGGTGTTGAAATGAGCACCAGTTCAACGCCTGCCGCGATTGAGCGCGGCAGCTTTTTGCCGGCTGTCAAAACAGCGCTAACAGTTGCAAAGACGATTGCGACGACAAGTGCTGCACCGGCAAGTTTCAAGGTGGGCCACATCTGAGAAAACAGAAGCTGCGAGACATCCGTCTGCAGGTAGTAGGAGCGGCCAAAATCGCCATGCAGAATACGTCCGAGATAGGACAGGTATTGCACGAAGATCGGATCATCCAGCCCCCATTCTGCGCGGATGGCCGCTTCAACTTCAGGCGTGCGCAGTTGCTCGCCAATCAATATGCTGACAATGTCGCCGGGTGCGAGATGGACGCTTGTGAAGCTCAGGGTGATTGCCGCCCAAAGAACCAGCAGGCCTGAGCTTATGCGAAGAAGGATTTGTCCCATAAGACTGTTACGCGGGACTCCGAAACGCCGGGGCAACCAGCTCGCAGGTGCGCGACCGATGGTCGTGGTATTTTCAGCTTCCATGATCTGTAAGCTCCTCTGTGCCGAAATCCGCGGGAAGACGTAGCTACTCGCTGCGCCATACGTCGTACGCGCTTTCAGGAAGTTGCTTGAAGGGACGGAAGCTGATGCCCTTGACATAGCTTGCAGCAGCAATCTGATCCTCTGGCTCATAGAGCGGCAAGGCATAGGCTTGATCCAGAATGGCGAAATTCTGCAGCTTGCTGTAAAGTTCAAACCGCTTGGCCTGATCGAGCGTTGAGGCGGCTTCATTCAGCCATCGCGCCAATTCAGGTGCTGAAGCGCGGCTGTAATTGATATAACCACCTTTATCGAGTGGCAGGTAGTGCAGTTCTATGTCGATGGCGTCGGTTGGCGTGTTGGAATTGGCAATCGAGCCAAAGTCACCTGTCTTGCGGCGGTCTGTGTAGGTCCCGGCATCAACATAAACAATCTTCAGATCGATACCCGCGCTCTGGCGCGCCTGTGCCTGCAAAGCCTGCAAGAGAACATCGCGCTGGTCACGCACCGTTGCCTGCGCCTGAATAACTTCAATCGTCAGCGGCTTACCATCCTTGGTGCGGAAGCCTTCCGCATTGCGTTCGGTCCAGCCCGCTTCATCGAGAAGTTTGTTGGCAAGTTCTGGATTGGCCCCGTATTTTCCTTCGATGCTTTTGTCGTAAAACTGCGGATCAATCGGCGAAGTGATGCCCCATGCGCGAGTGCGCTCACCCCGATAGACGGATTTGAGTACGGCATCGACGTCGATCGCAGCAATGAGCGCTTTGCGGACATTGAGCTCCTGCGTCGGACCCCGTTCGACATTGAGGAAAAGCGAATAAGGTGTGCCGGTGTTCAACGCTGTCTGATAGGTGAAATCAGGATTGTCCTTGAACAGCGCTGCATCATTGCCGGATACACCTTCAATGACATCAACCTGACCAGAGGTAAGCGCGCCGGTTCTGACCGATGACTCGCCCAAGAAACGGTAGGTCACTTCATCAAGGTAGGCTGGACCCTGATGACCCGCATTCGCCGGTGCCCAGTTGTATTCCGGGTTCTTTACGAAATTGAGTTCCTGTCCTTTGGCATAACGCTTCAAAATGAAAGGACCGGTTCCTGCAATCTCAGGTCCGCCGGATTTGATTTCTTCGGATTTGAATGCAGCAGGCGAGAGAATTTCCAGGCTGGCAATATAATCGAGAAATGGCGCGTAAATGCCTTTGAGCGTGAAACTGACGGTATTTTCGTCAAGCACCTTCGCTTCTGCAATGCGCGAAACAGGCCCGGTGCTTGTGCTGCCTGAATAAGCCGGGTCTTTGAGCGCCGTAATGTTGGCTACCACGGCTTCCGCATTGAACTTTTCGCCGTCCGTAAACTTTACATCGTCCCGCAGTGTGAATGTGTAGGTTTTACCGTCTTCCGAAATCTCATGGTCTTTCGCCAGCCAGGGCACGTAACCGCCTTCAGCGGTGCGCGCAAGCAGCGATTCATATGAATTTCGCAGCAGGAGTTTGGTCTTGTCCTGACCGTTGAGCTGCGGGTTAAGGGTCGCTGGCTGGGTTTCAACACCCCAGACCAGCTTGCCGCCTTCAACGGGTTTGGCATCTTGCGCGAAAGCGATTTTTGGCAGTGCGACTGCCGCAAAAAGTGCAGTTCCGAGCGTGAGAAAATAACGGCGATTGAGCATGTATCGGTTTCTCGTAAGCAGGGTGAAATTAATCTTGAAGCCAGATGTCGTAGGCGTTTTCCGGAAGCCGCTTGAAAGGGCGGAAACCGATGCCTTGAACGCGAGATGATGCGACGATCTGATCGGCAGGCACATAGAGCGGCAGGCCATAAGCCTGATCGAGCAGCGCAAAACGTTGCAGTTCTGCGTAAGTTTCAAAGCGCTTTTTGGAATCGAGCGTGGAAGCGCCTTGGTCCAGCCATTCGGAGACTTTCGGGTCTTCTGTCCGGCTATAGTTGATCGAACCGCCCTTATCGCGGGGCAGATAGTGGAAGTAGATGGTGACGCCGTTTTCCTGCGTCGTCGTCGAATTTGGAATGATGCCGTATTCGCCGTCTTTCTGGCGGCTGGAATAGGTTCCCGCATCAACATATTGCAGCGCAATATCGATGCCGGCATTCTGCCGGGCCTGCGCCTGTACGGCCTGCAAGAGAATATCACGCTGATCGCGCACGGTGGATTGCGACTGCACGACCTCGATTGTCAGGCGCTTGCCGTCTTTGTTGCGAAATCCATCGGTATCGCGCTCTGTCCAGCCAGCATCATCAAGAAGCTTGTTGGCAAGTTCTGGATTAAAGCCGTAAGTACCTTCAATCGACTTGTCGTAAAAGTCAGTGTCGGCGGGAGTGAGGATGCCCCAGGCGCGTTCACGTTCTCCGCGATATACCGACTGAATAATGCGTTCTACATCAATTGCAGCCAGCACGGCCTTGCGCACGTTGACATCAGAAGTGGGCGCACGATTGACGTTAAGGTAGAGCGTATAAGGCGTTCCGGTGTTGATCGAAGTTTGGTAGGTAAATTCCGGGTTATCCTGGAAAAGTTGCGCGTCATTGCCGGAAATGCCTTCAGCTGCGTCGATCTGGCCGGAAGTGAGTGCGCCGATACGCACCGAAGATTCCGGCAGGAAGCGATAGGTCACATCATCCAGATAGGCTGGACCTTGATGGGCCGCATTTTCAGGCGCCCAGTTATAGTCCGGGTTTTTGACGAAGCGGATTTCCTGACCCTTGATATAACGGTCGATTATGAATGGCCCGGTTCCCGCGACTTCTCTTCCACCGGCCTTTAGCTGCGCAGACCCGAATGCTTTGGGTGAGATCAATTCAATGCCAGCCGCACCATCCAGGAAAGGTGCGTAAACGCGGTCAAGCCTGATGACGAGTGTGAGCGGGTCAACGGCGGTGACTTCGCTGACACGCGCGACGTGGCCCGCACTGATGCTTCCCGAATAGGTAGGTTCTTTGAGTTTGGTAAAGTTGAGCGCAACGGCTGCTGCATCGAATTTCTCGCCGTCCCAAAATTTCACGCCATCGCGGAGCTTGAACGTATAGGTCTTGCCGTCTTCTGATACTTCATAGCTCTTGGCGAGCCAGGGCACGTAACTACCGTCCGGCGTGCGTGCCAGAAGGGATTCATAGCTGTTACGCAGGATGAGCTTGGCTTTGGCCTGACCGTTCAAATGGGGATTGAGGGTGCTTGGCTCCGACTCGACGCCCCATGTGAGCGAACCGCCCCTCACGGGTTCGGCACGCGCTTCCGTCAAAGCGATTTCAGCTCCGGTGGCGATAGTTAGAACAATACCGCTTGCGCCAGCCAGAAAATCTCGTCTCGTAATCACGTTGAATATCCAGTGTCGGGAATTGGGAGAGTGTTATGCCGCGATTGCAGGGCGACTATTGGCAAGCAGCTCAATGGTTTTGAGACGTTGGCTGCCTTCGGAAACAGGGCAGTCGATAACGAACTCAGCGATACTCAACTCGCGGTGCAGACGTTGAAGTTCCGTGTGAACTTGCGAGGCTGTTCCACGAATGACACGGGGCGTGCGCTCTTCGATGCTGTATTGTGTGGCGCCGGCCTGTCGCACATATTCGAGCGCCTGTTCGTGACTCCCCACATTGACCGGCTGCAGGCCTTCGACCGCAACACGGAAGCGGCGAATATCACCTGCCAGTTTTTCTGCCTCAGAGTCGCTCTCAGCAACGATAACGCTGACCGCTAACACGGCAGGACGGTTCGCGATTGCCCGATAGGCGTCAACCGCTTCTTTGATCGCTGCCGGATCGCCCTGAATATGGCCGGCATAGACGAAGTTCCAATCAAGGTGAGCCGCAAGTTCAGCACTTTCGACACTCGCACCCAGCAGGAAACGTTCAGGTTTTTGCGGCGGCACCGGATATGCGGCGATGCCCTTATCATCATCTGATTTTTCAGAACCATGATCGAGAAAGCCATCGAGCTCTGCGAGTTGCTTTTGGAAGGATGGTTTTCGGTCCGGGTCATAAGCGCCTTGCAAGGCGCGGGTTGAAAGCGGCAGACCTCCGGGCGCTTTTCCGACCCCCAGATCGACCCGTCCAGGGGCAAGCGAAGCAAGAAGGTTGAAGTTCTCAGCGACTTTATAAGCGCTGTAGTGCTGCAGCATCACACCGCCCGAACCAATCCGGATATGCTGGGTGTGGGCCAGCAAAAAGCCGATTAGTACCTCCGGTGACGAACTGGCAAGCCCCGGTGAGTTGTGGTGCTCTGCCACCCAGAAACGGTGAAAGCCTGCAGCTTCTGCTTTCTGCGCAAGCTTTATCGTGCGGGTCAGCGCCGCCTGGGCTGCTTCGCCATCATGAATGGGACTTTTATCGAGAAAACTGAGCGCGTAGGGCATTTGATCCTCACCAACAACTTCAATGAGGAGATAATCTATGTTTTTTATAGAATATTAATCGAGCAACGATCTTCCAATATTTGCACGCTCATTAAACGTTCATGCCGTGCAAACGGGCGAGCAACGAGGCACCGTTAAAGGAGACCCTGTTCGATGGCGGCCTTTGCCTCCACACAACACAGGTTGGACAGGATTTGTTTCAGCGGAGGCTTTCTATGGTTGATATTATCGTCCAGTCTTCTCTTTTGGACCCTGCCGCACAGCCGCTTATTGACGGTCTGGTTCATGAATATGATAGCCGTTATGCGAATCTGGATCGGCCGGGCGGGGCGCGCAGTGAAATTCTGCGCTATCCCGCGGAGGTGTTTGCGCCGCCACTTGGCGGTTTCCATTTGCTGCAGCGCGATGGTGAAACCATTGCCGGTGGCGGCTATATGAGCCATGACGAAGAAACCGTCGAACTCAAGCGAATATGGACCGCACCGCATTTGCGCAGACAGGGGCTGGCGCGCCGTATCGTTTTGGCGCTTGAAAAAAGTGCCGGTGATCTGGGTTACACGCGCGCCTATCTCTCGACCGGCTTTCGCCAGCCCGAGGCAACAGCGCTTTACATTTCACTCGGTTATCGCCCGCTCTTCGACACATCGTTAGATGTTCAGCAATATCGCTCGCTGCCTTTTGAGAAGCACATTGGTGCCAAGCTGGGCCAGCCGATATCGTCGCCGCTCTATCCCGCATCGGCTTCATTTGAAGAGGCAACGCAGCGCGTGCAAGAACGCAAGGCGGAGCAGGAAGCAAAAATTCTTGCGCGACTTCAGAGCTATCGGGAAACCGCTGCGTGAGAAGGGAATCAAGCCATGCCCCTTTCACATATCGAACATTTCGCCTTTCTCATTCCGGGCAGTCATCAGGAGAATGATCCCGCAAGGGGGCTAGAGGATACGCTCCAGCTTTTCGAACATGGAGAGCGACTGAGATATAACAGCGCATGGGTGCGTCAGCGCCATCTGGAGCGTGGTATTTCTTCTGCTGCTACCTTTCTCGCTGCCGCCTCGCAGCGGACGAAACGCATTGGTCTTGGCACTGCCGTTATCCAGCTCGGCTATGAAAACCCGTTCCGGCTCGCCGAAGATCTTGCAACTGTGGACCTGCTGTCCAACGGCAGGCTGAATGTTGGGGTTTCAGTGGGTGCGCCGCCTTTCGCTCATCTTATCGCAGATTTCGTCGATGCCGCACCCATTGCCGATTACAGCCATACGCGCGCAGAAAAACTGGCACAGGCACTGCGATCAGAACCGCTTTCGGGCGAAACCGAAGCGGGCAATGCCGCCAGTGCGCAAATTCCCCGTTTGAGGCCTTTTGCCGAAGGGCTGACCGACCGCTTGTGGTATGGAGGTGGATCACAGAATTCCGCACGCTGGGCGGGTCAGGCTGGGTTCAATCTCCTGACAGGAAACATTGTCAGCGGTGAGAACACGGATGATTTTCTGACGGCTCAGAAAGCACTCATAGAAAGGTTCCGTCAGGAATGGGTGCATGAGCGTGCACCGCGTGTCGCACTTGGCCGGGTGATCCTGCCCACGGACAGCGCAAGTCCCGATGCGCGCCGTCGCTATGCGGAATTCGCCTCCGAACGCGACAAGCGAACGGGTTTCGCCCATGGTCCGCGCCGCACTTTGTTTCTGCCCGATATTGTGGGCAAGACAGAACAAATTCTGGAAACACTCGCAGCCGATCCTGTTTTGCCGCTTGTCTCCGAATTTCGGTTGGAGCTGCCCTATGAGTTTCATGCCGAGGATTATGCGCAAATACTCACGGATTTTGCGCGGCTTCTTCCTGCGTCGGCCCCAAGCAAGCCAGAGCTGAGCGTTGTTCGCGCTGGCTAGGTATCCAAACCATTCAACTACGATCGGAATTCAATCATGACGCAGTCTAAAGCCCTGCTTCTGGGTGTGGGTCTCAGCGCCGCAATCGCACCTCAAACCAGCCTCAAGCAATCGCCGCAGTTCTGGACGGAGCTGACAAAATCGTTCGATGGTGCCGTTACATTTCTGACACTGGAAGATGAGTTTGCACACAAGGGCGGCGATGGGCTGGACGCCCTCTTGCTGGCAAACTGGCTTGCACCGCGTCTTAGCAATATTGGTGTCATCGCCGGTGCTCCGGTGAATTTTCTGGAACCGTTTCACGTTTCGACCGCCATTGCGACGCTCGATTATGTCAGCGAAGGGCGTGCTGGACTTCTTGTCCAGCAGCTCGCAAACCAGCGCAATCTGGAAGCCAGCAAAGCGCTGGGTGCATTGAATGGTTATCCTTCGCTTGATCAACAGGCGCTTAAAACGGACACTCAAGACGCAATCGAAGTTATTCGGAGGCTTTGGGATAGCTGGGAGGATGATGCCGTTATCCGTGACAAGAAAACGCAACGTTTTCTGGATGCATCCAAACTGCACTACATCAGCTTTGAAAGCGACAATTTCCGGGTTCTTGGGCCTTCAATCACCCCGCGTCCACCGCAGGGCCAGCCGATTGTAGCGGCCGCACTTTCAAACCTTGATGAGCTGAACATCGCTCGCAGTGCGGATGTGGTTTTAGTTCCAGCAGATGAACAGCTTATCAGAGCTGCGGGCGCATCCGTGCATGATCGCCCGGCGCCGTTTGTCGTCACCGACATCACGCTTTCTGACAAACCGAGTGTTCAGCAAATAATTGATGCGGTTACTGAGAGCCAAAAGTTGGGCGCTTCAGGCATACGGTTGCTCTTGTCTGATCCGCAATCGCAAAGCGATTTCGTTCTCAAAGAACTGCTGCCCGCATTGCAGGTTCACAAGCTCGTTCACAACGGCGAAGGCACTACGCTGCGAGCGCGGTTCGGTTTGCCGGAAGCAATCAATCGTTACTCCACAGCCGCATGAGCGAAGGAACCGGGAAAATGACAAAGCTGAAGCAGGTTATTCTTGGAGCGCAATTTCCGGGCGTCAACAATTTCATTGTATGGAGTGATCCGGCAGCGGGTAGCCAGATCGAGTTCTCGTCGTTCAAGCATTTTGCCGAAACGGTTGAGCGCGGGAAGTTTGATTTCATCTTTCTTGCGGAAGGCTTGCGCGTGCGCGAGCAAAAGGGAAAGCTTCACGAGCTTGATGTTGCTGGCCGTCCCAATACGCTGGCTATTCTTACCGCGCTCGCTGCGATCACCGAAAATGTGGGGCTGATCGGCACACTGACGACCACGTTCAACGAGCCTTATGCGCTTGCGCGGCAGCTGGCGACCTTTGACACTCTCTCCGGCGGGCGGGCTGGCTGGAATGTGGTGACATCGCCAGGCGCGTTTACTGGCGCAAACTTCCGGCGTGGCGATCATTTGCCTTTCAAGGAGCGCTATGAGCGCGCGCGAGAATTTATCGACGCCGCGCAGAGAATATGGGCTGGCGGCGATTTTGCTTTTAAGGGCAAGCATTTCGACATCGCCGGTCGCTCAGATCTGGTGCCGCCACAAGGCGCGCCGGTCATTGCGCAGGCGGGCGACTCGCAGGAAGGGCGGGAACTTGCCGCAAGCCACGCTGATGTCATCTACTCCCGTCACGGAACGCTGGAAGCAGGGCAGGCGTTCTACCGCGATGTGAAGAAGCGTTTGGCTGGCTACGGGCGCAGCCCGAATTCACTCAAAATTCTCCCGGGAGCAACCTTTGTCCTTGGTGACACGCAAGAGGATGCGGAGGAAAAGCTGCGCGAAATCCGTTTGCAGCAGGTCAGCCCGAAATCCGCGATCACCTTTCTGGAGCAGGTGTGGAACCGCGATCTTTCCGCTTACGATCCAGATGGGCCGTTGCCGGAACTGGAGCCGGATGTTGCGCATGAGCAGCTGGCTTTGGGTCGTGCAGCACGCTACGATGACCGCATTGAAACCGCTCGAACATGGCGCGAGTTGGCAGAGCGGGAAAAGCTCAGCATTCGTGACCTTATTATCAAAGTAACAGCGCGTCAGCAGTTTGTCGGCACCCCGCAGACAATTGCCGAGGAAATCAACGCCTATGTGCAAGCGGATGCGGCAGATGGGTTCGTGTTTGCGCCCCATCTCACGCCTGGTGGCTTCGACGAATTTGTCGAGAAAGTCGTTCCAATTCTTCAGGAAAAAGGCGTGCTTCGTGGCGAGTATACCGGAGAAACACTGAAAGAAAATCTCGGCTTGTCAGCGTGATCACCAAATGCAATTGGTAGCAGCGCAATCGCGTCACCCTACATTCATAGTATTGCCAGCAAAAGGGCGAAGCGCACGGACGGGAAACCAGTTCACCGGACTGATTTCTGGTCCTGCTTCGATGCGTCGGATAATGCGTAAAACGATGAATTAGAGCGGTTCCCGTGAACCTGTTTTTTGACCGGGCCCGCTTTCATTCTGTTTTAGCTGTAGGCTTTAATTTTCTACAAAGTCAGTAGAATATAGAAAGTGCATTCTCGGCCAATCTTCCGGTCGCTGCTACCGTGCAGGGAATGGTAAATCGGGAGTAAAATACAGACATGGGATCAACGGTTACATATCTCCGCGAAAGTATTGAGCAATATATCGAAGAACCGGTAGATATCGAAGTTTCTCCAGGTGAGCTCAAGGCAGCAATGCGTCAGCTTGCAGGCGGCGTGAGTGTTGTTACAGCGGGTTTCGATGAGGGGCGCACCGGGGCGACTGTAACGTCAGCCACTGCGCTTTCGGTTGAGCCGCCTACGATTATCGTAAACATTAATCGGGGTTCGTCGGTCTGGACGGCGATTAGTCGCCATAACCATTTCTGCGTGAATGTGCTGTCTTCCGGCCAGCAGTCCATTGCCGATCGTTTCGCTGGCAAGGGTGGCATCAAGGGCGTTGAACGCTATGCGGATGCTGATTGGTATGCGCTCGAAAGCGGTGCGCTGGCTCTTGCCGGTGCGTTGGCTTCGGTTGATTGCGCCGTGGAAGATGTCATCGAGCGGCATACCCATGCGATCTTGATCGGGCGCGTTCTGAAGATCGTTACCGGCTCAGGTGATCCTCTCCTCTATCACAATGGGGGCTATCGCCTTCTCGATGCGCTCTCAGGCACTTAGCTGCGCCCATGCGGGTGCAGAACCGTCATCTTCCAGCCCGCCATTGCGTGCAAACTGTTCCAGCGTCATTGTGTCAAGAACGCCAGCTATTGCTTCGCGCACAAGCAGCATGGAACGGCGAACCTGACAAGCGCGATGATCCTCGCAATCGTCGCATGGCTCGTAGGCCGTGCGGCTGGCGCAGCGGATTGGCGCCAGCGGCCCATCGAGAACGCGGACGACTTGCCCGATGGTAATTTCGGACGCCGGTTTGGAAAGACTGTAACCGCCGCCGGGACCTTTCTTCGACCGCAGAATCCCATCATTGCGCAACTCCAGCAGGATGGCGTCGAGAAACTTCTTGGAAATATTGTTCCGAGTGGCAATTTCCGCGACAAAGGCGCTTTCACCCGGCGCAAGCGCCGCGAGGTGAGCCAGAGCCTTCAAACCATACTTGCCCTTCTTGGTGAGCATGTGCACTCCGCCGATGTTTCGCCAGGCTGCTTTTGCATGAAATCGAGAGAATTAATAGCCTACCGTAATTGGCCGAGTGTCGCAGTAGCGCGGGTTTGGCCGATTTCGCACGGTGAGGGCGACATATAATAATAAAGCAGAGACGATGATTATCGCGCTTCAATGATGAAACGGAGCAACGCGATGATGAAGATGCAGGTATAGCTCGTATCGATGTTTGAAAGGGGCGCTGAGCGCTCTGCCTCAAGGATGAGACGCCTCGATATCCGCGTTTTTCAGTCTGCTTTTCCTGAACCCGTTACCCCGCAAAAAAGAACGATCTCACAATCTCTCTCCCAGATTGGCTCCATTCTATTCTGCACCGCACCGCTTCAGGCTGCCTCGCAATTTCAAAGTATATAAAAATTATAGAATTACTTTTCTTACGGATGCGCGAGTGTGTGTTTAGGCTGTTTTAGATGGAAAACGGCAAGCCGCGCGGTGCGATTGCGGCGCCACCGGAAGCCCCGAGATGGACGCCTGGCGTCGGAACAATTCCTTGGAGAAACGACATGAGTGGACGAAAACAAATCACGTTTGGCGTCATGCTGCAGGGACCTGGCAGTCACATGAACGCATGGAAGCATCCCAGCGGCCCTGCCGATGCGAGCACCAATTTCGAGTTTTTCGTCAATGCCGCACGCAAGGCGGAGGCAGCAGGGATCGCTTTTGCGTTCGTTGCTGATGGACTTTACATCAATGAGCAGTCGATACCGCATTTTCTCAATCGTTTCGAACCGATTTCGATCCTTTCGGCACTCGCGGCCTCCACATCGAAAATTGGCTTGGTCGGTACCGTATCGACGTCCTACAGCGACCCGTTTACCATTGCACGCCAGTTTGCGTCACTTGATCTGATCTCTGGCGGACGCGCCGGATGGAATGCAGTCACGTCACCGCTGGAAGGCTCAGGCCGCAATTACGGGCGCCCGCATCCCGAGCATGAATTGCGCTATGAAATAGCAGACGAATATCTCGACGTCATCAAAGGGCTATGGGATTCCTGGGATGACGATGCCTTCGTCCGCGATCGCGAAAACGGTGTCTATGTCGACAAGAATAAGTTACATCGCATCAATCACAAAGGGCGTTTTTTCAATGTCGAAGGCCCGCTGAATATCAGTCGCTCCAGGCAGGGGCAGCCGGTGGTGTTTCAGGCTGGATCGTCGGATTCCGGCATCCGGCTTGCCGGTAAACATGCCGATGCAGTGTTTACGAACGGCACCAAGATTGAGGACGTGCGATCCTTCTACAGGCAGGTAAAGCAAAGCGCGGTCGCTCAAGGCCGCAGTTCTTCTGATGTTGGGATTTTCCCCGGTATCGGCCCAATTGTCGGGCGTACGCAGGAAGAAGCAGAGGAGAAGTATCAAGCCATCCGTAATCTGGTTTCGGTTGATGAGGCGCTGCTTTATCTCGGTCGCTTCTTCGACCATCACGATTTCAGCATCTATCCGCTCGACGAGCCTTTCCCTGAACTCGGTGAAATCGGCAAGAACAGTTTCCGCGCCACGACAGATCGCATCAAGAAGACGGCAAGGCAAACCGGTGCCACATTACGCGAGATCGCACTCGATGTCGCGACACCACGCACTGCCTTCATTGGAACTGCGGACGCTATCGCCAATGAACTGATCGATTGGGTGGAAAGCGAAGCTGCCGATGGTTTCATTCTCGGCTTTCCCGTCATTGCGGAAGGTCTCGACGATTTCATTCAACATGTACTCCCGATCCTGGAAAAGCGCGGCTATTTCAACCCGGAACTGCCCGGTGAAACGCTCCGCGATCATCTGGGGCTGCCGTTCCGCGAAAGCCGTTATTCGTCGGCTGTGGATCAACCGGTAAACAAGGCTGCGCGGGCCTGAGGAGCCGGTTTCATGGATGTTACCTCCCGACCCCGCAACAGGCTTGATGCCGCGAGAGAAGCCATTGCCGCGCATCTCGATGAATTCATAGCGCTTCGCCATGATATTCATCAGCACCCGGAGCTCGCTTTCCATGAGCATCGCACGAGCCGTCTCGTTGCGTCAAAACTCGCCTCCTGGGGTTATGACGTCACGACGGGAATTGCGGGAACCGGCGTGGTAGCGACCTTGCCCCGGGGGGAAGGTCGGCGCCGTCTCGCGATCCGGGCAGATATGGATGCTCTGCCGATAGAAGAGGCGACGGGGCTTGACTACGCCAGCCGAAACAAGGGTGTGATGCACGCTTGCGGCCATGACGGGCACACGACGATCCTGCTTACGGCTGCGCGATATCTGGCCGAGGCGGGGAATTTCAGCGGTACGCTCGATCTTGTTTTTCAACCGGCAGAAGAAATCGGTGCCGGAGCACGCAAGATGATAAGCGAAGGGCTTTTCGAACGGTTTCCCGCCGATGCGGTGTTCGGATTGCACAACTGGCCGGGTGTCACCGGAGGACGTTTCGGGTTTGTCGCCGGACCGGCGATGGCATCTGTAGACAAAGCTGTCATCAAGATCGTCGGCAAGGGTGGTCACGGGGCTGAACCGCACAATGCTGTCGATCCTATTGTCGCCGCTGCGTCTCTCATTACTGCCTTGCAGAGCATTGTTTCGCGCAATGTCGATCCGCGTGAAATGGCGGTTGTCACGGTTGGCTCCATCCATGGCGGCGAAGCTTCAAACGTCATTCCTGGTTCGGTGGAACTGCAACTGACGATCCGTTCCTACAGCGAAGAGGTGCGGCGCGGATTGCAAGTACGTATCCCGGCGCTTGCTCGCGCTCAGGCTGAAAGTTTTGGTGCCGTTGCGGAGGTCGACTATAGGTTGGGCTTTCCTTCTGTCATCAATCCGGTTGAGGAGACCGCATTCGCCCGCAAGGTTGCAGCCGATGCGTTCGGGGATGATGCCCTGGAGGGCGCATTTGCGCCGCGCACTGCCAGCGAGGATTTTGCTTTCTTGTTGCAGGCAAAGCCTGGCAGCTATCTCTTCATCGGTAACGGCGACAGCGCGCCGCTGCACAGTGCCGAATACAACTTCAACGATCAGATCATCGCGCCAGCCGCTCTCTATTGGGTGCAGCTCGCCGAAGCCTTTCTCAATGAAAACAGACGGTGATGATGATGAGCGATGTCTTTCTGTATACCAGTTCTCTTGATCCGCGTGCAAAGCCGCTCATCGATGAACTTCTGTATGAATATGACAGCCGTTACGGCACATATTTCAACGCGGAAGGTGCAGCGGCGGAAATGAACCGCTATCCGCCCGAAGCATTTGCGCCACCCAGCGGTAATTTTTTGCTGTTGATCCGGGACGGTGAAACCATCGGCGGCGGTGCCTTCAAGGCTTTTGATGCACGTACTGCGGAGTTCAAGCGTATCTGGACCCGGTCGGATCTGCGGCGACAGGGGCTGGCGCGCAAGCTTCTCGTGGAACTGGAAGAGCAGGCAGCAAGACAGGGCTATTCCCGCATCTACCTGACGACGGGCTTTCGTCAGCCGGAAGCCGTAGGTCTCTATCTCAACAACGGGTATACGGCGCTTTTCGACACGAGTGCAGATCCTGAAATTTACAAGACGCTGCCCTTTGAAAAGGAGATCGGCCATCTGTGCGCTCCGCTGGGGCGCGGCACTGATCATCGCATCACGGACCGTCAACAAATCGCCAACCCGTGAATTTCATCACAGGGCTGAAGGCCAAGGAACGACCAGATGGCAGTAACGACAGAATTCACAAACGTGCAGATTGCAACCCGTTCGGTGGAGCGCAAGCAGGACTATTCGCGCTACAGGATCGTTCCGGCAAAGCATCCAGCACGCTTTGCCGGCAGCGTGTTCGCGGCCATCGTGATCGGCCTTGTGCTCTATTCGATCTTTACCAATCCACAGTGGGGCTGGAACGTTTTTGCGGAATGGTTCTTTGCCGAACCGGTACTGGTCGGCCTCGGGCGAACACTGCTGTTAACAGCGCTCGCGGCCGTATCAGGTTCCATTCTCGGTACGCTGCTGGCATTAGCCCGTGTATCGAGGTCGCCTCTGCTTTCGGGTCTGTCCTGGGGCTATATATGGTTGCTGCGCTCCATACCCCTTATTGTATTGCTGCTCATCCTGAATAATCTCGGCTACCTCTATGCGAACATCACGCTGAGTGTGCCTTTCACGGATCGCGTATTGTTCGATTACCCGACGGTGCAATTGTTGACGCCGTTTGCAGCTGCCTTTCTCGGTCTGACGCTGAACCAGTCCGCCTTCTTCGCCGAGATTGTGCGCGGCGGCATCCTTTCCGTCGATCAGGGGCAACATGAAGCCGCTGCGGCGCTTGGCCTGCCGCGCACCCGTCAAGCCTTGCGAATTGTTTTGCCACAGGCGATGCGCTCCATCCTTCCGACGGGTTTCAACGAGATTATCGGTCTCGCCAAGGGCACTTCCATGGTCTATGTGCTCGCCTTGCCTGAGCTGTTCTACACGGTCCAGGTGATCTACAGGCGCAATCTGGAAGTCATTCCGCTGCTGATGGTCGCGACCGTCTGGTATCTGGTCATCATGACCGTGCTTTCTGGGGCGCAGTATTACATCGAGCGCTATTTCGCGAAGGGCGCGGTTCGCAATCCCGTTCCCCTGCCATTCCAGGCCTTCTTCAATCGCTACAAGCGCTCCTTGCCGTTGACCTCGGGGCTGTCGGGACAAGTACACAGGACGGTTCCAGTCGCCGGTTTCCGCGATGCCGGCACAATGTCTGCGGGCGCACCTATTCATATCCACGATATTTCCAAGCGCTTCGGTACGAACACGGTGCTGAACCATGTGGAACTGTCCCTTCCGGCAGGCAGCGTGACGGCAATTCTCGGCCCGTCCGGTTCCGGTAAGTCCACGCTACTACGCTCGATCAATCATCTGGAGCGTGTGGATGAGGGCTTCATTTCCGTTGATGGGGCACTGGTCGGTTACCGTCAAGATGGAGATACGCTCTATGAGCTGAAGGAAAAGGACATTCTAAAGCGTCGTGCCGATATCGCGATGGTGTTTCAGAACTTCAATCTATTTCCGCACATGACGGTCCTGGAAAACATTATCGAAGCGCCGATTCAGGTGCGCGGCCTTGCACGCGATGCAGCGATCCGGCTGGCGCTTGATCTGCTGGCGCGCGTTGGCCTCGGTGACAAGGCTGAAGCCTATCCACGCCAATTGTCAGGAGGGCAGCAGCAGCGCGTGGCGATTGCCCGGGCGTTGGCGCTTCGTCCGAAGGTTATCCTGTTCGACGAACCGACGTCGGCGCTTGATCCGGAACTGGTTGGCGAGGTGCTCGACGTCATCAAGGAACTTGCCCGTACCGGGACCACGCTTGTGATCGTCACCCATGAAATCGGCTTTGCGCGCGAAGTTGCGGACACGGTTGTCTTTATGGAAGCCGGACAAATTGTGGAGGCCGGTCCGCCGTCCAGCATTTTCAACGACGCGCAGCATCCGCGCACACGCGAATTTCTGGCCAAGGTTCTTTGAACCGGTGCCGGAAGAACTGACACAACAAGGAGACGGGAAATGACATTTATCAGAACGGCACGCTACTGGACCGCCGGGATTATCGCGATCGGGCTGTTTGGTTCCGGTATTGCGCGAAGCGAGGGGAAATTCGATCTCAGCCCGGAACAACCGAACCGGCTGCGTGTCGAAAAGATCGACAAGCGCATTGAGGAGATCAAGGACTTCAAGTTCGTCAAGGATGGTGTTCTGACCATCGGCATCAGCACCAGCGGACATCTGCCGTTACATGACTATGCGTCGGATTCAAAGACCGTCATCGGTTATGACGTCGATCTGGCGCAGATCATCGCCGATAGTCTGGGTCTCAAGCTGGAACTGGTTTCTGTCGCATGGGCCGACTGGCCGCTGGGGCTTTCCTCCGGCAAGTTCGACGCGGTGATTTCGAATGTGACGGTGACGGAAGAACGCAAGGAGAAGTTCGATTTCTCCACCTATCGCAAGGATGAGCTTGGCTTCTACGTGAAGTCGGACAGCAAGATCAGCGAGATCAAGTCTCCGGCAGATATTGCGGGCCTCAAGGTTATCACCGATGCTGGCACCAATCAGGAGAAAATCCTGCTGGAATGGGATCGCCAGAATGTCGCTGCCGGTTTGAAGCCCATCGAGGTTCAATATTACGATGACGATGCGGTCAAGGATCTCGCCGTCCAGAGCGGACGCGCCGACGCCGTTTTCAGCGTAAATGCGACGCAAGCTTACTCTGCAGGCATTAACGGCAAGACGAAGCTCGTCGGCACTGTGAGTGGGGGCTGGCCAATTACGGCTGAAATCGCTGTCACGACGCGCAAGGGAAGTGGCCTTGCCCAGCCGCTGACCGACGTTCTCAACGATCTGATCGCCAGCGGGGCATATCAGAAGGTTCTGGAAACCTGGAATCTCGGACCGGAAGCAATCACCGAAGCCAAAACCAATCCGCAAGGACTGCCAAAGAGCGGCTCGTAAGTTGAAAGGTGAGGGGCGGGTTGGTTTGAGGGGACGCGAACCGACCCGCATATTTCTGCGATATTGGAGAAATTTACATGAGAGCAGGAGCTCTGTTAATCGCGGCCCTTGCGTGGGTGGCATTTCCGGTTCTGACGGCAATGGCAGGGGACGGTTTCGACCTCTCTCCAGAGCAACCGGGTCGTATTCACACGAAGAAAATTGTGGAGGCCGGTCCGCCGTCCAGCATTTTCAACGACGCGCAGCATCCGCGCACACGCGAATTTCTGGCCAAGGTTCTTTGAACCGGTGCCGGAAGAACTGACACAACAAGGAGACGGGAAATGACATTTATCAGAACGGCACGCTACTGGACCGCCGGGATTATCGCGATCGGGCTGTTTGGTTCCGGTATTGCGCGAAGCGAGGGGAAATTCGATCTCAGCCCGGAACAACCGAACCGGCTGCGTGTCGAAAAGATCGACAAGCGCATTGAGGAGATCAAGGACTTCAAGTTCGTCAAGGATGGTGTTCTGACCATCGGCATCAGCACCAGCGGACATCTGCCGTTACATGACTATGCGTCGGATTCAAAGACCGTCATCGGTTATGACGTCGATCTGGCGCAGATCATCGCCGATAGTCTGGGTCTCAAGCTGGAACTGGTTTCTGTCGCATGGGCCGACTGGCCGCTGGGGCTTTCCTCCGGCAAGTTCGACGCGGTGATTTCGAATGTGACGGTGACGGAAGAACGCAAGGAGAAGTTCGATTTCTCCACCTATCGCAAGGATGAGCTTGGCTTCTACGTGAAGTCGGACAGCAAGATCAGCGAGATCAAGTCTCCGGCAGATATTGCGGGCCTCAAGGTTATCACCGATGCTGGCACCAATCAGGAGAAAATCCTGCTGGAATGGGATCGCCAGAATGTCGCTGCCGGTTTGAAGCCCATCGAGGTTCAATATTACGATGACGATGCGGTCAAGGATCTCGCCGTCCAGAGCGGACGCGCCGACGCTGTTTTCAGCGTGAATGCTACCCAAGCTTACTCTGCGGGCATTAATGGCAAGACGAAGCTCGTCGGCACTGTGAGTGGGGGCTGGCCAATTACGGCTGAAATCGCTGTCACGACGCGCAAGGGAAGTGGCCTTGCCCAGCCGCTGACCGGCGTTCTCAACGATCTGATCGCCAGCGGGGCATATCAGAAGGTTCTGGAAACCTGGAATCTCGGACCGGAAGCAATCACCGAAGCGAAAACCAATCCGCAAGGACTGCCGAAGAGCGGCTCGTAAGTTGAAAGGTGAGGGGCGGGTTGGTTTGAGGGGACGCGAACCGACCCGCATATTTCTGCGATATTGGAGAAATTTACATGAGAGCAGGAGCTCTGTTGATCGCAGCCCTTGCGTGGGTGGCATTTCCGGATCTGACGGCCGTGGCAGGGGACGGTTTCGACCTCTCTCCAGAACAACCTGGTCGTATTCACACGAAGAAGAATGAGACCGCTGTGACAGCCGTTCCCCCCGGCTTTAAATTCGTTGCGCCGGGTAAATTTACTGTAGCCGTGGCTCCGGGTGGCCCGCCCCTGGCCACTTATGCCATTGATGCGCGAACGGTCGTCGGCGCGGACCCGGAATATGCTTCTGCGATCGCTGAAAGTCTGGGTCTGCAACTGGAGCTCGTTCCGGTGGCATGGATTGACTGGCCGCTGGGGCTGGCTTCCGGCAAGTATGATGCCGTCATCTCGAACGTTGGCGTGACCGAGGAACGCAAGGAAAAATTTGACTTTTCGACTTATCGGCAGGGCCTGCATGGGTTCTTCGTCAAGTCGGACAGTCCGTTCACCTCCATCAAAGAACCAAAGGATGCTGCTGGTTTGCGCATCATCGTTGGGGCGGGGACAAATCAGGAGCGCATTCTCGTAAAATGGAGCGAGGAGAATGTGGCGGCGGGTCTGAAGCCTATTGATCTTCAATATTACGACGATGAGGCAGCAAGCCTGCTCGCGCTCCGGTCGGGCCGCGCGGATGTGATCGTGCAACCCCACGCCCAACTCGTTTTCATTGCAGCACGTGACAAGAACATCAAAAGGGTCGGGACGTTGAGCGCCGGGTGGCCGGATCGTTCTGATGTTGCGATCACAACCCGCAAGGGAAGTGGCCTGGCTGACGCGCTGACAGTCGCCACCAATGGGCTGATTGAAGATGGGACCTATGCCAAAATTCTCAAACGCTGGCATTTGGAGGAAGAAGCGCTTCCCCGTTCCGAGACAAATCCGCCTGGATTGCCGAAGTTCAACTGAACCGGGACATTATTTCCCTGCAATTGAAGGATCGAAAGTGACAAAAACTATTGAGTATTTCTTTTCCGTCGGGTCGCCGTGGTCCTATCTCGGACTAGATACACTGGAAGAGCTGGCCGCAAGGCATCTGGTCGAGATCAAGCCGTATCTGACTACTATCATTGAGGAGAATGGCGGGATTTTCGCCAGAAACCGTCCCGACGCGCGCCGTGCCTACGGCTCTCGTGATCTGAAACGATGGGCGAAGTTTCGCGGTAAGCCCTTGCTGGTGGAAAATCGTCCTGCGCTGGGAGACCCGACGCCCGCATCTTATCTAGTAATAGCTGCTTATCTTGACGGCCAAAACTGGTTGCAGCTAGCGCGGGCACTGCAACAGGCCTTCTGGGAAGAAGCGAAGGATATAGGGCAATCAAATGTGCGAGGCGCGGTGGCCGATGCCTTGGGCTTCGACGGTGATCATCTCTTGTCACGGGAGCAGGATAGCGACGTTCAGGAAAAATGGCGAAACGATCGTGAGATCGCAACCCAAAAAGGCGTCTTCGGATTTCCGACCTACATTTATGACGGCGAAATTTACTGGGGCCAGGATAATCTGGGTTTCCTGTCGAGCCATCTGCGCGGCGAGGCGCCCTAGATTTTCAGATCAGTTCACGCATGTGGGAAACGGGATTGCGTTGTGAAGCATCTTCGCGATCCTTCCTGGTGCTTTTCCAGACGGCGATTAGTGATAGATGGCCTTATGAAGATGGTTCCGATAAAGATACCGACGTTTGAAAATATAAATTCAGATTATACGATAGCGAAAGTCGATTATATTTAAAAACAATTTCCAATTGATCTGGAGATTTTAAATATAAATTTCTGACATATTTTTAATTGTATCAATAAGATAAAATATATAATTTTAATTGGGGTGAATTAATGGCTTCCGACAGTAAGAAATATCATCTTTCCCGGCGTTCTTTTCTGGGAATTTCTGCGGCTGGCGTTGGTGCGGTAGCAATTGGCGGTTCCGGTGGCCTGGTGCGCAAGGCCTTTGCACAAAGCACTTCATCATCACCGAGAGTGATCAAGCTGGCGTGGGGGCAGACCGCTGTTTGTCAGTCGCCAATTTCGGTTGCGCTCAAACAGGGGCTGTTTGAAAAATATGGTCTGACTGTTGAGCCGGTGAATTTCTCCGGTCCGACAGATCAGTTGCTACAGGCAATCGCGACCGGCAAGGCGGATGGCGGCATCGGCATGGCGCTGCGCTGGCTCAAGCCATTGGAGCAGGGTTTTGACGTGTCGCTGACAGTCGGTACGCATGGAGGCTGTATGCGCCTTCTCGCAGCGCCGGATTCCGGCATCAATTCGATTGCGGACTTGAAGGGCAAGAAGGTTGCTGTCAGCGATCAGGCAAGCCCGATCCGCAATTTCTTCGCCATTCAGGCCGCCAAGCAAGGCATTAATCCCGATACCGAAATCGAATGGCTGCAATATCCTGCCGACCTCTTTGCAGAGGCCTTGAAAAAGGGCGAAGTGCAGGCGGTGGCTGGCGATGACCCTCATGCCTTCCTACAGCGCGAACGCGATGGTCTGAAGGAAGTCGCAACCAATCTTGATGGACAATATGTCAACTCGGCGTGCTGCGTGCTTGGCCTGCGTGGCAGCCTCGTCCGCGATGAACCGGAAGTCGCTGGAGCGCTTTCGCGTGCCATCGTGGAGGCTCAGGCATGGACTGCGGCCCATCCTGATGAAAGTGCGGAAATCTTCGCTCCGTTCGTTCCGGGCAATGTCTCTGCAACTGATGTGGCGCGTATCCTGCGCAGCCACACGCATGATCACCATTCAACAGGTGACGCGCTGCGTAAGGACGTCGCTTTGTTCGTGGACGAACTCAAGATCATCAATGTCATCCGGCCAAATACCAATACGGATGCATTTGCCGAAAAGATCGTCGCCAATGTCATCACCTGACACAGTCTATATCTCGTCCAAGGGCGATGCGCGGGAGGCTCTGCCCTCCGCACTTCGCCGCTCGCTATGGCCGTTTGTGGCGGTGGTCGCCTGGGCTATCGTCAGCGCGATTTCCTTCTTCCTTCCCAATGTGGTGGTTGGCTTTGCAGAGCCGCTTTACGTTCGCGAAACCAATGGCCTGTTCATCGGCTGGACGATCCTTCTGGCAGTCGGTGCGGCATTGGTTGCGGTCCATCCGGTATTTGGCAAACGGCTGGTTTACTGGTCGCCATGGCTGACGGCTCTGGCGATATTTTTTGGTGTATGGGAATTGCTTACGGCCAAGTTTGCAGTGCTCCCGGTGCCGTTCTTCCAACCGCCATCATCTCTGCTGGAGGTCTATCTCGATGACTGGCCGCGTCTGCTCGACAGCCTGTATAACTCGTTCAAGCTGCTGGCCTCCGGCTTTGTGCTTGGTGCAATTGCCGGCTTTCTGACGGGTGTTTCCATCGGCTGGGTCCAGGCAATCGGTTATTGGGTTCATCCGGTGTTACGGTTTCTGGGGCCAATTCCATCGACTGCACTGTTACCAATGGCATTTTATTTCTTTCCATCGGGCTTTTCAGCCGCTGTCTTTCTCATCGCGCTTGCAACATGGTTCCCGCTTACGGTTCTGACATGGTCGGGTGTGGCGAGTGTCGATAAAGCCTATTACGATGTTGCCCGCACTTTGGGCGCCAGTCAGTTGTTCCTGATCCTGCGCGTCGCAATTCCCGCAGCATTGCCGCATGTTTTTGTCGGTCTTTTCATGGGGTTGGGTGCATCTTTCTCGGTGCTGGTCGCCGCCGAAATGATGGGCGTCAAGTCCGGTCTCGGCTGGTATCTGCAATGGGCGCAAGGCTGGGCGGCCTATAACAATCTCTATGGCGCGCTTATCATCATGGCGATTGTGTTTTCCGGTCTGATTACGCTGCTCTTTACTGTGCGTGATCGCGTTCTGACATGGCAGAAGGGGGATGTGAAATGGTGAATGCTGCCCTCAAACAAACGCCCGCCACTTCCGTTAATGAAAGCCGTGGCTTTCATATCCAGGTTGAAAAAGTAAGCCATCGCTTTGGTCTTGAAGGCAAGTCATTGCCAGTTCTCAACCACATCGAGCTTGATGTGCAACCGGGTGAGTTTGTCGCCATTCTGGGGCCGTCGGGCTGTGGTAAAAGTACGCTTTTGCGGCTCGCTGCCGGGCTGGAACCGCCAAGTGAAGGGCGGATTCTGGCCGATGGCGAGGAAATCCTCGGTCCTAATCCGTCGCGCGTGGTGGTCTTCCAAGACCCTACACTTTATCCATGGCGCACGGTGCGGGACAATGTGGCTTTGGGGCTTCAGGCGCGTGGCGTGCTTAAAACTCAGGGACACCGCATCGATGAAGCAATTGAGCTGGTGGGATTGTCGGCTTTTGCCAATGCCTATCCGCGTCAGCTTTCGGGCGGCATGGCGCAGCGTGCAGCCTTGGCGCGTGCGCTCGTCAATGATCCGAAATTGCTCATTCTGGACGAGCCATTGGGGAAACTCGATTCCCTGACGCGGCTTGCCATGCAGGCTGAGCTTCTCGATCTTTGGCAACGCAACGGCTTTACCACACTGCTCGTCACGCATGATGTCGAGGAAGCGATTTTCCTTGCGCAGCGGGTCATCATCTTTGGCAACCGTCCGGCAAGCATCGAAGCCGAACTTAAAGTGGATCTCAGCTATCCGCGCCATCGCGGCGATCCGCGACTGGCGGAACTGCGCAGGCAGGCGCTTGCGCATCTTGGGCTGGATGCAGACTGGTAAAATCAGGAAAGAAAAATGTTCAAAAAACCAATTCTTACAGCGGCCCTTTTATTGGGGTCGATGACGCAACTTTATGCTCATGCTCATCTCGCGCAGTCCGAGCCAGCCGAAGACGCTGTGCTCAATAAAACGCCTGCCACTGTTTCCATAGAATATACCGAAGCGCTGGAACTCGGCCTTAGCAAACTTGTCCTCAAGGATGAGAGCGGGGCAACTATCGAGACCAGTAAGCCTGAACATATTGACGGCAACACCAAGACACTTTCCGTCACGCCGCCGGCATTGAAGCCGGGTACTTATACGGTCGAGTGGGGCGCTGCATCGGTCGATACGCACCGCACCGAGGGCTCGTTCAAGTTTAAGATCATTAATTAAGGTTGCCGGGCGCAATGACTGGAATTGATATTGTCATTGCGCTTGTGCGATGCCTCAATCTTGCTGGCCTTGCCACGTTCGCAGGCGCGGTATTTTTGCGCATATTGGTCGTTCCAAGCGTAAAAAGCGAAGGCAAACCGACGGCTTTTTTGAGAATGTGGTGCCGATTTTGTGGCTATTTCGTGGCGGTCAGCGCTTTCGGACTGGCCCTGTGGGTACCACTTCAGTTCTCACTGCTATCTGGTGCGAATAGTTTTTCTGATGCATTAGCTTTTCTCCCAAGCGGACTGTTGGGCACAGCGTTCGGCATCGCATCGTGCCTGCGGGCCTTGGCAATCGTGCTCCTGGTTTTGCTTCTGCCTCATGCAGAAAAATCTCCGACCATACGCATCCTGTTGTTTTTGATAGCTGTTTTGGCGTTAGGCCTTCAGATGCGCATGGGTCATGCCGCTGCCGCCGACGGCCTTTGGCTGCCATCAGCCGTAGCAGCCCATGTTATTGCCGGATCATTATGGTTCGGATCGCTGCTGCCGCTGTATCTGCTTCTGCGCGTTTCGCGTGATTCAGGTCTTCAGGTCGCGCGGCGCTTTTCCCGGTTCGGCATTGTTTTTGTTACATTTCTTATTGCCGGAGCCGCCATTGCCGGATGGGTGCTGACCGGTGGAGTTCCGGGATTGATCGGCACCACTTACGGCAAGATCATTATTATAAAAGTCGTTCTGCTCGCCTTCATGCTTATGATTGCAGCGCTTAATCGCTTCCGGTTGAGCGCCGATGGACGCAGCGGGCAGGGACTTCGTTATGCTCTGATCTTTGAGATGATAATCGGCCTGGCTGTGTTTTTCGCCGCCTCTCTTTTGGCAACGCAGCCGCCTGCTGTGCATGAGAATATAATCTGGCCGTTTGACTATCGCCTGCGCGACAATATTCTCAGCGATCCGTTTCTTGCCGATGCAGCGTGGCGCAGTTTCAAGCCGCTGCTGGTGGCGTTATTGATCGGTATTGGCTGTCTGTTTCTGCCCAAATGGCGGTGGCAGGCGCTTATCGTTGTGGCATTTGCCGGTCTGATATTTTTCCACCCGCCACGAGCCGAATTGTTTCTTCAGGATGCCAATGAGGCGAGTTTTCTGCGCTCGCCCACATCCTATACCTCCATTGCTATTTCGCGCGGCGCCGCGGCCTTCAACATGCGTTGCGCGTCCTGTCATGGCAATGATGGGCGCGGTCGCGGGGACAAGGCCACTGGTGATCCGGTGTGGCCGCCTGATCTCACAGCGCCATTTTTTGCGGATCGAAGCGATGGCGAAATCTTCTGGATGATAATGCATGGCAAGGAGTTGCAAGATAGTCGGCAATCCATGCCCGGTTTTGAATCGGTGCTGGATGCAAAAACCGCTTGGTCGCTTGTGGACTATATTCGCACGATTGCGTCTGCCCGGACAATCAGCCTACCAGCGCCGGATGGCGCGGTTTACCCGGCATCCAGCCCGCGGATTGCGGTCTATTGCGGGGGAAAGCTCCATGAAGTCGGGCGGCAACGCGACAATTTCTGGCTGCTTCTTCTTGAGGACAAACATCTTGAAGTCTTTGCTCTCGATAGCAATGGCATCACGACAGAATGTGATGTTTCCGACCAGACTGCGGCTGTGGTCATGCGGCTTCTGACACCTACTACCGATGGGGCGAGCTTTCTCGTGGATCAGAACGGCTGGATACGGTTCCGATGGTCGGGGCGTGAAAAGCCGGAACCCTCGGTTCTTAAGGCAGCGGTCAGCAAGGTTCGTACTAATCCGGTCAGTCTATCGAATAGGAGACATCATTCTTGATGATCCAAGTAGCGTCGACACGTGAATATCAATGCAAATTGGCTGTCCGCAATGGGTTGCAAATCTACGCGCCTGGCAAACTAAATAAATAATTTTCTTAATAAAATTCATTGGATGGTGGAAATTAGGCGCCGAATATTGATGTTAGTCACCTAAAGGGAGTGGAGCGTGGGTAAGATATATAATGGCATTTCGGAGCTTGTCGGTGATACACCCCTTGTTTCATTCTCGCGGCTGCAAAAGAGCAATGAAATATCAGCGCGGCTTCTTGCAAAGATCGAGTATCTCAATCCAGCTGGTAGCATCAAAGATCGTACAGCGTTGGGGATCATTCGGGATGCGGAACGTGCCGGTAAAATCAAACCGGGTGATCTTCTGGTCGATCTGACAAGCGGCAATACCGGCATTGGCATTGCGGCCATTGCCACTGCAAAGGGCTACCGGGCAAAGTTTTATCTGCGCGATACGATCAGCGAAGACAAGATTAATATTCTCCGTCAGTTCGGATCTGAAATCGTGCTGATCGATAATGATGAGTTGCTGGAGCCGGGAGCGCTGCAAAGGGTGCTTGATCGCATTCGCAGCGAAAATCCCGACGCATATTATACTGGCCAGCGTTCCAATCCTGCCAATCCGGCGATCCATTTTGAAACCACGGGACCCGAGATCTGGCGTGATACGGATGGGGCGGTGGATGTTCTGGTGAGTACGGTCGGTACGGGCGGCACCATTTCTGGTACGGGTAGATATCTCAAGGAAAAGAAATCATCCCTTCGTGTTATCCTTGTGGAGCCGACTGCGGATTCCGTGCCCTCGATCGATAATCCGCGCGCTGAAACCATCGAGGGTGTCCATAAAGTCACCGACATCGAAGAAAACGTTCTGCCTGAAAACTACGACAGGACCGTTGTTGATGAAATCATCGCTGTGACCACGGAACAGTCCCGCCGGGCGGCCGTGTCGGTTGCGCGTGAAGAGGGCTTTCTGGTCGGTACGTCTTCAGGTGCAGCGATTGCTGCTGCGCTTCAAGTTGCAAAGCGGCACGAGAATGCGGGAAAGACCATAGTCGCTGTGTTGCCCGATAGTGGAGAACGCTATTTGTCGCTGTTTCAAAGCCCGATCATTGCGGAGTAGGACCGCTGACGGCTGAGGGTGAAAAGACGTCAAGAAGATCCGCTGCGAACTGACGCTGACAAGGCGCTGGAGAGAGCTTTTGTTTATAGCTAGGGCAAGGAATTTCCCAAAACGGGCAAGAAAGCGCAACATGTCCTCTCTGGGCAACGTTGTCTGTGCGGAAGGGGCGGTAATTGCGTGAGCCATCACTCAGTTCCGGGCGGGCATGATCGAGCTCATCGCAAGGCTGATGCAACCAGCGCGGCTGCACGGCGGTCGAAAAACGCTCGTATTTCGCGTTGAGCACAGTAGCCTACCTGACCAGTTTGTCTGCTTAAGAAATGAATTCTCAGCGTACATGTATCATAGTGCAATTTAAATCTCTGATTTTCGAAATCAAATGGTTAGCGAGACGAGGGTCATCGTCTGTTTTCATTATGCGGATCGATCGTTGGCTGGTAGGTGCGCGGATTCTGACTGGCAATCGGTTCCTGACGGCCTTACAGAACACCAGCATCTAAGGTCATCAATGCACGCTTGTCTGAATCGAGATCCCTTTTACCGCACATAGCTCCGATACACACAATGGTCAGGAGTTGGCTAAAACCGCCACGTTGCTCCCAGAATCGGGCCATTCAAACGCGAATCGAATACATAATCGTTGCGGTCATAGTCAACATGCAGCGCCTTATAACCCGCCGAGACCGACAGGTGATCGGTGAGCAGATAATTGACCGTACCAAGCACCGACCAAGTCAGCTCAGATCCTGCACCGAAGCCGCCAATATCCGCCTGTGCCTGCATGGAGAGCTTGTCCGTGAGACGCAGATGCGCCCGCGTACCCACCACCGGATCGACCCAGTTGAAGCTTTCGCCATAGCTGCGCGACAGGCTGAGCGCGCTGACCGTCACATCGTTGGAAATATGCCAGAAGCGGATGCCGCCCAGCGCATCGAGCGTGAATTTGGGCGTATCGACCACGCGATAGCCAGCTTGCAGCGTGGCCATGAACTGTTTGCTGTCCACATCGCCCTTGACGACCGTGCCCTCCGGAATGGTGATGGGCAGCGGCGGCAGGTTGCCATAAGCGTGGCTTTCAGTCGTATCGACATACATCATGTCGCCGGAGATGACGAAACGGTCATAGCGGCCCCAGACATTGACGAAGCCGCTGAAATTGAGATCGCTCAACACATCGGAAAAGGACTTTTCAATGCCGATGGTCGGTGCGCGCTGGAAGGGCGAAATATCACCCTTGAGACCCGCAGCCCAGACATAGGGCGTGATTTGCAAGGCCCAGCGCTGACTTTCCACCCCGGATGGCGCTTCCGGCGGAACGGTAACCGCATCGGCAGCACTGGCGGCCTCTACGCCCCAAAGGGATAGGGCGACAGCAAAAGCATAGGTGTTCAGTCTATTCAAAAGCGCCCCCTCAGGCCGAAAGCGTGTTTTTGTGAATGCGCCCATCCTTCATGATGAGCTTCATGGTGCGATCTGGATCGGCAATCAATGAAATATCGTCGAGTGGATTGCCTTCCAGCACGAGAATATCGGCATAGGCTCCCGCTTCGATACGGCCCAGCTTGGCGGGATAAGGATTGCGCGGCCCCGAAAGCGCAACCAGATCGGCATTGCCGCTGGTCAGCATGCGCAGCACCTCGGCATTGTCATACCAGCGCGCAAATTTCGCCAACTGCCTGCCTTGGGTCGCAGTGCCCTTCGGGTTGAACAAAATGTCGGTCCCGAGCGCCATCTTGACCTTGTACTTCCGGCCAAGCTCGATTGCGCGCACGGTGCCGTCAGAAATCTGCTGCTGTTGCTGACGCTGCACCGGGTCTGATTTCGGATTGGCATCCTCGTCGGAAAGAAACGGCTGAATGCTCCACCACGCATCGGCATCGACTATGCGCTTGACGGTTTCCTCATCGGCAAGCTGGCCATGCTCGATGGATTTCACGCCGCAATCCAGCGCCCGCTGAATGCCGGCGGATGTATAGGTGTGGATACAGACATAGGTGCCCCAGTCGGAGGCGGCAGCGACAGCCGCCTTGGTCTCGGCTTCGGTGAACTGGATACCGTCGATCGGGTCGTAAGATGAGGAAACACCGCCGCCGCCCATGATCTTGATCTGGCTCGCGCCGAGCATCAGCTGCTCGCGCACGCGGCGCAGCACTTCCGCCTCGCCATCGGCAATGGCCGATATGCCTGCCCGTTCCGCCACGCTTAGATCGCTCTGCGCACTTCGCGGCAGATCGGTGCGCATGCGGAAATCGCCGTGACCGGAGGTCTGCGAAATCATGGCGCCCGATGGGTAAATGCGTGGGCCCACCACGCCACCCTCGTCGATGACGCGCTTGAGCGCGAAAGATGGCCCGCCAACATCGCGCACCGTCGTGAACCCGCGCAGCACCGTGCGTTCGGCTTCCTGCGCGGCCACCAGATGTACATAGGGAATATCGGCGGTCATGGCCGCCATCTGGGAAATTCCGGCCAGAATGGAATGCCAGTGCGCTTCGATCATGCCCGGCATCAGCGTGCGACCACCGCAATCTATAACGTCCGCGTCTGCGACCGTTTCCTGCGCGCCGACTAGCGCCTTGATGAGATTTCCTTCCACCAGAACGTTCTGGCCTTCGATGAGCTTGGCGCTGGTGCCGTCGAAAATCTTCACATTGGCCAGGAGAACTGGTTTGGCCGGGGCTTTGGTCTGCGCCAACGCCGTGCTGGTCAGGCCCAGCGCCGATACGGTGAGCGTTGCGGCGGCAGCCTTGAGCAGATTGCGGCGCGACAGCTTCTTTTCCATCCGTGCCATCAGTTGCAGGGCTTGCGCGCTATGGCAGGCGCAGCTCCATCCGTGAACAAGGTGTCCGTATTTTTGACCAATCCGTATCGACAAGACGCACCTCTTCTTTTCGTTTGCGAAATATAGCCCGCGGAAAGCTTCAGGAAACCGAAGCGATGACTTTCATGCTAGAGGATTCTTCAAAAAAAGCACCTCGAATTTGCCGATTACTTCCGGAAAATAAATCTTTCGTTTGTGCTACTCGATTAGAATGCGCATTGAATTCCCGGAAAGTCACGGAAATAAGTATCACCACCGTCCTTACTCAGCACTTGCAAATATATTATCAATAATATCCGTTTGGTTTCCTTGACAGGGGTTTCTCAACTGCATCATTATGCCGTTCTGTTCGACTGGGAACCTTTTTGAGGGAGTGTTTGATGGGCAGCTCAATTGATAATCGGACCAAACGGATTACCCCATCACCAGGCTCCAGCGCCTTTCGGTTCAAAATGCCCATACCGGTCATCGCGTTTCTTCTTCTCTTCCCATATACAGAAACGGCGCTTGCTGATTGCACACCTGCCGCGCCTGCGTCGGGCGACACAGTTGTCTGTAACGGCAATCCGAACGGGTACAGCACCAGTGGGCTCGGCAACCTTAATGTCGTGATCGAGCAGAACACCAATCTGAATGGCCCGTTCACGGCCAGCAGCATGGGGGCGCTGACGGTTGATCATTCGGGCAATATGCAGAGCGCTGTCGTAACCGATGTGAGCAGCCTCGTCTTCGACAATCATGCCACGATCAACGGTGGCCTGACGGTGAGCGGCAACGGCACCTATGTCGTTCACAATTACGCGAATTCACATATCAATTCGGCGTTCAGCTTCACCGGCAACAGCACAAATATCATCACCAATGATGGCACCTTGAACAATGGCGTCACCATCAATGGCGATGGCGCGTCCAATATCCTCAACACCACGGGCGCTTCGTTTAACAATGGTATTTTCGTCAACGGCGCCAGCCAGACCTATGTGCAGAATTACGGCACGATCCAAAGCACGATTGCGCTTGGCTCCGGCAACGATACAATCATTAATTATGACCCCGGCCAGATAAATGGCAGCGTTTCGCAAGGGGCTGGCGACGATCTGTTAGACATGCGCGGCGGTCGTGTCAGTGCGACGGTCAATCAGGATGACGGCAATGACCGGTTCCTGCTGTCCGGCGGCGAAGTCACCGGCTCGCTGATGGCAGGCACGGGCGCCGACTATATGCTATGGACCGGTGGTCTGATCGGCCGCATCGATATGGGCTCGGAAAATGACGTAGCCGTGTTTCGAGGGCTGACTGACACGCAGTTGAAAAGCATCCAGATCGATGGCGGCCTTGGCTCAGATCGCCTTACCTGGCAGAATACCAGGGGCAGCAATCCGCAGCGTCTGGTGAACTGGGAACTCATCGAGCTTCAGAACGCGTCGGAATTGACGATGAACAACAATCTGACGCTTGGTGACAGCAGTACCTCAACCGGTGCGCTCGCCATCGATTCGACCAGCTATCTGCGCGCGGGCAGCGGCACCTGGACCATCAGCCCGGCTGTCGGCGGCAGTCTCACGCAGGTGGTGAATGCAGGAGTCATCGATCTGACGAACGGCTCCGGTTCTACATCGGACAGCCTCACTATCGTCGGTAGTTACCAAGGAAATTCCGGTCAACTCTGGTTGAATACGGTTCTGGCCAGTGACAATGCGCCATCCGACAAGCTGGTCATTTTAGGCGGCGCGGCGACCGGCTCAACCGGCATCGTGGTCACCAATGTCGGTGGGACGGGTGCGCAAACCAAGCAGAACGGCATCCTCGTGGTGGAGGCAATCAATGGCGGCACCACAGGAGACAATACTTTCTATCTCGCAAAGCGCGCCTCTGCCGGTATTTACGAATATCAACTGGTTCATGGCGGCGTGACGGACGGTACAAGCAACTACTGGTATCTGCGCAACAATTTTGAGGGCATTGATGCGACAAATCCGGACTTGCCTGACTGGTTGTTGCCAAGCCCCGGAGATGGCGACGAAGACGGCAATACCGGCGGCGGTTCCTCAGGTGGAGGGTCAGGTGGCGGAACTGGCGGAGGTCCCGGAGGAGGTACTGGTGGCGACGACGGCGGCAGTGTCACGCTGGTTCGTCCCGAAGTTCCGATTTTGGGCGCAACGCCAACCGTCGTGCGCGGATTGTTGCGCGTGGCCCTCGGCACATTCCACGAACGCCACGGCGAACAATCCTGGTTCGGTGACGAAGCAAACAAACATGTCATCTGGGGGCGCATGTTTGGGGATCAATATCGCCAGAATCTGAGCACCTTTGCCGATCAGCGCTTTAAGGGCAATCAGTGGGGCATGCAGTTCGGCGTGCCGGTCTATCGCGCTGAACATGATGACGGGCAGTTCGATACGCTCGGCCTGATGGCCGGTTATGCGCGAGGCTGGGGCGATATGCGAGCACGCAACATCTACGGCAACAATATCGAGATCGGCAACATCGATGTCGATGCATACAGTCTCGGCGCCTACTGGATCCATACGTGGGAAGACGAAGCCTATATCGACGCCATCGTCATGCATTCATGGCTCAGCATCGATACGGAATCGGTCGCGAATTATAGTTCCAGCTTCCATGGCAAGGAATGGACGGCCTCTCTCGAAGCAGGCAAGAAATTCGCGATCAGCGAAAAATGGGTGATCGAACCGCAGGCGCAAATTTATTGGCAGTATCAGAATTTCGATAAAGCCACCGATCCCGGGGGCACGATCCGTTACGACAATAACGATTCATGGACAGGCCGTGTCGGCGCACGCCTGCAAGGCAATTACACGTTCAACGAACGACCTTTCAATCCGTTCGTGCTGGCCAACGTCTGGCACCAATTTAAGGCGAGCGATACGATTTACTTCAATAATGACAAGCTTCGCCCCTCCTGGGAAGAAACCAGCCTAGAGCTCGGTGCAGGTTTCACGACCAAGGTTGCCGACAATACCTCGCTCTATGCCAATGCGTCCTACGAATTCAATCTCGGCGGTGAACGCTTCAGGCTTCTTTCCGGTTGCATGGGCGCACGCGTTTCCTGGTAAAGGATAATTGTCTGACCGGCAATCTGGAATGAAGTGGCGCTCCTTTGTCGGAACGAGTCATCTTGCTTTTGTATTTGAAACAAAAGCTCAATAAATTGGCCTGTACCCCCCTCTGGGCACTTGGCTAGTGAATTGTCGGCACTGATATCACCTGCGTCGGTTCCATAGTGATGCCGCTACAATCTGCTTCTCGGGGAGACCGAAATCACGTTTTTTTGTCAAACGGTTGCTGGCGAAACGACCCAAATAACCTCACAGGTACTGTCGCCCAACGTCCAGAACCGAACCATAGATCGCGCCGGAAATGCGAAACTGTCGCCCGCATTGATGACGAATTGCCGTTCATCAAGTTCAAGTCCAAGGGTTCCCTGGAGAACGAGACCGCATTTGCCTCCCTCTGTATTGGAATAGGGTTCGCCAGAATCTGCGCCCGGCTCCATCAGAAAGCGAAGCATCTGGATTTGTGGCTGCGTGTCCGGGGTTAGCAATTCCTTGATCAGCGCGCCGTCATTATAGGAGAGGGAGCGCCTGCTACTCCGCTGCACGATAAATTCGTTAGCCTGATTTTCGGGGTCTTTGTCGCGATGGAAAAGCCAGTTGACCGGCATATCCATCGCAGAGCAGATAGCCCTCAGGGTCTTGATCGATGGGGCAGCCAAACCGCGCTCCACCTGACTCAACATCCCGACGGAAATTCCCGCAGGCTCGGCCACCTGCTTCAGCGACATGCCCCGCATCTGACGCCGGAGGCGCAATGTCTCGCCCACCTGAATAGCATCGCTTTGCGGATCAAGGACATTCAGTTCCGTCGACATTCGCCACCCTCTCAGAGACTCAACTTGAACGATTATAAACCAAGCAAAACAATTTAATAGTATTAAAAATAATTGACAAATTTTTTAATGTAGCCATAATTTTATTCAGACGCGTGCAGATCGTTATCAAAAAACATGCCTATCGGGGCGATCAAGCGTGGAACAGATCTCGGGATTTTGGGAGGAATCACCATGAGAGCTATCAGGATTGCAACACTTTGCGCGATCATGACATCCGTTGCCGCAGTTGCTATAGCAAGAGACTTCACTATCGCTGGCTGGGGTGGCAATTATCAAGATGCCCAGCGCGAAGCCTATTTCAAGCCGATCGCAGAAAAACTGGGCGTCAACATTGTCGAGACAACCTATCTGGGCGGGTTGGCTGAAATCAAGGCCATGGTCGATACCGGCAACGTCACATGGGATTTTCTCATCATGGGCGGCTCGGAGCTTCAGCTGGCCTGCGACGAAGGCTTGCTTGAAGAACTCGACTGGAAAGCGATAGGGCAGGATAATCTGTTGCCGGGCGCTGCAACCCCTTGTGGTGTTGGCAACGTGGTGATCGGCAATGGCTATGCCTATAATTCCAAGGCGTTTCCGCAACCACCCCAGGACTGGAAAGACTTTTTCGACCGCGAAAAATTCCCCGGGAAACGCGGTATCCGCAATAGCCCCAGCATGAATCTCGAATATGCGCTCATGGCCGACGGCGTGGCTCCTGACAAGGTATACGAGGTATTGGCAACACCGGAAGGTGTCGATCGGGCATTTGCGCAATTCGACAAGATCAAGGATTTGCTGCAATTCTGGGAATCCGGTGCGCAGCCCATCGAATGGCTCGCCAGCAACAATGTCGCCATGTCCACTGGCTATAATGGCCGCGCAGTTATGGCAAAGCGCGAAGGCAAGCCTATCGAATTCGTCTGGAAGAACCATCTGGTGAATATGGATGGCTGGGCAATGGTCAAAGGCTCGCCTTATAAGGACAAGCTCAACCAACTATTCAAGATCGTCAACGACCCCGAAAATCAGGCGAAGTTTTCTTCTCTGATGCCCTATGGTCCATCCAATACCAAGGCGGCAGAATCCTTGACTCCTGAAATGCTCAAAGAGCTGCCGGCTGCTGACAATATCAAGGATGCAGCCTTTTATTCCGACGCTTTCTGGGTGGAGCATCTGGATGATTTGACCGAGCGCTGGAACCGCTGGGCAACCCAGTAAGATTTGGTCAAAATCCCCTATTGAGTTCCTCCGGCGAAGTGTCTGCCGGAGGAAAAAATCCCAAAGGTAGCAGAATGATCGCAGTGTCCCGCAAGCCGGGCGGCAGCGGATTGGCAGCACTTGTCTGCCTGGCTGTGCCGCTAATCATCTACATATTTCTCTATCTGGTGCCGATAGGATCAATCATTTCGCTCAGCCTCGACAATCGGGAACTGTCAGGCAGCCTCGTGAACTTCAGCAATGCAGACAGCAAGGACCGCAATGCACAGGCTGCCGCTCTGGTGGCCGATATGCGGTCGATGGATAGTAGCCAGCAGGCAGCTGTGGCGCGCGAACTCAATCAAGAATTAAGCGGCTTCCGAACACTTTTCCTCAAGACGGCCCGCGCCGTCGATACGATAGAGCCTGATCTCACTGGGCTGACAGGTTTTGATCCGCGTTGGAATGAAGAAAAATACTGGGCGGTCATTGCTCAGAATTCTGACCGGATCAGCTTTCGTCACTTCGAACGGGCAACAGGCTTCAAGGTGAACGAGGAGGGCAGGCTCACAACTGGCGGCGATGACATATATCTTCAGATCATGTGGCGTACGCTGGCTATCGCCATTCAAGTCACTCTCGTCACATTGCTGATCAGCTACCCTTAGCTTATGCAGCCTTGCACGCACCACGCAAAATGGCGGCTTTCATTCTGGTTGCCGTGCTGATGAGCTTTTGGACCTCCATCCTCGTGCGCACGACCGCATGGGTGATCTTACTTCAGACATCGGGTGTCTTGAATACGTTTCTGCTCTGGACTGGCCTGATAAAGGAGCCGTTGCAGCTGATTTTCAATCGTTTCGGCGTGATCGTGGCCATGACGCATGTTCTGCTGCCATTCGCCATCATCCCGATGATGAACGTAATGCGAACAATCCCGAAGTCGCAGGTGGATGCATCTCGCAGTCTTGGTGCCGGCCCGGTGGAATCTTTCCTGCGTGTCTATTTTCCGCAAAGCCTGCGCGGCGTTGGCGTGGCTGCTGGAACGGTGTTCATCCTCGCGCTTGGCTTCTACATTACACCGGCGCTTACAGGCGGACCGAAAGACCAGATGCTCTCCTTCTATATCGCGGACTTTGTCAAACGCGCGCTCAACTGGGGTATGGCCTCAGCGCTGTCCGTACTGCTTCTATGCATTGTTCTGATACTGGTTTCCCTTTTCGGCGCACTTCGCTGGCTTGCAAACCGCAGAGGAGGCACCGCCTGATGTCCCGCATCATCTTCTGGACCTCGACACTATTCGCCCTGGCTTTTCTGATCGTCCCTCTGGTGTTGATCATGCCACTCGCTTTCAATGAAAGCTCGTTTCTGACCTATCCCATTGAGAGCTTTTCGCTCAAATGGTTTCACGAGGTTTTTGTGCAGGAGCAATGGGCGCGATCCTTCCTGAACAGTCTGAACGTGGCGATAGGCACCACGTTTGTGGCGCTACTGGTCGGCGGACTGGCTGCAGCCGGCGTCGCGCTACTTAACCGATGGTTGCAAACCGTGTTGACGGCGCTGTTCGTGTCGCCGATGGTTGTTCCCAGTATCGTCATTGGCGTGGCCTTTGCCTACTCGTTTGGCCGTATGGGTCTATCCGGCAGTTATTGGGGACTGGTGCTCGCCCACTCCATTCTTGCCGCACCGCTGGTTTTCCTTTCGGTCATGACGTCTTTACGCGGGCTCGATCCCGATCTCGACCGGGCCGCGGCCTCGCTCGGGGCCTCACGCCGTAACCGCTTCATTTCCATTACGCTGCCGCTTGCCGCGCCCGGCTTTATGGCCGGCGCACTCTTTGCCTTCACGACTTCTTTCGATGAGGTGGTGGCGGCGCTTTTTCTTGCGTCGCCGGAATCCACCACTTTGCCGGTCATGCTGTTTTCGGGCCTGCGGGATCGTCTTCAGCCGACATTGGTCGTGGTGGCTTTACTGCTATCGCTCGTCAGCTTTGCGTTGCTCGCGCTGATGCACTGGTTACAGCAGCTCGGCAAGCCGGCAAAACACTGAAATTCCGATAAAACGGAGCGATACCATGGCTTTCATCGATATCAGGAACATCAACAAGTTTTACGGGAACATGCAGGCCCTGCATGACATATCATTGAGTATAGCCAAGGGGAGTTTTGTTACGTTGCTCGGACCGTCCGGCTCCGGCAAAACCACGTTACTGAAAATCCTGGCGGGGTTCGAGGATGTGTCGAGCGGAGATATTCGGCTTGAAGGACGGGACATCACATCACTCAAGCCGGAAAAGCGTAACTTTGGCCTCGTTTTTCAGGGCTATGCGCTGTTTCCGCATATGAGTGTCTTTGACAATATTGCCTATCCGCTGAAAGTCCGCCGGAGAAGCCGGGAACAAATTTCAAATCAGGTGAATGCCCTGCTTGATTTGGTTCAGCTGACCAAATTTGCCCGGCGGAGACCGCATGAACTGTCAGGCGGCCAGCAGCAGCGCGTGGCGCTGGCGCGGGCATTGGTCTTCGAGCCTGATCTTCTGTTGCTTGATGAGCCTATGTCTGCGCTCGACAAGAAGCTGCGGATCGACTTGCAGGATCAGTTGCGAGACATTCACCATCGGCTTGGGACAACGTTCATCAATGTCACGCATGACCAGGAAGAGGCCATGCATATGTCCGATGGCATTGCCGTCATGAATCATGGTCGTATCGAACAATACGACACCGGGCATCACCTCTATCGCAAACCGGGTTCGCGTTTCGTAGCCGACTTCATTGGAAAGTCGAACATATTTGAGGGTTCGGTGATCCAAACCTCTACCGGACCACAGTTCAACGTCACCGAATTCACAATTGCCGCTACTGATCTGGAATCGGCTCATGACCGGATCGGCAGGGCCGAACTGGTCGTGCGGCCCGAAGACATCCGGCTCGCTTCAACAGCCGGCGCTGCGAAAACCATCGGAGACATCGTGCTTTCCGGTGTGGTGGCGACCTCGACCTATTCGGGGGATCGGGTCCTTTACACGGTTTCCCTTCCAAACGGTCGAACAATCGCAGCTTACGGCAGCGCGCGTGACGGTGCGCTGTCATCAGACACACCCGTACAGATCGCCTTCGATGCCAGAGACTGCATCTTGCTCAATTAAACAGGGATTAAATCGTGAATAAGCTTAAATCCGCCGCGACCGGAAACCTAGGAACCGGTGAACCCAGCTATCCCAACCCCGCCATTGTGCTTGAGGGATCACCGGAGTTTTGGTCCTGGCCATTGCTCAACGGGCCAACAGCCAGCGGAGTCTGGTCGGCGACGCCTGGTCATCACCGCGTCGTGCGCGACACAAACATCCTCGAGACCTTCTATATCCTCGAAGGAGAAATCACGCTCTTTGAGGATGGCGTTGAGCAGCCAAAACATTTTGGCCCCGGCGATCTCGTCGTGCTCGAACCGGGATTTACCGGCAGCTGGAAGACCACCAGCACAGTCAAAAAAGTCTATTTCACAACAAACCTGTGACGCTCCAGCCCTGCACGGCAGCGTTGTGCAGCCCAGGTGCGGATGTCAGGTCACGATGGAGGGGATACTATGAAAACGACACCTTTCTGGTGGGAAGAAGCCGAACCGCAACATGGCGAGCGGAATTTCGACACCACATCCTGCGATGTTCTTATCATAGGGTCGGGTTATACGGGCCTATCGGCCGCGATCACTCTGGCTGAAGCCGGGCAGACCAATATCATGGTTGTCGATGCCATGCGTATTGGCGAGGGGGCCAGCTCGCGCAACGGTGGGCAGATCGGCAATGCGCCGAAATTCACACTCGCTCAGGCAACCGCCCGTTTCGGCGAAAAGCGCGCACGGGAAATCATGGATGATTATGGCTCTTCCATGAAATTCATGGTGCAGCGTGCGCGAACTCTTCAGGACCCGATAGACCTGAACCTCGCCGGAAGCGTTGCTGCCGCTCATTCACGCAAGGATTTGGCTAAGCTGCGCGCATTCCGCGAAGGTCTCTCACCACAAGATCGAGAGAAATATGAAATACTTGATGAGACACAGATCCATAGCGTCCTCAAGACAGATATATACCGTGGCGCCATGGTTCGCCATGACCAGGGCACTATCCATCCGGCCAAATATGTTCGCGCTCTGGCCAACCGCGCCCGCGCCTTGGGTGTGCGCATTTTTACCGGTTGGCGCTATGCGGGTGCTCGCAAAAGTGCCGAGGGGTATGTGGCATCTCTGGATAATGTCGAGAGCAAGACGACTGTGGAAATCCAGTCGGAAAAGATTCTGTTGGGTTTGAACGGATATGTCGGGCCGGAAGTGAAGTGGCTTCGCCAGAGGACCATTCCGGTGCAAAGCTACATGATCGCTACGGAGGAGATGTCCTTCGACTTATTGGAACGCCTGATCCCCAACAACCGTGCCGTGGGCGATACCAAACATATTCTCTATTACTTCCGTCGTTCTCCAGATGGCAAACGTATCCTTTTTGGAGGCCGGGCACGGTTTCGCAATTCTACCGAAGAACAGGGAGCCGCCGGTTTGCGCGCGTTCATGGAACACACCTTCCCGGAAACGCGCGGCGTTAAATTAAGCCACGGTTGGCTTGGCAATGTCTGCTTCGCCTATGATTTCTGCTCGCATGGCGGAAGGATGGAGGACGGCATCTATTATCTGTCTTGTTGCAATGGTGGTGGCATTTCCAATCAGACCTACCTTGGCCATAGAATGGCGGAATATATGCTGGGGGTCCCAAATTCGGATCGAGGCACAATCGGAAGCCATTTCCCGCGCATCTATTTCTACAACGGCAACCCTTGGTTTCTGCCTGTGGTGGGTACCTGGTATCGCTTTCAGGACAGGACAGCACGCTGGTTCGAGTGATGACCGGCGATCATCTTCGCTGGGCAAAATCAGAACGTGCGACGGGGCGGGGTGTTTCGAAAGCTCGATAGCGTCGGCTTAGCGAAAAATGCCCGAGGGGGTTAGGTAACATCATGTCGTCGGATGCGGTTATCGCGCATCGGAGCAATACGAACGGGTCCGGCATTCTGATGATGGTGCTGGCGATGACGCTTGTTCCGATGATTGACGTGCAGGCAAAATATCTCGTGAGCAGTCAGATACCGGCCCTGCAGGTCGTTTTCCTGCGCATGCTGCTCGGCACACTATTTTTGACGCCTCTTATGATCGTTGGTCGTCAGCCGATCTTCCCGCCGCTGCAAGGCTGGCGAAATGCTTTCGCATTGGGCTGTTTCAGTGTTCTGGCCGGTATCTGCTTCTTCGGCTCGTTGAGATATTTATCAATTGCGGATGCGGTGGCGATCAGCTTTGTTCAACCGCTGTTTGTGACCTTATTCTCGCGCTTGTTCTTGAAGGAAAAGGTCCATCTCGCCCGCTGGATTGGCCTTGTGATTGGCTTCACCGCTACTTTAATCATCATCCGACCAACCCATCATGCGCTTGAAATGGGAAGCCTATTGGCTTTAGCCGCGGGTGCGGCAATGGCCGGATATGTCATTGCCATAAAAAAGGGTTCAAGCGGCGTGCGAAGTGTGCCGCCGATTGCTTTGACCTTCCAGACACATTTCTCGGCGCTCATCGTGGCAGCACCTTTGATGTTCATCTTCTGGCAGGGGCTTGATCTGTATCAATGGACGATGGCGGTCGGTATGACACTGGTCGGTCTTGCAGGCCAATATCTGATTATCAAAGCCTATCATTATGGCGACGTGTCATTGCTTGCGCCGTTTGCTTATATTGAAATTATTACGTCGACATTCTTCAGCTGGATGTTTTTTGCACAAGTGCCCGATACCGTTACGTTTTTAGGTGTCAGCATTTTGATCGGCAGTTCGGTATACGTCGCGTGGCGGCGCTAGTTTGAGAGTTGGCTTGGAAAAACTGCACAGCCGGTATAAGTGGAATTTCTGCCTGACTTCGGCTTAGATGCCGGGAACAGGAGATACCATGACGAGACGACCACGCCGGAACCATAGCCCGGCTTCAAGGCAAAAGTGGCGCTCGCCGCCATTCGAGGCGAGCAGATGCTGGTGGAACTGTCCCAACAGTTTGACGTGCACGCCAACCAGATCAAGCAATGGAAAGACCAGCTCCTTGAGGGGGCGACAGGCGTTTTCGGCGATGAAGCGAAGGCGGAACCGACGGGGCCAACCGTCGATGTCAAAACGCTGCACGCCAAGACCGGAGAGCTGACGCTGGAGAATGATTTTTTAGCCGGAGCGCTCGGCAAGGCGGGATTGCTGAGCGGAAAGAAATGATCGACCGCGAGCACAAGCTGTCCGTCGTGCGTCAGGCGAAGCTTCTCGGCTTCAGCCGTGGCAGTGTCTATTATTCGCCGCGCCCTGTGTCAGACGGCGATCTGGCCCTGATGCGGCGGATCGACGAACTGCACCTCGACTACCTGTTTGCCGGAAGTCGGATGCTGCAAGCTTTTGAAGGCGGAAGGGCTTCAGGCAGGGCGGCTTCACGTCGCGACGCTGATGAAAAAGATGGGCATTGAGGCGATCTACCGTCGTCCGAATACGTCGAAACCAAGCACCTGGTCATAAGGTCTATCCCTATCTGCTCAGGAAGCTGGCGGTCATCAGACCCAATCAGGTCTGGGCAATGGACCTGACCTACGTCCCCATGGCGCGGGGCTTGTCGAAATCGGCTCTAAACGGTTTCGTTGAAACTGTCCCGCATGGAGCGCAGGATGATGACGGCTGAAGCAGCACCGGGATCGACATGACCAAGCGAGCGCTCACCCAAACGAGCAGCGCGGCCGCGTGCGGCCACCATAGAACGGGTTGAATCCGCACCCTTTTCTGCTGCTTCGAGAATTCTGTTCCACATTTCCAGGCTGCTCAAGCCGTGCGTTTGCGCGTCAACAGCCGTTTCCATCGCCGGTATCCATGCATCCAGCATGGTTTTATCGCCACGTTGTCCCTTTCCGCGTTCCTGAATGCCTCGTGTCATCGCCTCGACGATGCCGGCCTGGTCCTCGGCGTCGAGGCTTTCGCGCGGTTTAAGGGCCTTGGAAGCGTGGCGAAATGCCGTCGCATAGAGGGGGCCGGTGGAAGCGCCCACGGTGTCGAGAAAAGCGGCTGCAGCTGCGGCGAAAATCTCGGAAGGGAGTATGTGCTCCAAATCCAACTTGGCAAGCGCGCTGTTGATGGCTGAAAAGCCCAGCACCATGGTGATGCCGTGATCCGCATCGCCAATTGCTCCGTCGAGATCGGAAAGTCGCTCTTTTTCCTCCTTCATCGAAAAGGCGATGAGTTGGAACATTCGGCTTAGACGACGCGCTGCAGTTTCCTGCATTTGTACCTCCCAGACAATCTGGAATTCATGTAACCGCCGAAAGCGGCTTTAATCAGTTGACCCGCAGAAAAGCCGTATCGCAAGGATGCGACAAGAGATCGGACAATTCCTGATCGAGGTGCATGACGGATATCGATGCTCCGTTCATGTCCAGCGATGTGCAGTAGTGGCCTACCCAATTGGCTTCGATTGTTATTTGCTTGGCGCTCAGGCGTTGTTCGACGCGTCGGAACAGAATGTAGAGTTCCATCAGCGGTGTTGAGCCGAACGAATTTACCAGTACCGCCACCCGATCTCCCGGCGATGCATTCATCTCACTGAAAATCCGGTCCATGATGTGATCGACAATGGCATCGGCGGACATCATTTTCTCGCGAACAACGCCGCGTTCACCGTGGATACCCACGCCGATCTCCATTTCTTCAGCGCCGATTTCGAAATTGTGGCGCCGTGTCTGGGGCAGGGAACAGGGCTCCAGCGCAACGCCCATCGTAAAGGTTCTTCGGTTGGCCTTGCGCGTCACCGCTTCGCATGCCTCGAGCGACATGCCGCTGTCACACGCTGCACCGGCTGCCTTGAAGATGAAGAAATTTCCCGCTACGCCGCGCCGACCGTCGCGATCCTCCACGGGGGACGACGATATATCGTCTGTTGTCAGAACGGTGCGTGTGGGAATGCCAGCTTCCTGCGCCATTTCGGCCGCCATCTCGAAATTCATGACATCCCCGACATAGTTGCCATAGACGAAGAGGACGCCTTCTCCGCCGGAGGCAGCCTTGGCGCATTCGAGGATCGGTGCAGGGGGAGGCGAGGAAAAGACATTCCCGATCGCTACCGCATCGGCAAGCCCTTTTCCGACATAGCCCAGAAAGCACGGTTCATGCCCCGACCCGCCGCCGATCACCAGACCTACTTTTCCCGGTCGGGGCCCGGTCCGTGCGACGAGGGCGCGTTTCGATCCATTGATAGGAGCGAGATAGGACCGGTGCGCTCTGGTGGCGCCATCAAGCATTTCCTCCACGACATCGTCGGGACTGTTCAGAAACTTCTTGATATGCGTGCGGTAATGGCTGGACACGTGGGCTGGCTCCGCACGCAGCTTCTGCGAAAGCTTGCTGTCGATTTCAGTCACGCCATCCGCGTTGAGGATGCCGCGTCCTGTCGCGGCATCGGTAATCAGAATGTTGATATAACCGCCCCGCAAGGCGGCGAGAATTGCAGGTACTTTGTCGAAACCACCTGCCACTGCGATGCGCATGTCGATGTTGCGCAACCTGTCGAGCGTAATACCGATAGTCCTGTCGTCAAGCGGGCCTGATACAGGCTGTCCATAAGAATCGATGAAGCGCCCGGCGACGACGCCGACGGCATTCTTGGCCAGATATTCCTGTATGGAAACGTTCTCGAAAAAGCCGCTGGTATGAATCGTGGAATTCGGTCGGAGCGAAGAAATGCCGAACAAGGCCTTGTTCGCGTGGTCCAATGCCTGGAATTGCTCCGCAATAATCGGTTCTCCGACTATTGCTGCCTTGACGTGAGCGCTGGACACGATAGCTGGCGCTGTGATGTTGACGAGATGCGCATTTGTTGCCCGTGCCATGGCTGCCGCGCATAATTCGGGGGTGTAAGCGAAACTGGCGCGTGTTCCACCGGTAGCCTGAACGACGGTCACATCCTGCAGATTGGCTATGCGGGTGTTCTCAGCGATAGCGAGGACCGTCCGCCCCCAGGCGACAGCGAGCGTATCCCCGGATTTCAGAAGCTTGGCGATCGCTTGCGCAGCTGCGGTTCCAAGCCGGTCGATAAGCGCCTGCGCGCCGTCATCATTTGGCACTACCAGACAGTCGTTCAATCCGAAATGGCGCTTGAGTTCCTGCGCGATTGCAAGGGAACCGAGGCGCGCGGGTTCGATCGAGATGTTGACGATGCCACGGCTACGGGCATCCGCCAGATAGCTGTTCACGGTAGCCCGCGAAATCCCCATGATTTCAGCGATTTCACCCTGGGTACGCCCATCTTCATAATAGAGCCAGCACGCCCAAACGTACGGATCGTCCCCATAGCGCAGCGGAATGCCGTGGGTCGGTTCCACCTGTCCAATCTTGCTTGCGGTTGTTTTTCCGTTTGGCGCCATGTTCTCTGCACTGAACCTCTTGTTTCCTTCTAAACACATCCAACAAAAGTGCGAAGCGGTTTTGTGTTGGATAATGCGTAAAAACAGAAGATTGAGCGGTTCTGCTGATCCTGTCTTAACCGGACTGCTCTATCGTCGGGTTGCCTGGCAATACAACGGTTTTGCTTGGAGTTTTTTAGAATGCGCGGAAACGGCAGGCCCGGTTCCTGGCTTTACACCGGGCCTGCTGATCGTCGGTAATGTCTACTGCAACCGCACCCGTGCGCCGTCGGAAAGTTCCTTGAGGATAATGGCGCAGGATGTCGCTCCGGCATCCAGAACACCCAGCGACCTTTCGCCAAGACGGCTGGCGCGACCGATCTTCGCCACCAGATCGATCGTCGAATCCCGGCCTTTCTCGGCGGCTATGACGAGAGCTTCGAGGGCCTCGGCAAATGACTTTCCGGCAGCGGTGGCTTCATCGAAGGCTTCGATGGCAGGCACGAGCGTGTCCAGCAATGTCTTGTCACCGACCTTTGCAGAGCCGATTGACTGGATACCTTCAAGCCCGGCGTGGAGCATGCGGCTGAACGCAGCTGCATCGATATTCTCGATCCCGTCTATTTTTTCCGCAAATTCGGTGAACATTACGCCGTAAAGCGGTCCCATCGAGCCGCCGATCTCGGTCATGAGCACGGTGCCAAGCGTATCGAGCGAAGCGGCCAGTGCCTCATTCTTCCCCTTCAGTCGCTCGGCGGCCATGTTGAACCCCTTGGCCATGTTGACGCCGTGATCGCCATCACCGATCTTGCCGTCGATCTCGCTGAGATAGGCGCGGTTCTCGACAATCCGGTCGGCCATTGCCAGCACGATGTCTCCGGCTTTTGCGTTATTGAGTGTTTGCACAGGTCTCTTCCTTACAGAATGGTGGTGCAGCGCACTTCCACGTCGAGCAATTCTTTCAGTTCGTTGTCCAGCGCCATGATCGTCAGCGTTGCGCCGACCATTTCAAGCGAAGTGAAATAATTGCCGATATAAGTGCGATGGATTGTCAGTCCGCGTGCCCGGATCTCGGATTCAATCGTGTCGTTGAGGATATAAAGCTCGTTCAGCGGCGTTGCGCCCAGACCCGAAATAAGCACGGCGACTTCGGTGCCTTCAGCAAGTTCATGGTCATCGAGCACGATCTGGCACATATCTTTTGCGACTTCGGCTGCGGGCTTGAGCGGCTCCACCCGCACCCCAGGCTCGCCGTGATGCCCGATCCCGACTTCCATCGTTCCCGGCGCGATCTCGAAATTCGGATGACCGACGGCAGGCAGCGTGCATGGACCGAGCCCCACACCGATCGAACGGCAGTTATCGATGGCCTTCTGCGCTGTGGCGCGAACCTCCTCCAGGGCGGCTCCAGTTGCCGCTTTTGCGCCGCCAACCTTCCACATGAAAATCTCGCCGGCAACGCCGCGCCGCTTTTCGCGTTCGTCGGCAGGGGCTGAACAGACATCGTCGTTCGCGACGACTGTCGCAACTTCGACCCCGTCCTTGGCGGCCAGCTTGGTCGCCATCTTCACATTCATGTTGTCGCCCGCGTAGTTGCCATAAAGGACGACAACGCCCTTGCCGCCATCTGCTTCGCGTATGGCATCGTGAAAACTCTTGGCGGTTGGCGAGGAAAACAGTTCCCCCACCGCTACCGCATCAAGCATGTTCTTCCCCGTGTAACCGATGAAAGCGGGCTCATGACCGGAACCGCCACCTGTAACGACACCGACCTTGCCGGCGACGGGGGCGTCTTTCGCAGCAATGACACGCGGGTTTTCCGCGAGCCGGACGATGTCGGAATGAGCTTTGACAAAACCCTTCACGGTATCTTCCACGACTTCGTCCGGATTGTTGATGAAGCGCTGCATGATATCTCCTGTAAGATGAATGAGCGCTGGGCTCAAAGAATGGTATAGCCGCCGTCGATCAGGAGATCGGCACCAGTAATCATGTCGGCTCCTGCAGATGCGAGGAATACGGCTGCTGCGGCAATCTCTTCGGGATAGGCAAAACGCCCTGCGGGGATACGCTTCTTTGCGGCCTCGCCCTTTTCACCGGCCCAGGCCTTCTTGCCGAGTTCCGTGAGCACGATGGTCGGTGAAAGTGTGTTGACGCATATCCCATGCTTGCCCCATTCGGCTGCGAAGGTCTTCGACATGCCGATGACGCCGAACTTCGACGCGCAGTAGGCGACGTGTTCTTCAATAGCGACTGTGCCTGCCTGAGAGGCGAGATTGATGATCTTGCCGCCCTTGCCCGCAGCGATCATGGCGCGACCGACCGCCTGGGTAACGAGGAAACTTCCTTTGAGATTAATGGAGATGGTCCTATCCCATTCATCGAGCGAAATTTCTTCCGCAGGAGCCAGATAGACGACACCTGCGCTATTGACCGCAATGTCGATTGTGCCGAACTCATCATTGACCGCTGCGATTGCGTCATTGACCGACTGCTGGCTCGAAACATCGCAAACGAACGGCTTTGCGTTTTCGCCGAGTTCCGCGGCTTTGGCTTTCGCAATATCAGCGCTTATATCGAGCACTGCGACTTTGGCGCCTTTGGCGATGAAAGCTCTGGATATTGCAGCACCAATCCCGGAAGCGCCTCCGGTCACGATTGCAATTTTTCCGGAAAGCGGGAAGTTCAGGTCAATTTGGGGAGCTTGATCGGACATTTTTTGCCTCGGGAGTCTGGATTGTGAGCCTGGCGGCCCGGCATCCCTATCACGACTTTCACGATAAGTGGCGGGGCCGCCCAGGCAGCGTTACTTGCGGCTTTCCAGGAGCTTGTCGACGTTTTGAGCGGTCACCGGCGTCCATGGAACATTGTAGTTCTTGTCCTTGCCGTCGTTGAACGGCATATCCGGATACTGCGCCCAGATATCGGATTGAGGCTTGTACTCGCCCTTCTTGGCGTGGAAGATCGCAAGGTCGAGAGCGCCTTGTGCCTGCGCATTTGCATCCTGCAGAATGGAGGTCATCGTGCCTTCCTTGACCGCATGCAGTGCATCGGTAATACCGTCGATGCCAGCGATTGCGAAATCACTCACCTTGAGGTTGGCGGCCTTGATCGCCTCGATCGCTCCGAGCGCCATTTCGTCATTCTGGCCGATCACGCCCTTGATCTGACCAGGATGGGCGGTCAGCCAATTCTCCATAAGGGTCTGCGCTTCAGCGCGAGACCAGTTCGCAGTCTGGTCTTCAAGAACCTTCACGTCGGGGCATTCGGCAAGCGCTTTCTTGTTGCCTTCCAGACGGGAAATCTGTGCGGATTGGCCGATTGGTCCTTCAAGGATGACGACATTTCCCTTGCAGCCGATCTTGTCGAGCACGTCCTTGGCTTCCATATAGCCCGACACCGTATCGTCGGAGCCGACATAGGCCGCGAGCAAATCGGAGTTGACGCGTGTGTTCGAACCTACAACCGGGATGCCTGCGTCACTGGCGGCCTGAACGGCGGCAGCACCTGCCTCGATATCAATAGGGACGAAGATGATCGCATCGAACTTCTGCGTAATCATCGTATTGAACTGTTCCTGCTGGACCAGCGCATCATAACGCCCGTCGAATATGGTCAGGTCAACCTCGCCGTTCTTGACCGCCGGATGCTTTTTCAGGGCTTCCGACCAGACCTGCATGAACTCGGCATTCAATCCGTAAGGCGCCGCGCCGATCTTGAGCTTCTTGTCTTGCGCCAGTGATGGCGTAACGATTAGTGCGGACGCCGCAGCGAGCGCGATCAACAGTTTTTTCATTGCAATCTCCTCCTTGTTGATTTGGCATACCGATCAGTATGCCGTTCTTGAAAATGGGGGCGGTGCGGCTAGGCCATTTCCCGTTTGAATTGAATCGGTAGAAATGCCCTTTTCGTTTGCTTTTGCGCATGTCCTTACCCCCGAAACCGTTTCCTGCTTTCGGGGGGGCCTGCTCTAGGCGCCCTGGTTGCGTTTCTGATCAAGCATGACCGCGCCTACGATGAGTGCTCCCTTCAAAACCTGCTGGTAGTAGGACTGGATACCCATCAGATCGAGACCGTTGTTCATGACACCGATGATGAGCGCGCCGATGAGTGTTCCCGTGATGCGCCCGACGCCGCCCGAAAGGCTGGTGCCGCCAATGACGACCGCTGCGATGGCATCGAGTTCATAGCTGATACCCGCTTGCGGCAGCGCCGATCCGGTGCGGGCGGACAGGACCATGCCTGCAAGGCCAGCCAGCCCGCCGGAGATGACGTAAACTGAAAAGCGCACCCGTGATATGTTGATGCCAGAAGTATTAGCAGCGTGGGGATTGCCGCCAACAGCGTAGATATAGCGGCCGAACCGCGAGCGGTTCAGAATCCACCATGATACCAGAAACACGATCGCGAGCAGAATGACAGGAACCGGAACGCCGAGAATGTTGCCAGTTCCGATCCAGCGAAAATCCGGGACAAGGGCGGGTACCGGCTTGCCGCCGCCGTAGATCAAGGTCAGGCCGCGCGCTGCGGAAAGCATGCCGAGCGTGGCCACGAATGCCGGAACCGCGAAGCGTGAGACGATCGTGCCGACCAGCGCGCCGCAGCTGATGCCTACGAGCAGACCGACGGGAATGGCTATGAACGGTGAATATGGAGCGCCCGCAATGCCTGCCGTCGCCGACGTGGTTGCAAGGCTGGCGCTGACGATACCGGCCAATGCGACTACAGAGCCAACGGAGAGGTCGATGCCACGCGTCAGAATGACGAAGGTCATGCCGATGGCGAGAATGCCGTTGATGGAGGTTTGCAGCAAAACGTTGGAAATATTGCCTGCCGTCAGGAAATACTCGTTGGAGAACGAGAGGATCGTAGCCAGAAGCAGGAAGGCGATGAATATACCGTATTCCTGAACGACGAGCCTGCGACGTTCGGAGCCAAACCAGCTGGTTGGTGAATTATTCTCTGTGGTGGACACTGTTTTACCTCTCCAGAACCGGCCGCAAGTGCTGATGCAGGCGACTGTTCTATCTCCTTGGTCTCAACCGATACGCGGTGCTTCCGGGTCAATCTTCATGTCGAAAGATGCACCAGCGACTGCGCGTTCGTTTCCGCCCTGCGATAAATGCCAACCGATTTTCCCCCGCGCATGACCATGATGCGATCGGACATGCCGAGAACCTCATCGATCTCGGATGAGACCATGACTACAGTTCCGCCTTCGGCGGCAAATTCGCAGATGACGCGGTAAATTTCCTGTTTTGCGCCGACATCGACACCGCGCGTGGGTTCATCAAGCAGCAGAACACGCGGGCTTCGCAGGAACCATTTTCCAAGCACGACTTTCTGCTGGTTGCCACCCGAAAGGCCGGAAACCGCCATCGTGTCATGCGCGACCTTGATCCTGAAACGCTCGATCATTGCCCTGCTGGCTGACGATTCCTCGCGTCGGTTCATTGCAAAATGCGGGCTCATCTCGGGCAGGCTGGCAAGGCAGATATTGTTGCGAACGCTGTCGCCAAGATTGAGACCGGTGAGTTTTCGGTCCTCCGTCACGAAGGCGAGCCCGAGCGCCATAGCATCCGAGGGACGCCGAATGCTTATCGTCTCACCTTCCAGACGGATTGCGCCTTGGGAGGCTTTATCCAGTCCGAAAAGACAGTTGAATATTTCCGAACGACCCGACCCCATCAATCCGTAGATGCCAAAGATCTCACCCTTGTGCGCGGTGAAGGAGATATCGGTTATCTTGCCTGGTGCGCTGAGGCCCAAGACCTCGAGGCCTGGAACTTCTGTCGGGACATTCGTCTTGATGTATTCGTCGCCCAATTCCCGTCCGACGATCAAACGGATCAAGTCTGCCCGCGTGATAGCTCCGAGATCGCCGCTGTCGATATAGCTGCCGTCGCGAAACACGGTATAGGTGTCGGCAATCTGAAAAATCTCCGACAGTCGATGCGAGACGTAGACGACCCCTTTGCCGCTCGCTTTCAGCCGTCCGATTGCGGCAAAAAGCTGCTGCGCTTCCTTTTCGCCAATGGCCGACGTCGGTTCGTCCATGAAAATGACTTCGGCGTCGTGACTGAGCGCTTTTGCGATCTCAACCAGTTGAATCTGCGCGACGGACAGATTCATCATGAACTGATTGGCGCGAATTTTGAATTCGAGTTGGTCGAGAAGTTTTTGAGCATTCCGATTCATCGTCTTGAAGTCGATGCCGCCGAAACAACGAAGCGGTTCTCTGCCCAGATAGATGTTTTCCGCCACGGTCATGTGCGGGATGGGGCTCAACTCCTGCTCGATTATGGCGATGCCCGCCTGCAACGCTTCAGCAGGGCTGGAATATGTGACTTCTTTTCCGCGCCGCCGGATGTGACCTTCGTCACGGGCGTGAATGCCCATCAGAATTTTCAGAAAGGTGGATTTGCCCGCGCCGTTGCCCCCGCAAAGTGCATGCACCGAGCCGGGCCGCAACCGGAGGCGTCCGTTCCGCAAGGCGGCAACGCCGCCGAAGGACTTTTTCAGTCCCTCCACATCCAGCAGAAGTTCCAATGCATTTCCTCCGCTGGCGGCAGTTGTTCTGCCGCCGGTTTCAACGGTCTCGCCGTCGTTTTGACAATATTCGATTAATGATCGACAAATGTCAACATTTCATATAAGAAGGATAAATAGAGTAGGAGGAACATCTGTCATGCTGGTCGCTGGGAGGCGACAATGACCTTTTCATTCAATGGGTTAGTACAATCATGCCTGTCGACAGGTTTTCATGGCGGGTTTTGTCCGCGATTGTGCCGTCAGCTGTTGGCCCCCTTTTTTTGAGAAGATTTTGGTGTTGGGGGAAATGTGTTGACAAGAGACAAAACTATCTGACAAATGTCAAAAGTGGAGGCGGTCTTCAAACTATCACCTGTCAGGAGGCGGCAGGGTTTGAAGAACGAGAAATGCTTCGATAGCGGGAGGATGGACGTGTCATCGAACAGCCTGGATCGACAGACGCTATTTCTGGCGTTGATCAATGTCGCCGTTCTGGCGGCGGGCGGCTTTCTGGCCGGTTCAAATTTCATGGACAGCTATAACCTGCAATCGATGGCGTCGCAGGTTCCCGAATTGGGACTGCTGGCCTTCGGTGTCATGCTGGCGATGATTTCAGGCAATGGCGGTATCGATCTTTCGGGCATCGCGCTGGCAAATCTTTCCGGCATCGTCGCGTTTCTGCTGACACGCCATTATATTCCGGCTGCCGATGCACCGCTGCTTTTCTCGTGGGTATTTGCCGGCCTGGCGCTGGTCGTCGGGTTGATCGGCGGTGTCATCAATGGGATCGTGATTGCCTATGCGCGCCTGACGCCATTGATCGCAACGCTCGGAACCCAGCTTCTTTTTACTGGCATTGCCGTATTCCTGACCAACGGCTCCGCCGTCAGCATGGGCTTTATCGAGTCACTCGACAATTTCGGCAACATGCCCGTTCTTGGCGTTCCGATGTGTTTTGCGCTGTTTATCGCTATCGCTCTGGCGCTGTCATTCCTGCTCAAATACACGCCTTTCGGCGTGAAACTGATGCTACTTGGCAGCAATGCCAAGGCGGCTCGCTATGGCGGTATCAATGAAAGGCGCATGCTTCTCATCACCTATACGCTGTGCGGCCTTCTTGCTTCAGTTGCGGGGATCATCATTGCTGCGCGCAACTCTTCGGTGAAGTGGGACTATGGCGGGTCTTACGTCCTGATTGCGATCCTGATTGCCGTCTTGGGCGGTGTGAAGCCGGAGGGCGGCTACGGGAAGATACTCTGTGTGCTACTGGCCGCTACGGCTCTGCAGATACTCTCAAGCCTGTTCAACTTCATGAACATCTCGAATTTCTTCCGCGATCTTGCCTGGGGTGTTCTGCTGCTGGCGCTTCTGGCATCGGCACGCATGCACTTCAGCTACTGGCTGCGGCCCAGAAGACAATAGCGACAAGGCTGCGGTTCCGGGATGAAGCCGCCAGCCGAGGACCCAAAAAACAATCTGCTTATATTAATGGAGGAGTCTTATGAGCATGTTTTCCAAACTGATAGCGGGCACGATGCTTGCGGGAACAGTCATGGCCGGCGCCGCACTCGCGGCAGACAAGCCGACCATCGTGACGGTAGTCAAGGTTACTGGTGAAAACTGGTTTACCCGCATGAACGAAGGGGTTGATGCTTATGGCAAGGACAATGCCAATGTGAGCGCCAGCCAGGTGGGCCCGGCAAAGGCTGATGCCGCGCAGCAGACCCGCATCATCGAAGACCTCGTTGCCAAGAATGTCTCGGCGATTGCCGTTGTGCCGATGGACCCTTCAGCGCTTGAAGGCGTGCTGCGCCGCGCTTCACAGCGCGGCATCAAGGTCATCACCCATGAGGGTGACAGCCTCGTGAATACAGATGTCGATATCGAAGCCTTCGACAACAAGGCATTCGGCGCGCGTATCAATGAAAAACTGGCCGAATGCATGGGCAAATCGGGCAAGTGGACCTCGTTCGTGGGATCGCTTGGCAGCCTCACGCATAATCAATGGGTCGATGCCGGTGCCGAAAACGCCAAGCAGTATCCGGATATGGAACTGGTGGCAGAGAAGAACGAATCTTTCAATGATGCCAACCGGGCCTATGAAAAGGCCAAGGAAATCCTCCGTAAATATCCGGATATCAAGGGCTTTCAGGGATCGTCCGCTATCGATGTGATCGGCATAGGTCGTGCGGTGGAGGAAGCGGGACTGCAGGACAAGACCTGCGTGTTCGGTCTCGGGCTTCCGAAGGATACCGGTCCGTATCTCGAAAGCGGTGCTGTCGACCAGATTTTCTTCTGGGACCCGAAGGATGCTGGCTACGTCATGAACAAGGTCTCCGATCTCGTTCTCAAGGGCGAGGAAATCAAGGATGGCATGGATTTGGGTGTTCCGGGTTACGAGAAGATGACCGTCATCAAGGGACCGGGCAAGGGCATCATCATCCAGGGCCAGGCCTGGGTTGATGCGGACAAGTCCAACTACAAGAACTTCCCGTTCTGATTACGAAGCAACGCGCCACGCTGACCTCCAGGGCCGCCCTCACCACAGCGGCCCTGGAGGAACAATCCGGAATTTCAGGAATTCGCCATGCTCGCCACCGATACAACGACACATTCTGCGCCGCCGTTTCTAGAGGTCAGAAACGTCAAGAAATCCTTTGGCGGCGTAAAAGCACTCAAAGACGTCAGCCTGACAATTGAAGCCGGACAAATCTACCATCTGATGGGAGAGAACGGTTGCGGCAAGAGCACGCTGATCAAAATCCTCTCAGGCGCACAGCCCGCCGATGAGGGGCAGATACTGATCGACGGCGAGGCGACCGGTGCAACGGCTGGCGATCTCGGCGCTATTGGGGCGCTTCGTGCAGGAATAGAAACTGTTTATCAGGATCTGTCGCTGCTACCCAATCTCTCCGTGGCTGAAAATGTAGCATTTACCGAACAGCTCGTTGAAGCTTCCGGGCGTCTTGCCCGCCGGTTGAATATTTCGCTTCTGAACGAAACTGCGCGGCGGGCGCTTGCCGAAGTGCATTTGCCTACAGACAATGCGTTTCTTTCGCGCCGAACCGACACGCTGCCGCTGGCAACGCGCCAGTTGATCGCCATTGCGCGCGCGGTCGCTTCCGAGGCACGCCTTGTCATCATGGACGAGCCCACGACATCGTTGACTCGCCAGGAAGTTGAAAACCTGCTGCATGTGGTGGAACGCCTTCGTAGCAAGGGTGTGGCCGTGCTGTTCGTCACGCACAAACTCGATGAGTGCAAGTCTCTTGGCGGGCGTGCAATCATCATGCGCGACGGACTGAAGGTTGCCGAGCTTGATGTCGCCTTGCACAGCAAGGCGGAGTTCAGTCATTGGATGACCGGTCGTGAAATCAGCGAAACACGCTATCGCACTGATCCGAAACTTGGCGAAGTCATGCTCGAAGTCGAAAAGCTTGGCGATGGCAAGGCATTTCGGGATGTTTCACTCAAGCTTAGAAAAGGTGAAATCCTCGGTATCACTGGCCTGCTGGATTCGGGCCGCAACGAGCTTGCGCTCGCTCTTGCTGGTGTCAAAACAGCAACAACCGGAAAGATGCGCTTGAACGGGCAAAAGATCGCACCGCAGTCGACGGCGCAAGCCATTGAATATGGGATCGGTTACGTGCCGGAAGACCGGCTGACCGAAGGTCTTTTCCTCGAGAAACCGATTCAGGACAACATTACCCTTCCGATCCTCGACCGGTTGCGCAATGCGCTTGGCGTGATCAGCGCCCGGCGTGCGCGTCGCGTCGCCGAGCAAAGCGTTGCCGACCTGCAGATCGTCGCGCCGGACGTAACCATACCGGTGCAGTCCCTGTCCGGAGGCAATCAGCAGCGCGTTCTGATCGGCCGATGGCTGACGATCAACCCTCAGCTTCTGATCCTGCATGGTCCGACGGTGGGGGTGGATGTAGGCTCGAAGGACACGATTTTCCGTATCATCCAGCGTCTGGCTGATGATGGTATGGGCGTCATTATCATCAGTGATGATTTGCCGGAGCTTTTGCAGAACTGTGACCGCATTCTCGTCATGCGTCAGGGCCGTATCGTGGCTACGCATGCTGCCGAGGGCCTGAGCGAAGATGCCATCTACCAATCCATGGCCAGCACGTCGAAGGAGGTGGCACAATGACTGAGATCGCATCTGCTTCTGTTGCGGATAAGGGCCAGGGCGGCATTGGCTCGCGTCTCTGGGATCTGCTGGGGCGCCGGCCAGAAATCTTCACGTTGCTTCTGATAATCGTCACCTGTCTGGTGGTTATCGGTGCCAATCCTGATTTCCTTCAGATGAGCAATATCGTGGATATTCTACGCGCTTCCGTCGTGCGAGGATTGTTTGCGATGGGCGTGCTGGTCGTGCTCGCTTCCGGTGGGATCGACGTTTCATTCACGGCTATTGCGGCCTTCGTGATGTATGCTCTGACCATGCTGGTCACGAACTGGTTTCCTGAAATGCCGATGACGATCATCCTGATCCTTGCGGCTCTGGGCGGCGCGGCGTTTGGCGCTCTGAACGGCCTCCTCGTCCAGAAACTGCAAGCCCCCTCGCTGATCGTCACCATCGGAACGCAATATGTGATCCGAAGCTTTCTGCTGACCTTTGTCGGCACTGCGCTGTTCATGAATATTCCGGCGGCAATGGATGCTTTCGGCAAGGCCTCGCTCTTTACCCATCACGCATCGAACGGCGTCGTTTCAGTACTACCAGCCACGGTTCTGGTTCTCGTTGCCGCCGCGCTGGTGACATGGTTCATCCTTGAGCGGACATTGATGGGACGGGCAATCTTCGCTGTCGGCGGCAATCCGGGCATAGCCGAACGACTTGGCATCAATCTCTTCCGCGTGCGTATTTTCGTCTTCGCCTATGCGGGGCTTCTGGCTGGTATTGCGGGCGTGGTTCACGTCTCAAGCAATCGTCTCGCCAATCCATTCGATCTTGCCGGTATGGAACTTGAAATCATCGCTGCTGTCGTGCTCGGCGGTGCGCGGATTACGGGTGGTTCCGGTTCGGTGATTGGAACACTGTTGGGGGTGCTTTTGATCACGATCGTCAGCAATGTTCTGATCTTCGTGGGAATTCCGAGCACGCTGCAGCTTGCCATTGTGGGCATTTTCATCCTGCTTGCCGGTACGATCTTCGCCTTGCGCAATCGCAGTTGAAATCAAATCGGCCGCGCTTTTCTGTCACAGCACAGGTGCGGCCTCACGTATTTTCTGGGAGGGTTTCATGTCACACGATGTGTCGGTCGTAGGGCTTTATATTCTTGATGTGCTCGGTCGGCCGGTCGATGCAATTCCACCGGGCGGGAATGTCGAATTCATTGATGAAATCCGGTTGACCGTCGCGGGTACCGCTGGCGGCACGGTTGTCGATCTGGCCAAGCTCGGCCTCAACTGCTTGGCCGTCGGCGCGGTCGGCGACGACGAGAAAGCCGAATTCGTCATTGCGACCTTGCAGCGTTTTGGTGTTGATGCAGCGCAGATGCAGCGTCTCAAAGGCGTGCCGACCTCAGCGAGCATCCTGAATATTCGCCACAACGGCGATCGTCCGGCTCTGCATGCACGCGGGGCATCGGACCATTTCGAGATTGCGGACAGTGCGCTCGATGCAGTGCTGGCGCCGCCGATCATTCATCTTGGTGGAACCGGTCTTCTGGCCAAGCTTGATGGCGAGCCCAGCCGAAAGCTTCTTGCTGAAGCGAAGGCACGCGGAAGAACGACGACCTTCGATCTTCTCGGCGCAAATGATGGCACTCTCGACCTGATCGCTCCGCTTTTCCCGCATATCGACTATTTCATGCCTTCCATCGAGGAAGCGAAGCAGATTTCGGGCGCTGAGGATGTTGAGGGCGCAGGCGCCTTCTTTCTTGAGCGTGGCGTGAAGCATTGTGTATTCACGCTCGGCGGTGACGGCGTCTGTTTCATGGACGCATCAGGCCAAATCGTGCGCCAGCCTGCTTTCCAGATCGAAGTCGTAGATACCACCGGATGCGGCGATGCTTTCGATGCCGGTTTCATTACGGCCTTGCATCACAAGATGGATTTGAAAACGGCCTTGAACTTCGCTCAAGCGTCGGCCGCGCTCGTTGCAACAGGCCTCGGCTCGGATGCGGGTATTCGCTCCTTCGACGAGACGCTGGCGTTCATGAACACCGTGCCTGTCCGGCAATAGTTTAATAGGGGCGGGCGGGTTTAGAAGACCGCCCCGCCTTCTAATCAGCAAGGAGCCGTTCGGCAGCCTCCATATCGGTCACCAGATGCGTGGCATACCCGCCCGCCAGAACAGCGCGAATTGCTTCGACCTTGTGCGCGCCACCTGCAACGCACAACCTATGCGGGACGCCACGCAGTTCATCAAGCTCAATGCCGATGACGCGCCGGTCGAGCTCGCGGACAATCTGCTTTCCGTCACGGTCAAGGAAGCGGCAGATCAGAACCGCCGCCGCCCCTTCACGTGCATAAGCGTCGATTTCCTCATTGCTGGTCACATCGGCAATGCGCATCGTGCTTTCGGCAGCAAGACCGCCGACGCCGAAAACAATCATGTCGGCCTGGCCGATCAGTTCGAACTGGCGCTGGAGTACGGGTTCGCCCATCAGCGCATCTCGTAGTTCAGCCGTGCTGAGCACGGCAGGGGCCAGCATGTTGATGCTGGTTGCGCCCATGTTGCGCGCCATGATGGAGGTGCAAAGCTCAGCGGAAAACTCCCGTTTGCCGATGGATGAGCCTGTGACCTGTACTATCGTGATCCCTTCCATCGGCTGCGGCAGCGAAATTGCATCGGCAATGGCAAGTACTGTGCGTCCCCATGAGACGCAGATGGTCTCGCCGGGCTTCACCATACGCTCCATCAATCGCGCTCCGCCCGCGCCCAGTGCTTTCAGGCGAGCTTCGACGGTGATTGATTTTTCCGATGGAATGACGAGTGCCTCCGCCAGCCCGAACCGCGTCGCCAATTTGCGAGCGATATGCGTGCGTGTTGCTATTTCAGGGTTCATCAGGATCCGCACGACACCTCTCTGCCTTGCCTCCTGCAGATAGTTGACGATGGTTGCGCGCGAAACACCGATCATCTGCGCGATTTCGTTCTGGGTCAGCTGATTCTCGTAATAAAGCCAGGCTGCCCAGACAACGGCGTCATCGAACTCGGCCGGGATAGCATGCGTAGACGATGTTTGGGCGCCCGATGTCATACTCGTTTCCTGTTGTCTCTGTTGTTCCTGAGTTGCACAGAAAAACCTTTCGATCAACAAGCCAATCAATCGAGTTGACTAATGTCAGTTATTGGTGTCAATTGTATATGAGAGGAAGAGGAATCTCCACAAGTCTTTGTTGCGCCGCGGAAAATGCGAGGTTTTCCACGAAGGCGCCTTTGTGTCTGCACTTCAATGCGCAGGCTTGCAGCTAAGGGAACGGCGGATGAAATCGAATTGGTCACAAGCGGATTTCGACAGGATTGTCGGTGCGTATGAACAGGCAGGCGTGAACCGCGATGTCGCGATCCGCACTTATACCACGCGTCTTCTCGGTTCCGAGCCCAAGCTGGTTTTGCACGGCGGCGGCAACACCTCGGTCAAGACCAGGCTGATTGATCATGACGGCAGTGAAGTTTCCGTGCTGTGCGTCAAGGGCAGCGGCTGGGACATGGGCAAGATAGAGCCAGCAGGTCTCCCCGCTCTGCATCTGGAACCGTTGAAAGCGATGGTGAACTACGAAACCTTGTCGGATGACGATATGGTCATGCTGCAACGCCGCTTGCTGCTCGATCCGGCAGCGCCCAATCCATCCGTGGAAGCCATCCTTCATGCGATCCTGCCATTCAAGCATGTCGACCACACGCATGCCAACGCGATCGTGGCGCTTACCAATCAGCCACGGGGTGAAGAGATCATCCGCGAACTTTTCCCGGAGATGATTATCGTGCCTTATGTCATGCCGGGTTTCGATCTTTCGAAAGCGTGTCTGAAGGCATTTTCCGCAAAGCCCGATGCACCCGGCATGATCTTGCTGAAGCACGGTATTTTCACCTGGTCGGAGGACCCGCGTGAAGCCTATGAAAATATGATCGCCGGGATTGATCGTGCTGAAAAGCGCATCGCGGAAGGCAGGCCACGCCCATTCGGAACGGCAAGCGCCACACGATCGGCTAAAGCCATGGCCTCGGCGGCGGAAATCGCACCTATATTGCGTGGAGCGATTGCACTCCCTGGCAGGGGAGAGGGACGGCCGCGCCGCTTCATTCTCGAGCACCGCTCTAATGACGATATTCTTGATTTTTGCGGTGCGCCGAACATCGCGGATCTGGTGCGGCGCGGGAATGCGACACCGGAACATGTCATTCATATCAAGCGCTATGGCGTGGCACTACCAAGGCCGGAAGCCGATAACCTTGAAGCATGGACAGTCGGCGTAAAAGAGGCGGTGGCCGCCTATGCGGCCGACTACACGGCCTATTTCGAGCGTAACAATGCGCGTGTCGGCGGCGGCAAGAAGATGCTCGATCCGATGCCGCGCGTTTTCTATGTCGAGGGCGTGGGACTTTTTGCGGCTGGAAACACGCAGAAATCCGCTGGCATCTGCGCGGACGTCGCCGAAGCGACGATTGAGGTCATTCGCGGTGCCGAAGGTATCGACCGTTTTGAAGCACTTTCCGAAGAAGACCTTTTTGACATCGAATACTGGTCACTGGAACAGGCAAAGCTTACCAAGCAGACCGAAAAGCCGCTGACGCGGCAGGTGGCGGTCGTGACAGGCGGAGCAGGCGGTCTCGGTCTGGCTATCGCGGAGCAACTGAAAAATCAGGGTGCGGAACTTGCGCTGATTGACATCGATGGGGAGCGCGTAGCTGCGGAAGCGAAGCGGCTGGGTGGCTTCGCCCTTGCATGTGACCTGACTGATCCCGTTGCGGCTGACGATGCACTTGCACAGATCGCGGCAAAATTTGGCGGGGTCGATATACTTGTCTCCAATGCGGGTGCAGCTTTTCAGGGCGCTTTGACCTCTGTCGAGGACGATCTGTTCAAGGCTGCGTTCGATCTCAATTTCTGGAGCCATCATTATATTGCGCGGGCTGCGATCAAGGTCATGCAGAAGCAAGGCACCGGCGGTGCCGTCGTGTTCAATGTCAGCAAGCAGGCCGTAAACCCGGGGCCTGATTTCGGCCCTTATGGCACATCGAAGGCGGCATTGATGGCACTGATGCGTCAATATTCCCTGGAGCACGCCGCTGATGGCATTACGGTAAACGCGGTCAATCCCGATCGAATACGAACAGGCCTGATGACCGACGAAATGGTCGAGGAGCGTGCGCGGGCACGCGGTGTAACGCCGGAAGTCTATATGCGCGGCAATTTGCTGAAGCGGGAAGTCTCTGGCGAGGACGTTGCCGAGGCGGTTCTGCATCTGGTGCAGGCACGCGCATCCACTGGCGCTGTCATAACCGTTGATGGCGGCAACGTGGCGGCGATGATGAGGTAAACAGGTGCCAGTCGGGGTCCCGCCCGTTTCACCCTAAGCTTGATAGTTCGTTGTGATCGGGCGGTGTAAGGGAACCTTGTCGCCTGTTACGCCACTCCACGCCAGTTATCATCCGGATGTGGAATATCAGAACATAGGCTAGTGGCCCTCATACGTGCTGAAGAACCCGATGGATTTACGGCTCCCAAAACTAGGAACCGCCAATTGGGTTTTCCAGTCGCCAAGCATCCTGCATGGGCTTTCTGAGCAGGGTCCCCACTAGTACTAAGCCAATAAATTACATTTATCTAATATTTCAATCATAAGTCATAAACAATAATCAGTTAGTAATTTTACGATTAACCAAAACATGCGTTCTGGCTTGTTCCGGTAATACTTGGTGCGTATAACCACGCTGGCTGATTCAGTTTCGTTAAGGGGAGGCAATCATTACTTTTGGTTGCATTTTTCTCCCTGCACGGCACTTATTTTTTAAGGCACCGCTGGTGCGAGGAGAAAGCATGTCTGGCAGTTATTCAATCTGGAAATCTTCCCGTCGAATGTTGGCGCGCGGCGTTGCTGTCGCGCTTGTGACTGCAGGTCTTATCCTGCCTCAGGCTGCTTATGCATGCACCAGTTTCATTCTTCCAACAAAAGACGGCAGTTTCGTTTACGGGCGCACGATGGAGTTCGGTTTTAATATCGATTCCAAAATGATCATGATCCCGCGCAACTTCAAAATGACTTCGCAGCTTTCGGCCGATACCGCAGGGAAGACGTGGAATGCCAAGTATGCGGCTGTAGGCATGAACGCCTTTGGCCTCCCGGCACTGATCGATGGCATGAACGAAAAAGGTCTTGCGGGTGGCATCCTCTATTTCCCGGATTTTGCGCAGTATCCTGATCCGTCCTCTGTAAAGCCGGAAAACAGCCTCGCCCCATGGGATTTCCTGAGCTGGGCGCTGGGCAATTTCTCGACAGTGGCAGAAGTGAAAGCTGCGCTCGAAACGGTAGCCGTCGTGGGCGTCAAGCAGTCTGATATGGGCTTTGTCCCACCGGTCCATTACACGCTGCACGACACAACCGGCGCGTCGATAGTGATTGAACCGGTCGATGGCAAGCTGAAGGTATATGACAATCCGCTAAGTGTCTTGACCAACGCGCCTACATTCGACTGGCATATGACAAATCTGCGCAACTACGTGAATCTGTCGCCAAAGAATGTCAAGGCGCTGAAAATCAACAATGAAACCATCAAGCAGTTGGGCGAGGGATCTGGCATGCTCGGCGTACCGGGCGATATGACGCCACCGTCGCGCTTTGTTCGTGCCAGCGCCAATCTTCTATCGGCTCGCAGTGTAGCAAGCGGCATCGAGAGCGTGCGCCTGGCGGAACACATTTTGAACAGTTTCGATATCCCGATCGGCCTGGTTCAGGGCGAAGCGGGTGAGGAAGACAAGCCTGTTGATTATACGCAGTGGTCAACGGTCGCCGACATGAAGAATGACGTGTACTATGTCAAGACCTATGAGGAACAGATCCTGCGGGGAGTTTCTCTCAAGGACCTCGACCTTGATGCCAAGGAACTTCTGACGATCAAGATTCCGACAGCAGTGGAGTCACTGCCGGTCTTGAAACAGAAATAAGGAAAAAGGAGCGGCGCGAGCCGCTCTTTTGCTTCTCGCGCGGTTAATTTTCTTCGAGCCGCGATCAGACGTCAGTACTTTGTCTTTGAAACTTGTGCACCGACGCCGGTGGGATATTGCGGAATGAGCGGCCGATCTCTTCCGATTTGAGTCCGAGTGCAGCGAGCAGCTCTGTATGGACCGGACAACGCATGGCGTAGGTGAACTGATAGAATGAACCGAGCTGCGCGAGATAGTGGAAGCTCCCCCGCAAGACCGCTTCCACCTGCACTTTATCCATCGCCAGAAGGCCGAGGCCGCTGACGATGTTCTTGCAGGACCCCGGCGGTAAAAGGTCGAGCGCGGCGAGTTGTGTCGCGTCGGCCTGAATGACAGTTGAACGCGGAAAGCGTTTGCGTAACATACTCACAAAATCCGGATTGAATTCGATCAGTATCAGATCGCGCGGATCGACGCCTCGTTTGAGCAGAGCATAAGTGAATACGCCCGTTCCAGGGCCCAATTCGATGACGGGGCCGGTGCCCGGGCTGATTTCGCGCGTGATCAACCGGGCAAGAGACGGGCCGGACGGTGCTATTGCGGCAGTTAGCAGCGGATTGCGCAGCCATGCAGCAAAGAAGGGAACGAAATCTGCAATTGGCATTCGGCGACTCCTCGTGAAAACTGTTCTCCGATTCGTCCGGCAGAACCGCTGCAATTTCGAAGCTTCACCTGTCAAAGACCTGTCGTCCCGGTCGCGTGTAATCGTAAAATAGGCTGGGGCTTCGGGAACCGTTGGCCAATGCCAGCCTGATGCCAGACACGATGGGTACACTGAGCAAATTCGAGCAGGAAAAGGCACGGCAGATGCGAATTCTGGTGGTTGAGGACGAACGCGAACTGGCGTCGATGTTGGAACAGGTTCTAACGTCGCAAAACATGGTGGCGGACACTGTCGCCACCTGTGGCGAAGCCGAACATATGCTCGCGGAAGATTGCTACGATGCCGTCATTCTGGATCGCCGTCTGCCCGACGGGGATGGATTGTCCGTGCTGCGAAGATTGCGTGGCCGCGGCTGTTCGATCCCGGTTCTGGTTCTGACTGCAAATGGCGATTTGCCGGATCGCATTCACGGCCTCGACAGCGGTGCTGACGACTATCTGGGCAAACCCTTTGCCTTCGATGAACTCATGGCGCGGTTGCGGGCGATCTTGCGCCGCAATGGCGATGTTCGCCCTGACATTGTCCGACTTGGCCGTGTGTCCTTTGATTTCACCGCCCGTGAGGCTTTTGTTGACGAGGTTCCGCTTTCGATGCCGCGCCGGGAACTGCTTGTGCTTGAGGCCTTGATGCGCCGAAAAGGACGTATGGTGCAAAGGCCAGTTCTGATGGAAGCGGTTTTCGGCATGAACGATGAAGTGGAACCAAACGCTCTCGACACGCATGTCTCGCGCGTGCGTCGAAAGCTGGCAGCGGCGGCTGCGGGCGTCACATTGAACGGTGTGCGGGGTGTCGGCTATCTCTTGCGCGAGACCGTTAATTGAGAAAACTACCCTCTTCCCTGAAGTGGCAGCTTGTTACTCGGATCGTCCTCGCACAGGCGTTTATCGTTGTATCGGCGCTGGCGCTTTTCGTTGCATTTCTCTGGCTGTCGGGTTTTGTTCACGAACGCTACGATCGAGGCGTAATAGACGTCATCAAGGAGGCGGTGAGCCGTGACGGGGACGGGCATCTAACCCTGCAAAACACGGCTGGATTGGCGGCGTTGCGTCGAAATGAAAAATCACTCTGGTTTATCATTCACGATGCTTCCGGCAATCAGCTTATTGAAGGCACCGTGCCCGACGCCTACCGGACAATGACCAACGCCTTGTCGAACGTGCTGGAAGCCCGTCTTGGCGACGATAAGGCCGGGGCTTCCCGGCCCGATGCCGTCATAAGACGGGAAGACACATCTGTGGGGCGCATTCTGATCATGGCAAGCACGGGAGGTGGTCTCACCTTCGGGCGGCTGGCCGAAGCGGTCGGGGAAGGGTTCAAGATGCTCGTTCTTCCGGGCCTTCTCCTTGCTGCCATGGCAGCCTTGCTGGTCATTCCGCTGGTTGTGCGTATGACATTGAGGGGAGCCTCGGCAATCGCTGAGAAAGCCTCGCAAATCGAGCCTGAGCGGCGTGGAATCCGTCTGCCTACTGAGGATGTTCCTGCCGAACTTTCACCATTGGTGGACGCGTTCAATGGCGCACTGGAGCGCCTTGATCAAGGATATTCGCGTCAGCAGCGTTTTTTGGCACAGGCGGCGCACGAATTGAGAACCCCGATCGCAATCCTTTCCGCCCGACTGCATGCCCTGCCGGAAAACGAAGTGAAATCTGGCCTCACGCGCGACGTGGCCCGGCTTGGAACCTTGGCGGGCCAGCTTCTCGACCTTCAGCGACTGGAAGGGCAGTCAAACAAGTTCCATGCGGTAGATATTGTCTCCGCTGCCCGGCAGGTGATTTCGGATATGGCGCCGCTCGCATTCGCTGCTGGATACGACGTGGTTTTCGATAACGATGCCGAAGTCATTAACGTCCGTGGTGATCGTCAGGCGATAGAGCGTGCCATTACCAATCTGTTTCAGAACGCGATTGATCATGGAGATAAGCAAGGGACGATTGCAATAAGCGTTCTGAGGCCAGCCGTGATTGAAGTTGCTGACGAGGGCAAAGGTATTCCTTCGGATATGAGAAAGAGCATCTTTGAGCCCTTTAATCGCCTCGATGACCAAGGCCCCGGGGCGGGCCTTGGGCTTAATCTTGTCCAACAGATCATGGCGCTTCACGAGGGAACCATTGAAGTGGGGGAAGCCAGCTCGGGCGGCGCACGCATGAGACTGGTCTTTCCTCAAACTGCTTCATCTTCAAACCGATAAGCGATCAGCGGCAGGCATGTTAATTATTGCCCTTGCGCGTGATCAGGTTCGCTCCAATTTTCCAGAAAGCGATTTTTGTGTTGCTACGTCGGCTGCCGCACCCGTCGTTAATTGCGGGATCGGCGGGAATCCGAAACCCAAACGGGGGAAAGGGAACTCCGCCACGATCAAGCCAGTACGCATCCAGATCCGGCAGCTTTCTTTTTCGCCGTTTCGAGGTGCGGTGATTGATCACATGGTTGGAGTTGCTGACTGCAATCAGATAGGAAGTGGCGCCGTGCGCTATCAATCCTTTCAGCACCAGCATGATCGCATCTTTCGGTCGCAAACCGCCGAGATCACGGGTTGCGGAAATTACCGCGCGTTTGGCGTCTGCACGGGCCGACCCTTGCAATCCGCCGACAATGAGACTGTATGATTGGCCCGGACGACGCACGAACACGAAGCTCGCCATGCAGAGAAGTGCGTCATCCGTCGCATCCACCAAGCGCACCGTAAACACGCCTTCGTGCCGGCTGCCGCAATGATCGGAAAGCAGCAATTGGAGGCGATACGCGCGTTCCCGGCCACAAATCGTCCCAAGCTCGATCTTTTCGCCTCGCCAGAGCGCTTGCAATACGTGCGGGCACAATAACTGGCGTGCCAGTTCGAAATGCTGGGTGAGAATGTTGAGCCGGGTTTTCCACGCCATCCGATGCATGAGGAATGACGAGAGGGATTTGCGGATAAGATCGTCGTGAGGCGGAGCGAAAGTGTGCTGCTCCGTGTATTCACCGAGAAATCTAAGCCAGCGAAGAGTGAGCCTAGGCGAAAGGCTGCTTCTAAGCATGAAAGCCAGAGTTTTGCGGAACTTCAGTCGCGAAACAATGCTGACCGTCTGCCGCAACATCGAATGGGAAGCAGCCAGATGCTTCAGGGGCACATTCTGGTTGCTTGGCTCGGCACAATGATGGGGTTGGCCTGGTTCAGGCCTTCTTGTGGCGGACGTCGAATGGGAAAGTTGTTCAGCCAGCATGATCATTGTCCGTTACGGCGGGTAGGATGCGTGCCGGAATTTTCGTCAGCTTTGTCAAGGTTCGATGGAGAATTGTCGTGTGCTCGGCCAGCGTAAAACCGCGTGCCGAATTGCTTTACGCCGTTGTCGATCGCGATCGCCTGGCTGGAAACTCGTCGCCAGAGCCACATCATCAGGCACAGGACCAGCCCCCAGGCCACTATGACATCGGACAGGAAATGAGCACCGAAGATGACCCTGTTGAAGGAAACGAAGAACAGGATCGGAACTGCGACTACAGTTGCGACGGATCGCCATTGCAGGGGAACGAAGACGATAAGCGACAGGGTTGCGGCGGCTACCGCGGCCTCGCCCGAGGGAAAGGAACAACTGTGCCTGCAAGCCGCCGCATATTGCCATACGGGCGTAAAATCGGCCGTTCCGCCGAATTCGACGATTTCGCGCGGACGAGCTCTTCCAATGGTGTTCTTCAGAAACTGTACTGTGACGAGCGGGCCGATTAAAAAACTCAGCAGTACGAACAGGGCTTTATGCGGCGGGCAGAAGGAGAATTTGCGCGGCAGGAAAGCATGCAGGCCGATTGCGAGCACCATGAACAGCAGAAGGTAGATCAAGCCGTGCCGGTTTATATCGCGCACAGCTTTCAAAAACGGATTCTCCGACAATGGAAATCCATGGCCGTCCGCAAAAACGCGCGAGATGGTGAGGTCGACCGACGGAAACACCACGAGGATGAAGCTTGCAGCAAGAATAGAGCGAACCATAAACTGCGTCGGCCGGGACGCAGGCTTGTAATGTTCGGGAACGCTGGCTGCCGAAGGAGAATCGCTTGAGCCAAGGACAGTTTCCTGCATGTCGACACCTCGAAAGAGTTGAACGACCGCGATTTGAAGGCCGATTATCAAGACTCTGCGAAGATCGAACCGGCAAAGTGTCTAAAACCGGTCTCCGGATGGCGCGCATATTGTTTGGAAATTGCACGTTGAGGATTTGCCGGTCATAGTCCGCGCAGATTCACCGGGATTTTATCAACGACCTATATCTGGAGCCGCCAGTGGACAACAGTCTCGTTCTTATTGTGGAGGATGAGCCGGAAATTGCGCAAATCCTGGATGCCTATCTCGTGCGGGAGGGCTATCGCACGGTGCGGGCCGCCGATGGCGAAACGGCGCTGCAACATCACGCGCTGCTGTCGCCGGATATCGTTCTGCTCGATGTTCGCATTCCCAAGCTTGATGGTTTTGCCGTGCTTGCACGTCTGCGACAAACCAAAAACACGCCGGTCATCATGGTGACCGCGCTGGCCGAAGACATAGACCGGCTCAGCGGACTTCGTCTCGGTGCGGACGATTATGTCGTCAAACCCTTCAATCCGCAGGAGGTCGTGGCTCGCGTCAAGGCAGTGCTCCGCCGTACAAAAGGCGATCAGCAGGAGACGCTCCGCCGCTTCAGGGCGATCGAAGTGGATTTCAATGCCTACTCGGCTTTCGTCAATTGTAACGGAGAACGGATTGCTCTCCAATTAACACTCAGCGAATTCAGAATTCTTGCTTACATGGTGCGACGTCCCACGCACGCCTTCGACCGTGCGGATATTCTCGATGCCTGCCTGCCGGAAAGCGATGCGCTGGTCCGCACGGTGGATACGCACATATCCAATCTGCGAAAAAAGCTCGAAGCCCTTGGGCAGAAGGATTTCTTCCCCGCAGTCCGTGGCATCGGTTATCGCCTGGCAGACCCCAAATGAAGCTACCAACGCTCCCTCTTGCCACACTGACTGCCATCATAATTGCTGCCATGCTGGTGCTCAGTGTCGGACTGGCCTATCTGGGGGTGACCTCTTATGCCGCTTATCTGGAAGAGGGCGTAGTAAAGAGCCTGCCCGCCAATGCGGCGCAGGCTTACCGCGATATGAATTCCGGCATCGTTCCGGAACCTGCCGCGATCAGGGAACTGTTCGACCATCTTGATGGTCTTTCTGATCCGGTCGATTTTCAGCTCTACTTGTCCGTGCTCGTCTGCGGCCTGTTTTCGGCGCTTATTTGCAGTGTCATCGGAATATATCTGGCGCGACGGATCGCTCGGCCTCTGGAGCAGCTGACCCAGGTAGCAGAAGGGCTGAAATCGGGGGACTTTACCGTCCGACTGGCGGAATCTCATACGAGCACGGTGGAGGTCAAGAGCCTTATCGAAAGCTTCAATGCATTGGCAACCAGCCTTGAAACTATGGAAGAACGTCTGTGCTTCAACAATATGGCTGTAGCGCATGAGTTGCGCACACCATTAACCATATTGCGTGGCTCCATGCAGGGCATGGTGGACGGCGTATTTCCGATGGACACGAAGATGGTGGCGAGCCTTTTGCTGCAGGTCGAGGGGTTGTCCCGTCTTGTCGAGGATCTGCGGACGCTGTCGCTGGCGATAGGACAAAAACTTGTCATGGATCGCGAGCGCTTTGAGGTGGCGGAACTGGTAGAAGCCGTAATCGATTCAGCCAAGCCGATGCTCGAAGCAAGCAAGCTTACTGTCGAAAAGGAATTGTCGCCAAGGATAGCGATAGCCGATCGCCAGCGTATTCGGCAGGCCATACTCGCGCTTCTGGAAAACGCCTGCCGTTATGCTGCAGGGGGCGGAGTGTTGCGATGCCAGACCGAACTGACCGCTGATGGCTTAATCGCCATACGCGTCCTGGATCGAGGTCCCGGCTTTCCTGAAAATATGGGCGACATAAACGTCAATCCCTTTTGGCGAGGGGACGCGTCTCGTTCGAGGGCTACCGGAGGAACGGGACTGGGCCTCTCGGTAGTGCAGGCGATCGCAGCTGCCCATGGTGGAAAGCTCGAACTCCAAAACCGGCCCGGCGGGGGCGCCGTCGTATCCATTCTGATTCCCGAGGATGCTACAGAGCGCTGCTCCTGAGTACCGCACCGCACCTCAGAGGGCTTGGCGCGCGCTTCGCACAAAGGTGGTTGTTTTCCAAACCCTGCTCGCCGAATCCTCAACCCCATCAAATTCTCGAAAAGTTTGCAGTCATGCCGGAACTGAAGGCGGCTGCCGGAGCACGTGCGGCGCAGCGCTTTACCACGGACGACAAACTGGCCCTGTTGACGGCCCATGACGCACGCGCAAATTCAGCGAATAGCGAGGATACAGACCGCTATTATTGCGATGATGAGCAGTTCCATAGGGTCATCTACGCCGCCAGTCATTGCGGCTTCCTTGCCGAACAATGCCTAATGCTGCACAAACGCCTGCGACCTTAACGGCGTTTACAATTGCGTATCCATAATCGTATGCGTACTTCAATTCAGGAACACACAGAAATCGTTGATGCTATCCTTGCAGGCGACGCCTCTGACGCTCGTGAACTGCTTCGCAATCATGTCGCAATTCAAGGCGACCGCTTCAATGATCTGATGTCAACAATAGCAAGTGTATTGAGTCGGAAAGAGTAATTTTCGGAGATGAACTGGGAGTCCTGCTTAGACCTTTTACAGGGTGATGAGTTTGATCGCTGTCGCAGTTACTCAGTGCGAAAGAGTGACATATCATCGCAATCGGCTCGTTCATTTGGTAGCATGTGGGGGAGAATGGCAATACTTCATGCAACGACCTGATGAGCCACACCCTCCCATTTTCGGCGCGAGTTCCTATCGAAAGGTGGGCCCATCACGCTATGCCGTTATAGAATAGCTATCAGGGCCTCGGCTGCGTCTCCGTCTATGATCAGGCCGTTCACGATTCCGCTCTTGAGCAGTGCTTTGGCGGCAACGGCCTTCTCCTGCCCGGCGATGAGCAGGACCACCTGAACCTTCTTTAACTCGGCGAAGCTCAGAGCAATCGTGCGCTGGTTCATCTCGTGTTCGACTTGCTGCCCGTTCTCGTCAAAGAAGATGCCGTTGGTGTCGCCGATGGCACCGGCAGCACGCAGGCTCTCCAGTTCGGATTTGCTCAACATGTTCTGGCGGCGCAGCAGCGAATCCTCTGTCAGTTCACCGGCACTGATGAAGCACACGGAAGCGGTGCGGGCAATTTCCAGCGCGCGTGCCACAGAGCGTTGGGAGATGAGAACTTTTCGATCTTCGGCGGAATCGGCAATGAAGGGGACAGGAAGGAAGAAGCCTTGTCCGCCGGTCCGCCGCGCCAGCATATGCACAACTTCGAACGGATTATAGGCGGAGTTTGCGGTCAGCGACCCCATCACGGAAATGAAGCGCGCCTGCGGTGCACGTACACCGGCAAGTTGCAGCGTCATCTGTTCTATGGTTCGCCCCCAGCCGGTGCCGATTGTTGCGTCCTCATGGTCGGCCAGAAAGCTTTTCAGATAGGTGGCGGCTGCAACACCTACAGCTCGGAACGATACCTGTTTGCGGATTTCAGAGGCAGTGTGATCATCGGATTGAAAGCCAAATGGCGGTGTTGAAATACAAAAATCCAGACCGTACTGATGCATCAGCTCATTTTCCATGGGCAATGTGCCAGCGTTTTGATGGTCGATGGAGATGCTGACGAGACCGCTTTCGCGGGCTTCGCCCAGTATCTTATTTACACGTGCCCGGGTCAGGCCCAGTCGGGATGCTGTCGCCTCCTGGTTGAATCCTCCAACATAGTAGAGCCACGCCACGCGCACCTTGAGGCTGTCTTCGGATTCGCTCATCTGTCTCTCTTTCGATTTTTCACTCACCCAATTACAAATGTATTCATGTTTGACATTTGTAATTGGGTGGCGCTTAATACCAATCGTTCCGGCGGACAAGAGCGCGAAAGGGCAGTGAGGTCAATCGGAAACGAAACTGGCGCAAGGCGACGGAATGTTGGTTCTGGAGGAGCAGAAACAGGCATTCGCCGATGCGACAAAGGGGAGAAACGGCGAAGCGCCGATAGCGCTTTTCGCGATGGTGACTGTCCAGTTCGACGTCAAGCGAACTGAATGTGCCTGCAAGCAGCAATCAAAGTCGGATGTGGAGCCAACCACATGGCTTTTGGGAGGAAAAAATGGGTTCTGGATTTTTCAAGAAAGCAGTGGCTGTCACGGTCCTTGCCATGCTTATGGGCACGGCTAGCGCTTCGGCTACAAATGTAGCCTGGGTGCATTCCAACGCTGCTGCGCAGTCCGAGCAGCGTGCAAAGGCGGGCTTTGATGCCTGGCTCAAGGAGACGAACAAGGACTGGAGCATAAGCGTGCTTGATAGCGGTGGCTCCGGTGAGCGCACGGCGTCGAACATTCAGGATGCGGCCTCGCGCGGGGTGGACGCGATCATCGTCAGCATGTCGGATTTGCGCGCGTCACGCGCTGCCATCGATTCCGCTGTTGCAGCCAAGATTCCAGTTTTCGCTATCGATAGCGGCCAGGTTGACGGTGTGGTGGTGGATGTGACCACCAATAACTGGGCAATGTCGGCCGATGTGTCGCCCTTTTTGCTCAATGAGATGGGCGGCAAGGGCAATCTTGTCTTCCTGCGTATGGCTGAGCACCATGGCACGCGCAAGCGCGGCGACGTGATGGAGACCGTGCTGAAGGAATACCCGGAAGTAAAGGTAATCGCCGAGCATAATATCGACTACACGGCGTTCTTCGAAGACACGACCAAGACCATCCAGGACTATGCGTCGCGCTTTGGCGAGGAGATCAACGCGGTCTGGGCCCCATGGGATGAGCCTGCACAGGCCGCGATCAACGCGCTGAATGCCGCTGGTCTGAAGAACGTCAAAGTGATTGGCATTGACGGCCATCCGCAGGCTATCGAAGAAGTTTGCAAGCCCGACAGCCTGATGATCGCGACGGTCTCGCAGCCATTCGAAAAGATGGGTGCGCAGACTGGCGAATGGATCGAAAGCATCGTGGTCAAGAAGGAAGACGCCGCGAAGGTCATTCCGTCCAAGACCGTTTATCTCGATGCGCCGCTTGTCACCAAGCAGAACTGCAAGGACTTCCTCCCGAAGAAGTAGGCAAGCCCCCAACGTTGCCTGCATCTGGCCGGAGCGTGATCGTTCCGCGCTCCGGCCAATTTTGGAATAGATTGAATTCATGGGAGTTCTCCGATGGCGGTAAGTCTGTCGCAGATCGTTATGTCCTATCCCGGAACGCTGGCGCTGGATCAGGTGAGCGCGGAGTTTCGGTTTGATGAGGTGCATGGACTGATCGGAGAAAACGGCGCGGGAAAGACCACTCTGGTCAGCATTCTCGGCGGTAGCAAAAGCCCGACATCCGGCACAATCACCATTGATGGTGCGCCGGTGAAGCTGACTAGCGCCGGGGATGCGCTGCGCAAGGGCATCGCGCATGTATCGCAGGAGGGCAGTCTGGTGCCCGGGTTGACCGGTGCACAGAATATTTTGCTTGGCGACGAGCCCCGGCTCGGGCTCGGTGTCATTGACAAGCGCAAAGTGCTGTCGCGTGCCCGCGAACTGCTCGGGCGCTGGTTTCCGCAAGTTTCCATTGATCTCGACCAGCAGGTCGACATGCTGCCCATGGCTGACCAGAAGATAATCGAGATTGTTCGCGCACTGCGTGGCGATGTCCGGCTGCTCATCCTTGACGAGCCCACGGCTACCTTGCCTGCACGCGAAAAGGAAAGTCTCTGGGAGATTATCAGGACTTTGCCGCAGCAAGGGGTCGGCATCGTATTGATCAGCCATTTCCTCTCGGAAATAAAAGCACTGAGCGGTAGAATTACGGTCCTGCGCGACGGCCGTCATGTTGCCACGCTACAGGCTGCTGAAGCAAGCGAAGCCGGGCTGATTGATCTGATGCTGCAACGCACTGGCGGCAAAACGGCGATGGCGTCGGAGAGCAGCCGAAGTCGCAGTTTCGGCCCCGTGGTTCTGGAAGTGAGTGACTGGCGTGCAGGCAATGTCGAAGTTGACAAATTTTCAATCCGCGCCGGTGAAATCGTCGGCCTGATCGGTTTGACCGGTGCCGGCCATTTTGGCTTCGCCCGTTCGCTCTATGCGGGGAGTGGCGTCACCAGCGGCATCTGCCGTTTTCAGGGCGACGGCATCGCCCGGATCAATGCGCGTACCATGCAGAAAAAAGGCGTCGCTCTGGTCCCCGATCATCGCATGGAATACTCGCTGATCGGCGATTGGGATGTGCGTGAAAACCTTGCCATGGTGCATCCGTCATTTGCGGTCATGGGCGGCACGGGCGTGTTGTCGATGCGCCGTGAAGCACAGGAAGCCGACCGCACCATGCAGCTTTTGAACGTGAAGGCGCATTCGCGCAATCAGTTCGTAAAGGACCTGAGCGGCGGCAACAAGCAGAAGGTTTCTATCGGCAAGTGGCTGTACGGCGCAGACGACCACTACCGGCTGATGATTTTCATCGAACCCACCGAGGGTGTCGACATCGGGGCCAAGCGTGAAATTCATGCCCAGATGCGCCGGCTCGCCGACAAGGGCGTGGCAATTCTGGTCACTTCGTCTGACCTGCTGGAAATTGCTGACGTGGCAGACCGCGTCATCCCCTTCGTGAACGGTTCTCCGGGTGCTGAAATTCCGCGTGAGGCCTTTTCCGAAGCGAAGTTCATTGCCGCAATGGCAGGAGTTATCCAATGAATACACAAAACCCCGCCGTTGCCCCGCAATCGTCGCGTCACGCGCAGAGCTTTGGCAAGAAGCTCAAGGGAGAATGGCTGCTGAAATATTCAACGCTCTTCGTGTTGCTCCTGCTGTTCATGGGCTTTTCGCTGACAGTGGACCGCTTTCTGACGGCCAACAATCTGCTCAACATCCTCCAGCAGATCGCCATGCTCACTATTGTCGGTGCAGGCCTGACCTTCGGCTTCGCTGCGCGCGAAATGGACCTTTCGGTCGGCTATATGGTCGGCATGGCTGGTATTGTGGTGCCGCTGCTGCTGGTTGCGGGCACGCCTTTGCCATTGGCGTTGCTGGCCGGATTGGGGGCAGGATTTGTTGTCGGCGCCGTCAATGCGGCGCTCGTCACCCTGGTCGGCGTACCCTCATTGATTGCGACGCTGGCAGTAGGCTCCATTCTTTATGGCATCAACTTTCTGATGACGGGCGGACGCGCGATCTATGGCGGCCTTCCGGCCAGCTATCTCTGGCTGGGACAGGGGCAGCTCTTCGGGGTTCCAGTGCTTGCCTATGCCATGGTCGTTGTGGTGTTCGTCGCCTGGTTCCTGATGGAGCGCACTGTCTTCGGTCGTTACATTTACGCTGTGGGCGGCAATCTCAAGGCTGCGGAACTCTCGGGCGTGAACGGTCGCTTCTATCGCGCCGCTGCCCTGATCGTCTGCTCGATTTTCGCAGCCGTTGCAGGGGCGCTTCTGGCAGCGCGCCTTGGCTCCGGCCAGCCGAATGCCGGCGAGCGCTATCTCCTCGACGGTTTAGCGACGGTATTTATCGGCATGACTATGTTCCGTCCCGGTACGGCGACGGTTGCCGGAACTTTCTTCGGCGCGCTGTTTATCGGCGTCATCAATAACGGCCTCAATCTGATTGGCATGGATACGTATATCCAGAGCATCGTGAAGGGCCTCATCATCCTCGTAGCGGTCGCGGTTGTCTCGCGTACCACCAAACTAAAGCTCCTGTGAGGGCATTGAACCGGACATCATGAAACATTTGCAACAGACAGGTCTGTCGGAGGCGCACGTGCAAAATCCGAGTAACTCCAATCTTCTCGAACTCTATCGAACGATGCGCCGCATCCGCACCTTTGAAGAACGCGTTGGCGAACTCTTCGTGCGCGCCCAGACGGCAGGTTCGATGCTTCATCTTTCCATTGGCGAAGAAGCTGCTGCCGCCGGTGTATGTGCGGCCATGCAGCCACAGGACACATTTACGACGCATCATCGCGGCCATGGCATCTTTCTCGCCCGCGGCGCCGATCCCAGACAGATGATGGCCGAAATCGGCGGCAAGGAAACCGGCTATTGCCATGGCAAGGGCGGCTCCATGCACATTGCCGACATGGCACTCGGTCATCTGGGGGCCAACGCTATCGTGGGCGGCGGTATCCCATCTGTTGTCGGTGCTGGCCTGTCTAGCAAATACCTGAAGAAAAATTCCGTCTCGCTCGCATTCTTTGGCGACGGCGCAATGCAGCAGGGCATTCTCTATGAGAGCATGAACATGGCCGCCCTGTGGGGCCTGCCGGTGGTTTTTGTCTGCATCAACAACCAGTACGGCATGGGAACGCGCGTCGATCAGGCGACCGCCAACACCGCCTTTGATCAGCGAGCCCACGCATTCGGCCTCAATGGAAGGGTTGTCGATGGCATCGATGTCGAGGAGGTCAAGCATGCGGCCCAGGGATTGATCGATGATGCGCGGCTCGGCAAGCCGGGCTTCCTGTCGGTCACCTGCTACCGGTTCTTTGGTCATGCGCGCATGGATAAGAGCCCATACCGCGCAGAGGCAGAAGAACTCGAAGGTCGCAAGAAAGACCCTGTAAAATTCACGCGCGACCAGCTCTTATCCTCCGGTTTCGCGCAGGAAGCCGCACTTGACGCCATGGATAGCGACATTGCGGCTGAAATGGACGCCACCATCGACTTCACGGTCGAATCCAAGGCGCCGCCGCTCACTTCCATGTTCAAGGATGTTTATGCGGTAGGAGAGCCTGAGCCCGAACCTGTCCGCACCCGTATCGACCGCGTACTTTTCAAGGATGAAGCATAATGGTTGCCATGACTTACCGCGACGCGCTGCGCAAAGCGCTGGATGACGCCATGGCGGAAGACAACACCATCGTCGTGATCGGCGAGGAGGTCGGGCGCTATGGTGGTGCCTATGGCGTTACGAAGGACCTTATCGGAAAGTACGGTCCTGAACGCCTGATCGATACGCCAATATCCGAACCGGCTATTGTTGGTGCGGCGGTGGGGGCTGCGATGACCGGGCTGCGGCCAGTGGCCGAGCTGATGTATATCGATTTCCTCGGAATGACGATGGACCAGCTTGCCAATCAGGCAGCAAAGATACGCTACATGTTCGGTGGGCAGATCGGCGTGCCGATGGTGCTGCGCACCCAGGGCGGTACCGGACGTTCCGCCGGTGCCCAGCATTCCCAGAGCCTTGAAGCGTGGATAATGCATACACCAGGTCTGCGCCTTGCCATGCCCGCCACAGTCCAGGATGCCTATCATCTGCTGCGCCAAAGCCTGACGAAGCCTGATCCCGTGGTCTTCATCGAGCACAAGGCGCTTTACACCCGCAAGGAAGAAGTCGATCTCGACGCCGAGCCGCTTGAATGGGGCAAGGCTGCGGTGCACTGCACCGGCAAGGATCTCGTCATCGTCACCTATTCACGCCAGCTTCATTATGCACTCGATGCCGCCGAGAAACTTTCCGCGAAGGGCATCGAAGCGACCGTCATCGATCTGCGGACGCTTAATCCGCTCGATTTCGACACAGTGCGTGAACATGTCGAGCGTGTCGGCAAGGCAATGGTGGTTTCCGAAGGCGTCATGACTGCCGGTGTGGCGGCCGAGCTTGCCGCTCGCATTACCGAGGAATGCTTCGACTATCTCGAACAGCCCGTTGTACGTGTCGCCGGTGAAGATATTCCGATTTCGGTTTCGCAGGAGTTGGAAACCGGAAGCGTTCCAACGCCCGAGTTCATTCGTTCCGTTGCCGAGAAGATGCTGTCATGACCGAACGGATCCTCAAAATGCCACGTCTTGGCGAGACGATGGAGGAAGGCAGGATCGTCGGCTTCCTCGTCAAGCCGGGGGACAGTTTCAAGCGCGGCGATTCCATAATAGAAATCGAAACGGACAAGACCGTGGCTGAGTTTCCTGCCTTGGGTGACGGTACGTTGAACGAATGGATCGGAGCTATTGGCGATCAGGTGATGGTTGGTGCGCCATTGGCGCGTATCGATATCGGCGATGGTCCCGACTGGACGGATGAAGGTGGCGAAAGCGCGCCTTCTCCTGAAGAACCGGCTGCGTTGCACCTCGCACGCGCAGCCGGTTCGCAGAACGAGCGCGTTGTCACCGACCTCGCTATGCCGCGTCTTGGTGAAACGATGGAAGAAGGCCGTATCGTTCGCTGGCTGAAGAACGCAGGCGAGAGCTTCGAGCGCGGCGAGGCCCTGCTTGAGATCGAGACAGACAAAACTGTTGCGGAGTTTCCGGCGCTGGCGAGTGGAACGCTTGTCGATATCTTGCGCGAGGAAGGCGAGATGGTCACGGTTGGCGAGACCATTGCCCATATCGAAGTGGCCGCTGCAGATGCGGCAACGCCTGAAGTGGCGGTTCAAAAGGCTGAACCCATTCGGTCTGAAGCCAAAGCGTCGGCCGCCAAGCAGACGGCTCCGGCAAGTCAGGGCGATCGGGTCCGGGCCACGCCGCTTGCTCGCAAGGTTGCCCGCCAGAACGGCATCGACATCAATTCGCTTTCGGGTAGCGGACGCCGGGGGCGGATCGAGAAAGAAGACGTGCTGGCGGCGTCGAGCAATTCGAAATCGAACAGCGCTGTGCACTTTTTCGATCTGGCGAATGGCCGTGTCGCCTATCTGGATCAGGGTCCGAAAAATGGTCGCACAATCTTGTTGCTTCACGGTTTCTCTGGTGACCGGACGACCTGGACCGGTATTGCATCGGGTCTGCGCCGGGCGAATTTCAGGGTAATTGCGCCCGATCTTCCTGCTCACGGACTAACGACCATCAATGCGGCGAACGCGGATGAACTCGGCGCATTCCTGCCCGCATTCCTCGACGCTCTGGGCATTGCCAAGGTCGATGTCGTTGCGCATTCTCTTGGAGCTGTCGTAGCTGCACAATTTGCAGCTGCGCATGTGAGCCGTGTTTCGAGCTTGACGCTGATCGCTCCTGCCGGCCTCGGTTCTGAGGTGGACGTCGGATTCATTTCCGGCATGGCCCATGCAACAACGGCAGGCGAAGTCAGCCATCTGCTGCGTCGTATCACTGCCAAGCCCGTAGAGCTTTCGCCGGAACTGGCGGCGGAGTTTGCAAAGACCATGGCCCAAGGGCGTCTCAAGGCGCTGGCAGCAGCGATTGTGGGCCCTTCAGGGCAAATGATCGACATTGTTCTGCGACTGGAAAAGCTTTCCCGCGCAAAACCGGTACGTGTTCTGGTCGGTCTTCTGGATCGCATCATTCCATGGCAACAGGCGACGACACTTCCGCCTTCCATTGGGGTGCATTTTCTCGGCCAGTCCGGCCATATGCCGCAATGGGATCAGTCGAAGGACGTTCTCGATCTGATTTTGAGTTCCATCGGAGGTTCCTATGACTGAGGACATCAGACTTCGTCTCAAGGAAGCGCAGGCTCGGCTCGGCGCTTTTGCGAAAGCTGCGCCCGAATTGATGACTGGTTTCGCCAAGGTCAGTAAAACCGCAACCGCTGCCGGCGCGTTTTCGTCCGCCCAGCGCGAATTGATCGCTGCCGGTATTGCCGTCGTGAAGGGATGCGAAGATTGCATCCTTTACCACGTGGATGCAGCGGTCCGGCACGGAGCAAGCGAGCAGGAACTGATCGAGACACTTGAGGTAGCCGTTGAAATGGGCGGTGGACCGGCTGTCATGTATGCGGGCAAGGCGCTGGAAGTGTTTCGGGACCTGAGTTGAAACATGCGCGATGAGGTATGCGAAGACTGGAGGAGTTTTCGCATCTGCCTCGGGAGGAGTTGAATGGCTTATTTTCTCACCGCCGATGGAGGAACGGAAAGTGTCCGCGCGCGGGTTTACGATCTTTCGGGCACGTGCCTTGCAAGTGCCGCAGTTCCTTATGAGACCAAGTTTTCCAGCGGCGCTCGTGCCGAGCAGAACCCCGAAGACTGGTGGTCAGGCTTTGTAAAGGCTGCGCGCAAGGCGATTGCAGATTCGTCCGTCGACCCGTCGGCGATAGAAGCGATCACGCTGGCGACGACGAGCTGTACCGTCGTGGCTCTGGACGCGAGCGGTAAACCGCTGCGTCCATCGATCATCTGGATGGACGTTCGAGCAAGTGCCGAGGCCGATGCTGTCCTTGCCACTGCGGATATTGCCTTGCAAGCCAATGGCGGCGGCCGGGGACCGGTTTCGGCGGAATGGATGATCCCGAAAGCACTGTGGCTCGCGCGGAATGAGCCGGAGATATTCGAAAAAGCAGATGCGATCTGCGAGTATCAGGATTTCATGACACTGCGCCTGACCGGTGAAAAAGCCGCCAGTCTGAACAACGTGTCGCTCCGTTGGCACTATTCGACGGATCGCGGCGGTTTCCCGGTCACTCTTCTGGAGAAACTCGGCCTCAGTGATCTATTGCAGAAATGGCCTTCTCGCGTGGTCGCACCCGGAGAGGTCATCGGCGGGCTGTGTGCAACCGCTGCTTCCGAACTCGGCCTCTCGCAGAGCGTAAAGGTAGTGCAGGGGGGCGCTGATGCACTTATCGGCATGATAGGACTGGGCGTGGCCAAGCCCGGTCAGCTTGCGCTGATAACCGGCTCGTCCCACTTGCAATTTGGTGTTGCGGACAAACCTTTGCACGCGCCGGGCATATGGGGCAGCTATCCCGACATGGTCTATCCGGGACGCTATATTATCGAAGGCGGGCAGACTTCCACCGGCTCGATCATCGCATGGCTCGGACGCCTGATGAACGGGACCATGGACATGGAAGCGCTCAACGCCAAGGCGGCTGCGCTGGAGCCGGGCGCTGAAGGGCTTCTGGTGCAGGATCATTTTCAGGGCAACCGCACGCCCTATACCGATGCCTTGTCTCGTGGTGCAATCGTCGGACTGACGCTGGCGCATGAACCGCATCATATCTTCCGTGCCATAATGGAAGGTATCAGTTTCGGCACCCGTACTATTCTTGATGCCATGGCTGAAGCCGGTTATCGAGGCCAGGAAATCACCGTCGGCGGCGGTGCGAGCGCGTCCCCGCTCTGGCTGCAAATCCATGCCGACACTGCGGGCTTGCCTGTCTGTGTGCCGCAGTCACGCGATGCGCCTTCCGTGGGAGCTGCGGTGCTCGCTGCGCATGGAGCAGGCCATTTCGCAACCATCGATGAGGGTATTGCCGCCATGGTAAAGCCCGGCAAGCGCATAGAGCCGCGTCCGCGCGAGATGGCTCTCTACAATGAAATCTATCAGCAATATCGGGCGCTTTATCCGGCATTGAAAGCCGTTCGGGCTACCTGAAACATTGTCGCGGGAGGACTGAATGCTCACTGATTTTCAACTGACCGGCAAGCACGCCGTTATTACAGGTGGCGCGCGGGGTATCGGGCGGGCGATTGCCGAGCTTTTCGTTGAAGCCGGCGCGACGGTCATCATCACCGACCGCGACGAAGCGGCTGCCAGGCAGGCGGCTGCGGAACTCAATGCCCGTCGTCCTTCTTCTGCGAGCATGTACATTCTGGACGTGACCGACCGCGATGCGGTGGAGCGAACCGCCGATGCTATTGCCGCGGAGTTTGGCGTCCCGGACGTCCTCGTCAACAATGCGGGCATCGTTCGCAACAGTCCCGCGAGCGAAACATCCGAAGCGGACTGGCACGCTGTAATCGACATCAATCTTAACGGCGTCTTTTATTGTGCCCAATCCTTCGGCAAGCGCATGGCCGCTGTCGGACGCGGCACTATCGTCAATATTTCGTCGATGTGCGGCGAGATCGTCGTCTATCCGCAGCCGCAGGTTGCCTACAACGCCGCTAAAGCCGGAGTAAACCTCATTACCAAGTCCTTGGCTGTGGAATGGGCAAAGCAGGGCGTTCGCGTCAATGCGGTTGCACCCGGCTACACCGCGACGGAACTGACGCTTGCTGGCCGCAGCAATGAGGAATGGTTCTCAACCTGGATGCGCATGACGCCACAGGGACGGCTGGGAGAACCGAGAGAGATCGCGAATGCCGTTCTGTTTCTGGCGTCCGATGCTGCAAGTTTTGTGACCGGCACCGTGCTTGCCGTGGATGGCGGCTATACCGCGCTTTGATTTTGGGAGAATGAAATGACAGAACAGGCAAAAATCGCCCTCGTTACCGGTGCAAGTCGCGGTATTGGCCGGGCCATTGCAATCGGCATGGCCAAACGTGGCTTCGATGTTGCTATCAACGACATCGAGCGCCAACAGGATGCCTTGCAGGAAGTGGCGCGCGCAATCGAGGCCACAAGCCGGCGGGCTCTGACCGTCTATGCTGATGTGAGCAACAAAGCCCAGGTAGAAGCGATGGTCAGCAATGTCGTTGATGTGTTCGGCCGCATCGATGCTCTCGTAAACAATGCCGGGATTCTGATCGCCGGTGATGTCGAGCACCTGAAGGAAGAGCACTGGGACAGTGTGCTTGATGTCAACGCAAAGGGTACGTTTCTGGTCGTTCAAGCAGCGCTTCCTCACATGAAGCGGCAGAAATACGGTCGCATCGTCAATATCGCCTCCATCGGCGGCAAGCACGGTGCGCTTGGACAGGCCCATTATTCCGCATCGAAGGCTGCCGTCATGGGCTTCACCCGCGTTCTGGCCCTGGAGGTCGGCACGTATGGGATTACGGCCAACTGCATTTGCCCTGGAATTATTCTGACGGACATGGGGCGGGTCAATCTGGATGATGCCGCCGTGCGCCAGGCGTGGCAGGAAAAGACGGCGATGCGTCGTATCGGCGATCCGGAGGACGTTGTTGGGCCGGTCGCATTTCTGGCATCTGATGATGCCGCTTTTGTTACAGGACAAAGCCTCAACGTCGATGGCGGTATCGTGTTGAGTTAGAGGGGGATTGGAAACGGGAAGCTTCTTGAGGCAGTCAGCAGGCCCCTATCGCGAAATGATCGACCTTGGCTCAATCTTCGGAAAGAGAGGTGTCCAGAACCTTTTCGATCATTTCTTTTGCAAGCTGCACAAACATATCCGTTTTCTCGCGCCTCTGATCGAGGCAAGCTTCGAGCCACAGACCATCCAGTATGGCGTGCACACAAATGGCGGCGCGTTCGATTTCCGCAGGGGTGAACGCGCGTCCTTCGGCCGCGAAAACTTCGGCGAGAAGCGGCTCGGTTGCCCTGCGAAGGTTTGCATAGCTTTCATCGCGCACCGCCATGATCATCGGATCCACGCGATTCTGACTGATAAACGTGGCCCAAAGCGACAGCATCCGATCATCGGAAGCTTGCCCTTCCAGTGTTGCCTTGATGAATTGCAATAGCCGCTGATGCGGTTTCCCCTCTCGCCCTTCCAATATCGCCATGCTGGAAGCGGTGATCAGCTCCATTGTACGACGATAAGCTTCGACGATGAGATTGGCCTTGTTCTCAAAGTGATGGCGTATCAGCCCGTTTGTTACCCCCGCACGAGCGGCAACGGCACGCACGGTCGTGGCCTGAATCCCGACCTCGGATATACATTCCAATGTCGCTTCAATCAGTTCACGTCGGCGTTCGCTTTCTGGGGCGCGTTTGAACAGGCTCGTCATGAAGCGCAACTCTCCTTTGGATTATCTCTCGCATATATGAGGGCAAAGGCAAAGCATGGCGACGCACTATTATGCACTTGCATAATAGTGCGTCTGTGTATAGCTTTCAGCATAAAGAACTGCTCAGGGAGAGTTTCAACAGGGCGGCAGGGATATCTCTTTGGCCCCCGCTTGCAGAGCGTTTTTAGGCTCCGAGTGTGTCGAGCGGAGGCTGAAGACTTTGCGTGAAACACAAACCAATAGTGATTAACCGGCAAAGCGAAGCTGCGCTTTCCGGAACAATGGAATTATGCCCATGCGCGACCCGCGTTACGACATACTTTTCGAACCCATCAAGATCGGTCCGGTCACTGCGCCCAACCGTTTTTATCAGGTGCCGCATTGCAGCGGCATGGGTCATCGCTATCCCGATGCTGATCGGTATATGCGGCGTATGAAGGCGGAAGGCGGTTGGGGTGTCATTGCCACACAGGAAACCGAAATCCATCCCACTTCCGACATAACGCCGTCCAATCAGGGCAGGCTGTGGGACGACAAGGACATTCCTCGTCTCATCCAGCTCACGGAGGCTGTGCATGAGCAGGGAAGCCTCGCAGCCATTCAACTCGTGCACAACGGCATCCACATCGCCAACCGACTGACGCGACTTTCACCGATCGGACCGTCCGACATTATGGTCGATGTGGAAGATCCGGTTCAGGCGCGCGCCATGGATAAAAGCGACATAGCCCAATTCCGCAAATGGCATCGCGATGCGGCCTTGCGCGCCAAGCGTGCGGGCTTTGACATCATCTATGTCTATGCCGGTCACGACATGACGCTTCTGCAGCACTTCCTGCTTAACCGTTATAACAAGCGCACGGATGAATATGGCGGCAGCTTTGAAAACCGCCTGCGTCTGTTTCGCGAGGTGATTGCCGATACGCGCGACGCAGTAGGCGATAAATGCGCCATTGCGGTGCGATTTGCCGTAGAGGAGTTTTTGGGCGCGGAAGGTCTGACCCATGACGGTGAAGGACGCGATGTTATAACAGCGCTGGCCGACGAACCCGACCTGTGGGACGTTAACCTTTCAAATTGGTCGAACGACAGTCAGACCTCCCGGTTCTCGCAGGAAGGCTTTCAGGAGGAGTTTGTTTCCTTCGTAAAACCTCTCACCTCGAAACCCGTCGTCGGGGTAGGGCGTTACACTTCCCCCGACGCGATGGTGCGTGCAATCAAGAAGGGCATTTTCGATCTGATCGGCGCAGCGCGGCCGTCGATTGCCGATCCCTTCCTGCCAGCGAAAATTCGCGATGGCCGTATCGACGATATCCGCGAATGCATCGGCTGCAACATCTGCACGGCAAGCGATAACACGGTTGCCCCGATGCGCTGCACGCAAAATCCGACGATAGGCGAAGAATGGCGCAAGGGCTGGCATCCGGAAATCATTCCGCCCCTGCAGAAGCAGCAATCGGTGCTCATTATTGGCGGCGGCCCCACCGGGTTGGAAGCGGCGCGCGCCATGGCGCAGCGCGGCGCGGAGGTGGCGCTGGCTGAGGCTACACAAGAGTGGGGTGGTCGCGTTACGCAGGAATGCCGCCTTCCCGGGCTTGCTGCTTGGGGCCGTGTGCGGGATTGGCGCCTTGGCCAGTTGCGGCAGGCATCCAACGCGCAACTTTATCTTGATAGCCGGCTTAGCGCGGAAGATGTTCTTTCCTATGGCATCCCGCACATAGCAATCGCCACAGGGGCGCGCTGGCGTAACGATGGTGTGGGGCGGGTTCATCGTGACCCGCTCGATTATCTCGCAGAGGGGACGACAGTCGGCGTCAATGCACTGCTCGAAAACGGCGTGGCTGCGCTTGCGAACGATGGTCCGGTCGTCGTCTTCGATGACGATCGTTATTATATGGCGAGCGTTCTTGCAGAGCTTATCGCTTCATCAGGGCGATCCGTGACTTTCATCACTCCTGCCTCGATTGTCGCGCCATGGACAGAACACACGCTCGAACAGATTCGCGTGCAGCGTCGCCTGATTGAAAAAGGCGTCGAGATTATCCCGCTGCATCAGCTTGCAGGACGGACGAACGATACGCTCAATATCGCCTGCTCCTATTCCGGAAAAATACGGACGATCGACTGTGCGACGCTGGTTCCGGTCACCTCACGCCTGCCAAACGACCAACTCTGGCATGATCTGGTAGCCTTGAAACATCAGTGGATGGATCATGGTTTGGAAACCGTCGAACGCATTGGGGACTGCCTTTCTCCCGGTATCATCGCGACCGCAACCCATGCAGGGCATGGCTATGCGAGAAGCCGAGGTTCCCAACCAATGGAAGCTGATTACGATATTTACCGGTGAGGATTGCTAGAGTTGGCGCTGCGCTTTCCGGCTTTTTATTGGTGAGAACAAAACCGTGGGAGAACGTCCTGATGATTTTGGCGGACTTCCTGTTAGTCGCACCGGAACTCTATTCATCGGTGCTGGCTTGATATTGTTAATTCCGCCGGAATTCGACCATATTCCGGATTGAACGCTTCGAAGATGCTGGAAGCTCGCTGAAATTGTGCTAGCCAATGCCAACTGCGAAACCCAATGTTGTTTGTCAGCCGGAGCGTCCGCGTAGTGGCGCTGGCATAATGACTATGTAGGTTGCACTTCATCCAGGTAATCAGAACTGGTGACGGGACAGTGTGGTGTCAGAGCCAGCTGATGGGAGTCTACCGGATGCTCGCTTGGTGAGGTTTCCTGACAATTTGTCTCCTGGCCTCATAACTTCTTGGCGGGAATACTTGCTTGCGCGTGTGTCGCGGCGAACATCCTGCTAAAGGCTGCCGAGACACTTCAGTGTTCAACGATGGCGCATCACTTGCTTCGCTGCTCGAAATTCCAATCGCAGCCACCAGAACCGGGATGCGGCACGAGTGATACGGTGTGGGTGCAAGTTGACTGGAAATCTCGCTCCAAGGTGCCACATCGCCTGACAAAAGGATAGCACCGTGCGGCTCCGAGTATCGGCGTCATCCAATCCAATATGCAAGCGCAGATCGGCGCTGCATCGCATAACCCAAATTGCTTCCTAGCAAGACCGCTCCGCCTCCAGCGTGGTGTTCAATTTGCCACAAAAAACCTCGGCGCGGGGGCTGCCGAGGTTGCGCCGGAAAAGCGGGGGCTTCAACAGCGCGTTTTCATCATGTCACAATCCAGGGAATATGCAACCAGCTGCCACATCGCTTAAAGCGTCCAGCCGTAAACCGCGAGAGCTGCCCCACCAACGGCACCAATCACCGACCACCCAATCATGCTAATACCCATGAAGCTGTGATAAGTGTCCGCTGAAATTTTCTTGAAAGCTGCGGCCACAAAAAGGTTTGCAGCGGCACCGACGATCAGACCGATACCGTTGGCGACGTAAGCGGCTGGATGAAGCGCCATGCTCTGCATGAAATACGGCCGCAGTAGGAAAGTCGCTCCAAGCATCCCTGCAATCAGCACAAATATCGATACCATTCCGAAGCCTGACCATCTTACGAGCATTTACTGAATTACCTTTGTCTTGAGGGGACGTATGGCGGTAATGACGCTTGCTCGTTGGTCGAGCAACCCACCGCTAGACGTTTCCTCAAGAAAAACCGTTCGTGTCCTCACTCCATCATCGAGTTTCAGGCACGCAATCCAACAGACAAAATAAGGAGAATACAACGGCCAAGGAACCTTTGCTAAAGCGATGCCGCCTGTCTCCTCGGAAGAGAACGGATACGTCGCCCGTCCGAAAGAGCCGGCGGCGCGACGAATATGGGCATCACGCTCTCTACGCTGTCCGCCTGGAGGGGCGAAAGGTATCGAAAGTCGAGGTGAAGGCTCTGGCCAAATCCAAAGCAATGGATATCTACCGTGAGAACTACTTCAGAAGATTGTCCGCGTCGATCAGGACAGCGTCGTCGGTCGCGCCCCTGTTCGGCCTGTTCTAACCTCAGAAGTAGGTCCAAAAACTGATCCGCACTCTCATCTGAAAAGTCCGTTGCCAAACGCAATTCCAAAGTTTGGGCAATTGCTTAGACAGACTGGAAGGTCCCCGGTATCACGCCGATTGCGCGCCGTGCTTTAAATGGTATTTTCTTTCATAACCTGTGACGTTAAAGACGGTTGAAACTCCGCGAAGTTGGGCGGTGGGATGGACTTAACCGTTATAGCTAGCGAACTTACGGATTTCGCTGCAATTTGCAGCGCGAGCACCTGTTTGATCTTAAGCCGACTGATCTAAAAAGGGGGCTCCGGATTCTTCCGAAGCCCTTGTTGCGTAAGGTCGATCTTACCTGCGATAGGCTAAACCACCCCAGATGCGGCCTTCGTCACGATGACGACCGCCATGGACCGCACCGATGTACGCGGCCACGGCTGCAACGAGCGCAGATGCCGCAAGGAGGAACGCCGTCAGAATACCAGTTATTCTGGCCTTCTCAGCTGCGTCGGCTGCCTTTGCTTTGACTTCTTCCGCGGTTTTTGCAGCCTGGGCCTGAACGTCAGCAATCGCCTTTTTCGCTTCTTCCACTTTCGCCTCAGCTTCGGTGCGTAGTGCCTGCACACGCTCTACGGACTGGTTTACACGCGCCTGTGCGTCGGTTTGACTAAGGCCAGTTCGAGTAGCTACCTGGCTAGTGAGCCAGGCACGATCCGCATCGGAGATTGCACCCGTACTAAGGAGATTTCCGAGGATACCACTTACTTGACGTTGGAAATCCGCCATATTCTGGGCTTCCTGGCCAACCACCGAGCTACCCTGGCCATCCGTGCGCAGGAGACTATCCGTGAGGTAGTCCAACGGGTTTGTTTTCAAACCCTCTGGCAACATTTGTTCAACCGATGGAGCAGCCGCTTGACCTGCGCCCTGGGCTAATCCGGACACCGCTTGCCCGGCGCCTGAAGCAAGTCCACCAGCTAACTGACCAGCACCCTGCGCAGTTGCACCAGCCACAGTTCCTGCGGTCTGCGCAGCGGTTTCAGCGGCACTTCCAACTGCTCTTGCACCGCCGGAAATAGCGCTGACGAGCAACAGCGTGGATATGATTGTACCAAGACCCCATACGACGAGGCCGTTTAATCCGTCTCGCACGGTCAATTCATCACGTGTAGCTGTCCCAGCAGGTCGCCGCATTCTTCCGGTGATGTAGCCACCCAGCATGTAGGAAGCGACCATTGATATGATCATAAAAAGCGCAGTCACCACGAGCCAACCTACGCTTATGTCTCCCCCTTCATCGACGGAGAATGAACTTAGACCGAGACCACTGGCAAAGGTGGTGAGGACAGCCATAACACCAGAGGCGACTGTGGCGCCAGCGAAGATGGCGCCCCAGTCAACGTAGCCGCGATCATTCGTGTTTTCTACAATAGTTGGATCTACCATCAGCGTAATCCCAGAAAAGAGAGGATGAACAACACGATAACGACTAGACCGACTAAATAGATAATGGAGTTCATGTTGAGTATCTCCTTTCGACAAAGAAGCAACCGGCTTGCAATTATTAATTGCGGCGGGTTTTTCTATCTTTGACAACTCGCCAGCCAGCAAAAAGTTTCAGTGAAAGGCGATTATTGGTTTGATCAATCTTTCGATCGGTCAGGGTAGGGCTCTTTGGGTGCCCGTACATTAGGATTGCCCGGCGCGTTTGTTTGCTCGTGCGTGGGTTTCTCCTGATGGTCTCTCGGTTCGACCGGTGATGGGTCGGTTGTGTCCTTTTCCCGTACCAGATCGGGATCGGACCATGGATTTTTCTTCTGGGCCATTAGTCTCGCTCCAAAACCTATTTCGTCTTGCGGCTTTTCTTCAGAGAATTCCGCAGTGCATCCATGATATTAATGACATTGCCGGTTGCTGGTTCCGTTTCGGCCTTTTTGGACTTGGCTTTTACCGGTTTCTTCAGCGACTTCTTTTTGTCTGCGATTATGTCGAGGAGGCGTTCCTGCACTGGATCGTGAACCAGGTCGGGGCTCCAATCTCGTGTTTGCTTTTTTATGAATTTCTCAATCAGAGGAAGCGCATCGGAGCCGGCTTTTTCATTGCCGATCCTTTCAAAATATAAATCCTCGTCGGGTACTTCATCGCCATAGCGCAGCGTCCAGAGAACGATCCCTTTGCCTCTGGGCTCCAGCATTACAGCCCGCTCACGACGAGACAGGACCAGCGGGGATATACCCACCCTGTTCTCGGCTTTCATCGCCTCACGAATGCCAGCAAACGCCTCCTCGCCGACGGGATCGCTCGGGATCAGACAATAGGGAGTATCCAGCCATGTCCATCCAATGCCCTCGCGTGAGGTGCACCCCGCACGCGCCGATACCCGTAAAGAACCCGTGTCTGACAGATGTTCTTGTTCCCGACCTTCAGTTCAGCCTGCTCGCCGCGCCTTGACTTGTAGAGATAAAGTGACCAGTCAATCTTGAGCACCGAACAGGCGCGTCGTACCGAGACTTTCCAATCCGACTTAATAGTGTCGACAAGCGCTCGCCTTAATGAGATGGTCCGCCTCGTCCTTCCACCCCACATAAGGGAGACGAACAAAAAAGGGAGGATCGTCATGAGCGTTCGTAACAAACCCCGAGAAGCAGCCGTATTCGGCGTCGACATTGGCAAGAACGTGTTCCACGTCGTCGGATTGGACCCTGCTGGTCATTATCCAATACAAAAGGCGACTTTCCGGCGTGACACTGTCCTCCAATTCTTTGAAGGAGCTACGCCGACAATCGTTGGAATGGAGGCATGCCCCGGTTCACAGTGGCTGGCGAGGAAGCTTCAAGGCTTTGGCCACACAGTTCGAATTGTTGCTGCAAAATTTGTGAAGCCCTCGTCAAATCCAACAACAGTGACATCATTGATGCCGAAGCTATAGCCGAGGCTGCGTAGCGACAATCAAGGTGAGATTCGTATTGCCTCATCAGAGAATGCTCCCGAACGGATAGCACATTGCCTCACCAGAATGCTCCCTATCCTCCGGTGAACTCTGGTAGCTGTTCAGCTTCGCCAGGTTCGATTCCGAAGATCATTCTATGCGCGCGATCGCGGCGCCAGCCTTTCACCCGTCGTTGCACCGTACGGATTAGTCCATCAGGATATTCACTTGGATGAATGGTTTGAAGCCGCTCCAGTAGCTCCCGACCGGTTCTCCATGGCTCAGGTTCAAACCAACTGTAAAGATCATTCGTGATGTTAATCAGCGGGTCAGGCCGCCGTCGCTCTCGTTTTGGTTTTGACTTCGCTTTCGCTGTCGGACGAACTTCGCCCTCCGTCCACGCGATACGCAGGCTTCGCAAAAAGCTCTCGACATCGGGAGCCTCAGTTGAAGGTGTTCCCTGGTGCGCGATGTCGGCAAGCCGCTGTTGTCCTGCACGAATGTCGCGGAGGAGCTTTACAGGATCGAGTTGTTTACTCATGTGCAACAAGCGGTCGCGTACCTCCACCGCCGTCCTTGCATCCGACAAAAGCCGTTGATGTGGCGTCGCGGGAGAAGAGTAGAGCTTCTTGACCATCGCACCATCTCGCTGCTTTCCCCGCAATTTAAACGATGGTTGAAAGAAGTTCACGAACAAGCGTACCGAACGATAAAGTTCCGCGAGCGTCGCCGCAGCTTCGACACCTTCATACCGATGATAGCCAACAATACGGCGGACGACCGATCCGTTTTTCTGCTCTACATAAGCCTGATCATTTTTGCGATATGGTCGACAGCGAGTGAATTCGATATCTGAATCAATGCAATAATCCCTGATCGTCTCGTTGATGAATAAGCTATCGTTATCTGTATCAAAGCCAAGCAGCGGGAACGGCATTACGCGGCGAAGCTCGGTCAAAACTTCCGTCAAGAGCTTCTGTTCGCGAACAAGCAGAGGCGCGCATTCGGTCCAACCGGTCGCAATATCGGTAAGGACAAGAGTTTGAATAAAGCTGCCGCGTGCGTTTGGACCGGAGTGCGACACCAGATCGGCCTCGATGAAGCCAGGTGCGGGATCACCCCAGTCGGAGAACTTTCGAATTGGGACACTCCGCTTCAATGCCGATGAAGCAACGGAACGTCGACGTCGACGGCCGCCCGCTGTTTCGCGCACGCTTTTCAATGCACGATCGATGGTAGCCGCACTCATCTGTAGCAAAAGTGTGCGGACCTGATCGTCTAACTTCAAATGGCCATGCTGTTCCATCAATGAGATCAAAATTGGCAGCAAGGGCTTCAATCGCTTGCTACAGATTCGGTCGGAGGCTTCCCATGCTACGATCAAAGCCTGCCGGGTCGCCTCGTCATAAATCTGCGCTCGCCTTCGCGACTGCGACTGATTGTCGGTCCCGCGCAGCAGCCGCATCGCATGTTTGCGATGCATTCCACTTATCGAAACAAACTGGTCGAGGATCTGCGATTTTTCCTGCCGCTTTCCAGCCGCATAGCGCTTTGCCAGAGCAGCAATCAATTCATTTTTCGTCGTCACGCTGATCAACCTCATCTGATTTGCTCCGCACCCACAAATGCCGGGAGCAAATCAGATGAGGCAACAGCCAACAATCAGGGAGCATTTCTCGTGAGGCAATGCGTCTTCTGTGCGGATTGGCTGCAGGCGGCGCTGGCGAAAAGAAAAGAGGCCGCAAGCAGAATTGTTCTTCGGGTCATCGACATGGCGTCTCCTGTGCGCGCGCCTTCCATTTGCTTTTCTCCAGCGAATGCTCCGTTTGACGCATGATCGGAAACACTGGCGGAAGTCTAACAATCAAAACCTTTGCTGATTAGCAGCCGCAATGTTCATGCGGTTTTGAGCAGCACTCACAAACCCACCCGATTGCGTGCGGGGTGCCGAAGCTTCTGGCCGCGCCACCCCCTATCGCATCAGCCGCGGCGCTTCTCGAAGGTGGTCTTCGCCACCGGCAGCGCCGACATGGCTTTGGGCCAGCCGGCGTAGAAGGCCAGATGGGTGATCGCTTCGGCGGCCTGCTCTTCGGTGAGCCCGTTATCCATCGCTCGATTGAGATGGTAGGTGATCTGCTCGACCTGGCCACTGGAGATCAGCGCAGCAACCGTGATCAGGCTGCGATCGCGCGGCGCAAGGTCCGGGCGCAGCCACAGGTCGCGGAACAGATAGTCCGTGGTGTACTGGACGAGACCCGGTGCGACCTTGCCGAACTGGTCTCCGACGCGCGTCGCGCGATCGGCCTCGGCCTTCTCGTCGAGCGGCAGGGGCTTGGGGTCGACCTTCGGGAGCTGGTCCGCGCCGATATTGCGCCCGGCGAAGACGTCGCTAACGGGGCCGATGGCGGCCATCGCCTTGCCCCAGCCGGAATAATAGGCGAGGTGCGTGATGGTTTCCGAGATCTCGGCGGGCTTCACGCCGTTCTCAAGCGCCTGATCGGCATAGCAGGTGAGCGCACCGGCCTCGCCGCGCGCGATGAGCGCCGCGATCGTGACGAGGCTGCGATCGCGCGGGTTCAGGCCCGGCCGCTTCCAGACGTCGCCGTAAAGTCGGTCCTGCGTGTAGTGCTCGAGCGCCGGCGCGGCCGTGTGGCTTCAACAAGAAACCGATTCAAGCCCCTTCTTACTGATAAACACGCCGCTTTGCTTACCGACCTCAAGTACACCATTTCCAGACGGAAACGCTTCGGCGATCGTATTCCGAAACGCGGCAAGCTGCGCTTCCCCGGCCGCGTCTCCCGACGGATAGGAAGTGAGAGGCAAGAATACGTCCCTCCGGCTTCGTCATTCGCAGATGTGCCGGATGCTCCGTCATGGTCACATTGCCGAACTGAGCCTGCATGTTGATCGCATACCGGCTATTCGTCTAGGTCTCGCCGCTCATCTCCGATTGCCGTTTCCGTGAGATAGCGCGCTGGAGTCGTCCCGAGCATCCGCCGGAACATCGCGATGAACGCGCTCGAGCTTGCATATCCCAGATCAATCGCAATATTCGTCACGGATTTACAAAACACTTCAAGGCGAGCGGCTTACGCTCCGACGACAGCCACGTTTCTTGACTGGCATTCAATGTTGTCATCCATTTGAATAACTGAACGGTACAGTTCAAAAACCGTGAAACGCCATATCGAGCGCGGATACGATCTCGTCATGTGAAGCGGAAAGGTTTGTGATTGGGTTCTTTAATGCGGACACCGGAATTGCTGACATGAATTGTGTAACCAACACATGTTCCTCTCCTTCAATCTCGTAGATCGGATTGAGCCGCTTCGCCGGGATGGGGGCGAACGTTTTATGTATTAGGGGAATGACAATACGTGTTTTCAGCTCATCCAGTAGATCAGCCTGTACGTCGAGCACATAACCCCCGCCCGGATTGGGGTAAACGTCATATCTTGCCATTAGAATTGACGGTAACTTTCAAGAGGCAAGCCATTCGCTTCGACGTAAGCATTAGAGCTTTGTATAGCTGGACGATTTTCTTCTTTCCAAAGTGCTGACTTGGCGGCAGCGAGCGCCTGCGCAATTCCGCTCTCGGCCGCACGGGAAATATTTATTTTATGTCGGCGCGCTTCGGAAAGAAGCTCAATATCGATTGAGAGATTGGTTGCGCGCTTGAATGTCCGGGCGGATTCCTGTTGTGGCATAAGACATGCTCCTTTGGTAAGCAGAATATGCGCATATTTATGTGCATTCAACTAAAAACTGTATGGAACCCGAAGGCAGATAATGCTGCCGAACTGGTCGCATTTATGTGCATGGTCACGGTCTTACGATGTATAGCCCCGCGTTCCATTAAAGACGCTGGGTTGAGCGATACACGAACAACTGACACGATCCGGTCTCGAACGAGATATGCGAAACTCTGACTGGCAACAGGCGTCTGTTTGAAAAGACACGCGTATGGGCAACTCCCCAGCTGGAACCGAAGCCAATCTGACCTATCAGTTTGCTATAGTTTTCATGCGGCCACGCTTCGCCATCGGCTGACGTGACTATGATTTCGCCTGCCAAATTCTGCTCCAAAACCCACAGCAAGAAAACACAAGATGGGCCACGAGCGTCACATTAAACAGGGCTACGCTCCGCTCCGCGCACGGTTGCATCTTCTACCAGCGCAAACCCCTCGCCACGCTACGCGAGCGAATGATTGTCATGCTGGCGCGCAGAGCCGAGACAAGGAGCCTGACGTTCTGCGCGACCACGTATGACGAGAGCGTCATCGGCAAGTTCGCCGTTGTCGAGCAGAGCCACGCATTCGCCGTTGTTCTGTGGCGGTGGGCCATTGATCATTAGCTCGACCGAAATGAAATGTCTTCCTGCACCGTTACATATTGCTCTTTGTCAACCGGCGCTCGACTTTGGCGCGCAGAACCAGACTAGCCGTCAACAGGAGCGTTCCGTTGAACGGGTAGAATGCGAGGGACAGCGAATTCGCGTCCGCCGCCAATACGAACTGGACGATATAGAGTGTGCAAACCAATCCTGCCCACCAGTTAAAAGCACGCAGGCGCGGCATGAAAAGCACACCGCCGCACAAGACTATTATCGGCAAAGACAAGGCTCCTCCAATTGCCTTGTGGATTTACCAATCCCATGCACCGATGAAGAGCGCCGCTCCCGCACTCAAGAACTGACTGACAATGCCCAACGGAAGCAGTCGCGCGGACAAGACGAACCAGAGAGGCGTGCCGAGGTGGAGGTCGGTCAACGTGTCATGTACCTTTGTCATCGCTCATCCCCTCTTCGAACCGGAATTGGCGATCCAGTTTGTGAGGACAGCGACATAGTCATGGCCGGCGATTTCGATCTCGCAGGCGTAGAGCCTGTCGGCACGGTATATGACGAACGGTTCCGTCCAGGTCAGCCCGCATCGGTTCGCCGTGGCACGCAGGGGTGTGAATATGTCTGATATCGCGAACATGTTGGTCCCGCCGGGCCGATAGGCTTCGACGGTGTTGCCGGCGGTTGCGGTGATCATCAGCGGCGTACCCTCGAGGCGGCGCCCCTCCGCCTCATAAGCGATATAGAACATGCGCGTGAGCACGGCATCCTGCTAGGCTTTCAGAAGAGGCGGTGTCGAATACCATTGAACCGGGAACTGCAGGACGATCCGGTCCGCTTCGAGCAACCGTGCCGCCTCCTGTTCGCCGTCACGGTACAGGTCCATCCCGTTGGGATAAGTCTCTTGCATATCGACCACCTCGACATCTGGCAGCGCTCCCGCCCGTCCGGCGAGTGCGGCGTTTGCCTTGGAACGGCTGAGATCCGGATGGAAAAGAAGCACAAGAGTCTTGGTCATCATCAACTCCAATATTCTGTTGGAGAGACCATGCCGAAAGCCAGAAAATTATTCCAATTGATATATTATCTAGCTTATTATTCGCGACATGAATTTGAGATCGATCGACCTGAACCTCCTTGTGGTCCTCGATGCGCTGTTGGACGAGGCCCATGTCGGCCGGGCTGCCAACCGCGTTGGACTTTCGCAGCCCGCCGCTTCGGCAGCCTTGCAGCGATGCCGCGAATTGTTTGGTGACGAACTCCTCGAACGCGGACGCGGAACGATGCGGCGGACGGTCAGGGCGGAATCTCTTCGCGGTCCGCTCAAATCCCTGCTTGCCGGGATCACGGAACTCGTCGATCCGCCTGACCACCGCTTGAGGAGATCAGGCAAAGCTTACGTCTTTCAATGGCGGATTACCCGGCGCTCTTCGCGTTGCCGCCGCTTCAGCGGGCTTTGCAGACTTCAGCGCCAGGCATAGATCTGGTGATCCTGCCCTGGAACGGAGCGGACGCCGCACGGACTGCACTGATCGACGGCACGATCGACATCGCTGTTTCTGTCTTTCCAGGTGACGATAACGATATCCATCGCGATATTCTGCTGAACGAGCACTACGTCGTTGCGTTTCGAGAGGGTCATCCGGCGGCGGACGACTTCAATCTCGACTGATGGTTGGACTTTCCGCACATTCTCGTTTCAGGCAGAGGCGAAGGATGGGGTCCGTTGGACATGGAATTTGCCCGGATCGGGCGATCGCGACGTATGGGCTTGGTGGTTCCATCATTTGGAATGGTTCCTGAACTGCTGCGTGGCTCCGACATGATCGCCATGCTGCCCTCGCGTGTTGCCCTGCTGGCCGACGACCTCACCATTTTGCCGACGCCGATCACTGTGCCGGGATTCGCTCTGCATCTTGCGTGGCACCGACGGCGGGCAAAGGATACGGGATTACAGCACGTCGTGGATTTGATGAAAGGATTGCTCTGCGATTAAATTGGCCGCGTCGAACGGTTTTCTGTCCTTCTCGCAAGCGCAAAGAATCCGCGTCTGTCGAAATATCCTTCTCAACAAACGTTAGAATCCGAGTTGAGAAGTTTTATGTCCAGCGCCGCAGCAACAACCGCCACATCCGCTTCAGCATCCCATAAGCAACCGCGCATTGGGCATCTCAAACTAGCCCCGTGGCTGGCGTGCGCCGTCGTGATAGGCGCGGTCATTTACACTGTTTCGAGTTGGGATGCGTGGACAAGTAATCGACCGACGCAATCAACCCAGAACGCCTTTGTCAAATCCGAGCCTGCGGTATTGAGCGCACGCGTTGGCGGCTATGTCAGGGGTCTTCCGGTCGCGGATTACCAGACGGTCAAAGCCGGAGATATCATCGCCGAAATCGAGAGTCATGACTATGCCGTGCGCGTTCAAGCGGCGGAAGCATCGCTCGCAAAAGCGCAAGCCGTGCTCGACAATCTCGGCAATGAGGAGGCCCAACAGCGCGCCGCGATCGAGCAGGCCGTGGCGTCGCTTCATGCTTCGGAAGCCCGCCTAACACAATCCCAGCAGGATTTCGACCGCAAGAGCCGGCTCGTGACCAATGGCACTGTCTCGGGAAAGTCTTTTGATGACGCGAAGGCGGAACTGGCCTCGGCAAAAGCCTCCCGCGAGGCGGCAGTGGCGGCCCTGACTTTCTCGCGAAGACAATTGGATACGCTGGCAGGGCAACGCGCTGAGCGCAGGGCGGATCTCGATGCCGCCACAGCCGCCCTTGCGTCGGCAAAGCTCGAATTCGGTTACACCCGGATCATCGCACCTTTCGACGGTGTGCTTGGCCGGCGTAGCGTCCAGATCGGCAGCCTTGTGGGGTCAGGAACGCAAATCGTCACGATCGTACCTCTCACCCGGCCTTATGTGATTGCAAACTACAAGGAAACGCAGCTCAAGAACGTCCGGGCCGGACAACCGGTGGAAGTCGCGATCGATGCCCTTCCCGGATATCGCTTTCAGGGGCGCGTCGAGCAGATTGCCCCGATGAGCGGGAACGAGTCGTCATTGATCCCGACAGACAACGCAACGGGCAACTTCACCAAGGTCGTTCAACGTATCCCGGTGCGCATCGAACTTGAGCCGGGGCAGGCGGACCTTGATCTCTTGAGGCCAGGCATGTCCGCCGAGGCGCGGATCGATACGCTCGGGGCGAAGGTGGCCGCCTATACCCGTGAAATTCGTACCGTGACAAAAGAGACCTACGCCGATGCAGTTCGATAAGGTCCCTTCAATCTCATATGTCTGGCGCGGCGCCCAAGCGCCAAATCCTGCACTGACAGTGGCGGTCGTTTTCATGGGCGCGTTTCTCACCACATTGCAGGGCCGGCTTTTTTCCATGTCTCTCGCAGACCTGCGGGGAGCGTTCGGTCTCGACGTCATTGAAGGGGCGTGGCTAAGTACGGCGATGAACGCAGCGCAATTTTTGACCATGCCTGTCACCGTCTGGCTGTCGCTGATTTTCGGGCCAGCCCGCGTCATCATCGTAGCGAGCGTGACGATCGCACTGACCACCCTGACGATACCCTTCGTGCGCGGCTACGATCTGCTCGTTTTCCTGCACGTCATCATGGGACTGTGCCTGGGAACCTATCTCCCGTTGACGATTTCGCTGGCGCTGCGCAGCCTGAAACCTCACTTCTGGCTTCTGGCGATGGCGGTCTACAGCCTCCGGGCCTCGTTCGGCACCGACGCCGGTGTTGGACTGTCCGGAATCTATGTCGATGTCATCGACTGGCGGTGGGTCTACTGGACTGCCTCACTCGCCGGGCCTCTCATCGCATTTACGGCCTGGAAAGCGCTTCCCCTGACGCCGATTGATCACGACAGGCTGAGGAACAGCGACTGGGGCGGCATGGCGATGTTTTCCTTAAGCCTAGCCATGTTGTTTGCAGGATGCTCTCTCGGCGAAACCTTGGGATGGTTCGATTCCGGCGTGGTGGCGGCCTGCCTGGCCGGTGGCGCGATTCTGCTGGTGATGTCCATTGTGAATATCGCTTTGAACAAGGACGCGTTCGTCGATTTCAGCGCGCTTGGAAACCACAACGTCCGCACCGCGCTCCTGATTGCCTGTCTTTATGGGGTACTGATGGCGCCGACCTCGGTTCTGATCCCGAATTTCCTTGCCGCGATCGGCAAGCTGAAGCCGCTCCAGACCGGATCGGCCGCCATCATCGTCTTCGGCACTTACCTCGCGGTGACCCCGGTCGCTGTGTGGCTCGCACGGCGTGTGGACGCACGTCTGCTGCTGATCGCAGGCTTGGGCATTATTGTCTTCACTTCAGCCTGGTGCGGCTCCAGCATCAACAACGAATGGCGGGCCGACCAATATCTCCCAGCCCTCATTCTCTTCGCCATCGGGGAGTGCCTGACGCTTATGGGCATTATCCCGACCATCGTCGTCAACATGAATCCGGCGCACGCGGCGGCCATTGGGGTCTATGCTCCTCTCGCGCGCATCTTCGCACCGGGTGTGGCGAGCGGCGTCATAGCGCTCGTGCTGCGGCTTTCGTCGGATACCCACAGCGTCCTGCTGAAGGCGGGTGTGGAGGCTGGACAGTCAGCTATTGTCCAGCGCGTCGCCACCGGCGTGTCAGGCGTCGCTTCCGTCATTGCGCGCGAGGCGGCTGTGCTATCCTATGTGGATGGGTTTTATCTCGTCTTCTGGGTGGGGATATTCGCTCTGCTCCTCGCCGCCACCCTGCAACGGGCGCCGGTTAACCCCTTGATGCCACCGAAATCCGCATGATGCGTGGCCGTTTCTCTGCAAATCATGGCCGGTTCGCAGCATTCAAACGATTTGGACTGTGCTATGTTACGAAACTTGGGGATGGAAGGAAAGTGTCTATCAGGCAAAAGCGTCGAGGTTTTATCCATGAGCATTCCGGTTCTTCCTCCTCATGATTATCCAGACACTATCGCGCGCCCTGTCGTCGGTCTGAAAGTCGAACTCGCCTTTGTCGGCGAGATGGAGCCGCACAAGCATCGCAAGGACCAGTTGCTCTATGTCATCGAGGGGCTTATCACGGTCGAGGCTGCTCAAGGCGTTTGGACCGTCCCGCCGCACTGCGCCATCTGGATTCCAAGCGGCGTGCCCCATTTTGCGCGGGCAACTGGGCAGATGTCGATCGCTAATCTGTATGTCGAGCCGGACGAAAGCCGCAGCCAGCGCGCCGACTGCGGCATTCTGTTCGTCCAGCCTTTGCTGCGCGAGTTGATCCTGCGCTTCGTCAACGAGCCGCACAGCTACCCGGAGGGAGATATCCGGGAGACACATCTGGCCTTAGTCCTTATGGACGAGCTTGAGAGAGCGCCCGTGGAGCCGTTGCGGCTCCCCATGCCTGCCGACCGGAGATTGAAAAGGCTGGTCGATACGCTGATCGACGACCCGTCACTCAGGCTGAATCTGGAGGAGTGGGGTGCTCGTGTCGGTGCGAGCAACCGCACCCTGACAAGGCTATTCCAGCGGGAGACGGGCATGTCGTTCGGTCGCTGGCGGCAACAACTCCATGTCGGTCTTGCGCTTCAAAGACTGGCGGACGGCGAATCCGTGACGAATATTGCGATTGATCTGGGATATGAAAGCCCGAGCGCGTTCATCGCGATGTTCCGGCGGAAGCTCGGGACGACTCCGGCACGCTATCTCACGGAAACGGCAACCGAGATGAGCGGCGGTTGTAAAGAGGATGTCATCCATATCTGCGGTGACCGATGCCTTCACAACAAGGTACCGCCAGCCGGTAATGTGGTGCCGCTCTCTCGCCAACGCGGCACCATTTAACGCTCCAATCCAGCAGCAGGCCGATTTGCATTCGCGATCAAAGGTCGCCATCTGGGCCAGGTGGTGCAGGGGTCCGCAAATGCTAACTGAACTGCTTAGGCAGATGCCCGCTTCAACATTCCTGCATCGATGGCTTCCAAATAAATGTCGACGCGTCCCTTACCGGAAGTTATCTTCGGATTGGTCTGTCGCATGTTCATCACATTTTGATCCCTCCGATCGCGTTCAGTTTAAGCATCGCCCCAAGTTCACGTCAGTGGGTTTTTCGGTGATCGCTATTCATGGGCCTATGCCCACTGTAATGCGTGCGATCACTTCTCCGCTTCTCCGGCGGTTCAACAATGCTCGATCAAACCAGCTGATTGTCCGATGAAATAGGAGCACGCGACAGTTTCCCGTCGGAGATACCCCGGTCGAAGAAATTTAGAAGAACGAACAACGTGGCCGTCATGCACCACGTATGGAAGGAGCAGCCCGCTCGTTGTCGATTGGAGCCACGAGCGTTGACGTTGCGGGCTCGTTTTGCGAAACATGAGGGATGCAGACCGCTATCAAAATTGATCAGGACTATCTCGTAACACGACTGAAGGCGCTTCTTGCCATCCCGAGTCCCACCGGATTTACTGACGAAGCCGTGCGTTACGTTGCGCGAGAGCTGGAGCATCTTGGGCTTGAGGTTATGCTGACGCGCCGGGGTGCTATTCGTGCGCGCAGGGCAGGCCTGACGGAGAAACCAGCGCGCGGGATCGTATCGCATATCGATACACTCGGTGCGCAGGTAAAATATCTGAAGGAAAACGGACGGCTGGAGCTGGTTTCTATCGGCAACTGGTCGGCACGTTTCGCCGAAGGTGCTCGCGTTTCCATCTTCTCGTCCAAAGGAATCTATCGCGGGTCAATCCTGCCGTTGAAAGCTTCCGGGCATACTTTTAATGAGGAAGTCGATACGCAACCGGTCGGCTGGCCTTATGTTGAACTCCGCGTCGATGCACTCGCCCGAAATCGCGATGATCTGCTACAACTCGGTATCGACGTCGGTGATATTGTCGCCATCGATCCGGCGCCAGAATTCATCGATAATGGCTTTATCGTCTCGCGTCACCTCGATGACAAGGCAGGTGTCGCCATAATGCTTGCAGCCCTTGAGGCAATGCAGATGGCCAATATGGAAACGCCGGTCGATAGCTATTGGCTGTTCACCATCGGCGAGGAAGTTGGAGTGGGTGCCTCTGCGGTCGTGGTGCCGGATATTGCCTCACTGGTAGCCATCGATAATGGAACGACTGCACCAGGCCAGAATTCATCGGAGTTCGGCGTCACGCTTGCCATGGCGGATCAGACCGGACCGTTCGATTACCATTTGACGAAGAAACTCTACGAACTTTGCGCAGAGCATGACATTCAAGCCCAGAAGGACGTGTTTCGTTATTACCGTTCCGATGCTGCGTCTGCGGTTGAGGCGGGGCATGATGTGCGCACGGCTTTGCTGACCTTCGGTGTCGATGCCTCGCATGGCTATGAGCGCATTCATCTGAGCGCGCTCACTTCCATTGCAAAACTTGCTGTTCATTATGCAATGAGCGAAGTCGAGATCAAACGCGATGCCGAGGAAACCGCCAAGGGCCTCAAGGGTTTCACGCATCAGAAATCGACCAAGGCAGAGCAGGATTTGAGACCCGAGGATACGCCTGCGGAATAGCCTTTGAACTTTTTGAAATCACGAGCGGGCTCAGGCCCGCTTCTTTGTCTCGCAAAAAATTAATTATGATAATTCATTGATGATTGTTGATTTATGCCTATAAATTAGAGTCTGACGGATTTGACAAATGAAGGGGAACCCCATGAGAAGGTTATTCCGTGCCGTCCTGACTGCTATGGCGCTTTCGGTCGCCGGGGCGGGCACAGTCGCGCTGGCCCAAACGCCGCCCAATGTGCTGATTGTCGGGCAGATTGCTGAGCCGCAATCGCTCGATCCGCATACAGTCACGGCCACAAATGATTTCCGCATCCTTGTCAATATTTATGACGGCCTTGTGCGCTACAAGGACGGAACGCTGGACGTAGAACCGGCACTGGCGGAAAGCTGGGCGGTTTCGGACGACGGCAAGACCTATACGTTCAAGCTGCGTCAAGGTGTGAAGTTCCATGATGGTTCGGATTTCAATGCCGAAGCGGTCAAGTTCAACTTCGATAGAATGCTAAAGGAAGACCATCCGTTCTATAACACCGGCCCATTTCCGCTTTCGTTCAATTTCTCGTCCATTGATGCAGTCAATGTGCTCGATGAACACACTGTCGAGTTCAAGCTGAAGGAGCCTTTCGCTCCATTTCTTTCCAATCTGGCCTATCCGACCGGCCTGGTCGTGTCGCCGGAAGAGGTCAAGAAATACGGTAAGGAATTTGGCCGTCATCCATCTGGAACCGGTCCGTTCAAGTTCGCGGAATGGCAATCCGGCCAGCGTGTGGTGGTGGAGCGTAATCCCGACTATTGGGACACAGCGCCAGCATTGGAAGCAGTTGTGTTCCGCCCGATCACGGATGCCAATACACGCGTCGCGGAGATGATGGCAGGTGGGCTGGATGTCATGGTGGAAGTGCCGCCAGATAATCTTGCCACCTTCAAACAGGACGCGAATTTCGCGGTTGCCGAACAGGCGGGCCCCCATGTCTGGTTTACCATCCTGAACGCGAAGAGCGGCCCATTCGCGGATAAGAAAGTGCGTCAGGCGGCGAATTATGCGGTTAACAAGCAAGGCCTTGTAGATAATGTGTTGCAGGGTTCCGCAACTGTTGCTGCGGGGCCGATCCCACCCGCCTTCAACTGGGTCGAGAACAAAACCGAACCCTATCCTTATGATCCGGAAAAGGCCAAGGCGCTCCTTGCCGAAGCTGGTGCAAGCAATCCTGAAATTAGGTTCTATGTGACCGAAGGCGGTTCGGGCATGCTTGATCCAATCACGATGGGCGCCGCAATCCAGGCCGATCTTCAGGCTGTGGGCTTCAAGGTCAAGATAGAAACCTATGAGTGGAACACGTTCCTTGGTCGGGTCAATCCGGGGCTGGGGGGCAAGGCCGATATGGCCGAGATGGCGTGGATGACCAATGATCCGGACACGGTGCCTTATCTGACGCTCCGCAGTGATGCATTGCCGGACAAGGGCGGCTTCAATTCCGGTTACTATTCCAACCCCAAAGTGGATGAGCTTCTGGAAAAGGCGCGGTCATCGACCGATCAAACCGAGCGCGGCAAGCTTTATGGCGAAGTGCAGAGCATTGTCCATGACGATGCACCATGGCTGTTCGTGGCGAACTGGAAGCAAAACGCAGTCACGACCGCTGCCGTCGAGGGGTTCAAGTTGCAGCCGTCCTTCCTGCTGCATTTGAAAGACGTAACCAAGGAATAAGCAGGGAGGGCATTCATGCCAGCCTATATCCTCAAGCGACTTTTGGCCGTTGTTCCTGTGTTGCTCGGGCTCTCGATCATCGTTTTTCTCGTCATGGCGATGATCCCCGGCGATACGGCCACCGCGTTGCTTGGATCATACGCAACACCGGAAAATGTAGAGCGGATCAATCGCGATCTCGGTCTCGACAAGCCGTTGCTGCAACAATATTCCATCTGGATGGGTAATCTCCTGCACGGGGATTTCGGGCGTTCCTTCGTGCTCAATCGTCCGGTGCTGGATGAGGTTATGGAGCGCTTTCAGGCGACACTCGTGCTCGCGGGCGTAGCACTGGTACTGTGTTCAGTCTTCGGACTGCTCGCTGGCATCCTTTCGGCGTTACGTCAGTTCGGCTGGGCAGACAGGACGATCACTTTCATCGTGCTTGCCGGAATTTCCATTCCCTCATTCTGGCTGGGGTTGCTTCTGATCTATCTCTTCGGGGTCCATTGGCGCATTCTGCCAGCCTCCGGCATGTATGCGGTCTATGGCGGCGGTGACCTGAAAGATCTGCTCTGGCATCTGATTCTGCCGGCCACGACGCTGGCCGTGGTGGCGGCAGGCGTGATCGCACGTCTGACCCGCGGCGCGATGCTGGAAGTGCTTCGCCAGGACTATATCCGGACAGCCCGGGCCAAAGGTCTCAGCGAACCTCGCGTGATATACGGTCATGCGTTACGCGCCGCACTTGTCAGCGTCATTCCTGTGATCGGTATTCAGGCGGGATTTGTGCTGGGCGGCGCCGTCTACATCGAAACCGTGTTCCAGTGGCCCGGTATTGGCGCCATGCTGGTGAAAGCCATTTCCACCCGCGATATCTTGCTGGTGCAGGGTGGCGTACTTGTGGTTGCCGCGAGTTATGTCCTCTTCAATCTACTCGCTGATGTCATCCAGACTATGCTCGATCCAAGGATACGCTCATGAGCGCGCTTCCAGAAATTTCTGTCGCGCCAACGGCGGTCCGCATGTCATCATGGCGGCTCCTGATGAGCAATCGACTGGCGGCTTTCGGTTTTTTTATGCTGGTCCTGTTCTGCCTCGTCATTCTGCTGGCCCCGGTTCTCCCGCTTCCCAATCCTGACGCGACTTCTCCCGCAATGCGATTGAAACCCGTTTTCAGCGAAGAACATCTTCTTGGAACGGATCAGCTCGGGCGCGATATATTGAGTCGTGTCATATGGGGTACGCGGGTGTCTGTCGCAGTAGGATTTGCAGCGACGCTGATCGCAGCGATTGTTGGCTCGGCGATCGGTCTCGTGGCCGGCTATGCAGGCGGACGAACCGACAATTTGATGATGCGCGGCATCGATATGCTGATGGCATTTCCTTATATCCTGCTGGCGCTGGCTATCGTGGCAGTGCTCGGGCCGGGCCTGATGAATGCGCTTTACGCGATTGCGGTGGTCAATATTCCGTTCTTCGCGCGTAATGTTCGCGGGGTTACGCTCGGTCTCGCGCATCGTGAGTTTATTGATGCTGCCCGGCTCTCCGGGAAAAGTCCGGTTTCGATCCTGTTAAGCGAAGTGCTGCCCAATGTGCTGCCGGTTATCGTCATTACCATGTCGACCACGTCGGGCTGGATGATCCTCGAAACGGCGGGCCTGAGCTTCCTCGGTCTTGGCGCGCAGCCGCCGCAGGCCGATCTCGGCTCCATGCTCGGCGAGGGCCGCGCGCAACTGTTCAATGCCCCGCATGTCTCCATCGTGCCGGGATTGATGATCTTCCTGTTGGTCATCAGTCTCAACGTATTGGGAGATGGGGTGCGCGATGTTCTCGATCCGCGATTACTGTCAGGTGCGCTGGGGCGGCCAGGCGCGATAACCGATATTGCCAAGGACCGGTCATCGCCCATGATCAAGGATAGCCAAAAAGCTCTTTCTATCGCCGGTCTCGAAACGGGCTTCGTCAATGGCGGGCATTTCACCCCCGCTGTCCGCAGCGTTTCACTGGAACTTGAACGCGGCGAATGTCTCGGCCTGATCGGGGAGAGCGGATCGGGAAAAAGCGTGACCGCCCTGTCAGTAATGGGCCTCGTGGCGTCCCCGCCCGGACGTATCCGCAACGGCGCGATCTATCTGGGCGACCGGGACGTGCTTTCAATGTCTGAAACCGAGTTGACGGCGGCACGGGGCGCAAGAGTTGCTTATGTGTTTCAGGACCCACTGACGACGTTGCATCCTATGTATCCAGTCGGTCGGCAGGTCGAGGAAGCAATTGCAGCGCATCGGCGGATTGGAGCCAGTGAGCGGCGAGAACAGGTGATTGTGCTTCTTGACAAGGTTGGCATTCCGGATGCAGCGGAACGGGCCAATCACTATCCGCACCAGCTTTCAGGTGGCCAGCGTCAACGTGTCGGCATTGCCATGGCTCTGGCCAATGATCCCGATATCATCATTGCGGACGAGCCGACCACGGCGCTTGATGTCACCGTACAGGCGCACATTCTTGAACTGCTGCGCGATCTCCAGCGCGAGCGCGGCATGGCTCTCCTGTTTATCACCCATGACTTTGGAGTGGTTTCGGAGATTTGTGACCGCGTGGCAGTGATGAAAGACGGCGAGATTATCGAGACGGGTACAACTTCGGCAGTTCTGTCCAATCCGCAGCACAGCTATACGAAACGCTTGATAGCTTGCGTTCCCCAACTTGGGCAGGGCGCCGACTTTCTGGAACGTGTGGCTGGTCTCTTCAAGCGTGAAAACGGGAAGGCGGTAGGATGAGCGGAAATGCGATCAGCGTTCGCGATCTCACCAAAACGTTCGGTGGCGGACGAACACTTCTGGGGAAAGAGCGTCACAAGGTCGAGGCGGTTAAAAATGTTTCGTTCGATCTTGGAAGCGGTGAGACACTGGCGATTGTCGGTGAAAGCGGATCGGGCAAAAGCACGCTCGCCAGAATGCTCGTCGGGCTGACAGAGCCGACGGGCGGTACGATGACAATTGCTGGACGCGATGCGCATGAACTGCGAAATTCCGGTGCTCGGGCATTCGGCAAGGTCATACAATATGTGTTTCAGGACCCTGTCGCTTCACTCAATCCCAGAAAGACGATCCGGCAGATACTGGAAACACCACTGAAGCTTTTGAGCGGGCTGGATTCAGCTCAGTGCCAGCAACGCATGATCCAGTTGCTGGACGCCGTTCAGATGCCCAAGGATACGCTGGAACGCTATCCGCACGAATTCTCCGGCGGGCAGGCGCAGCGTATCGCCATTGCGCGCACGCTGGCCGCTGAAGCGGAAATCGTGGTGCTCGATGAACCAGTTAGCGCGCTTGATGTCTCAGTTCAGGCACGGGTTCTTCTGCTTCTGGATCAACTGAAGAAAGAGTTTGGTCTCTCCTATCTCTTCATCAGTCATGACCTCGCCGTGGTGGAAGCCATCTCCGACAGGGTTGCGGTTATGTATTTCGGGGAGATCGTTGAAGAAGCAGCCGCAAGCGCTCTTTTTGCCCGACCTGAACATGCCTATACACGACAACTCGTGGAAAGCGCGCCGCGCATAAGGAGAGAGTAGCAAGATATGGTCAGAATGGGCCGGAATTCCGATCACGAACCGCAATCGCGCGCGAGGGTGGCAAAGGTCCGTCGGCGACCGGAAGAGATTGCCGACCGTATCAAGGATGTTATCCGTTCCGATGCATTGAGGCCGGGAGATCGACTGCCACAGGAAAAGGAACTGATTGACCAGTTCAGGGCCGCCAAGGGCACTGTGCGCGAAGCGATGAAGGCGCTGGAGACGCAGGGTCTGATTTTTACGCGCAGCGGTCCCGGCGGCGGGGCTTTTGTGGCCGAACCTTCCGCCCAGCACGCAATGGAGATGCTTGGAAGCTATTTCTTTTTCGATCAGCCGAGCCTTGCCGAAGTTTACGCTATCCGCAAGCTTCTCGAACCGGAGGTTGCTGCTCTCTTGTCCGGCAGATTGACTGGTGACCACATTGCTCGGCTGGAAAATGCGATGCGGGTCTACGATCGCCCGCCGGTCGATCTTGATGATCAATATCGCCAGCGCATTGCGGAACTGGATTTCCATTCCTTGTTGGCACAGCTTTGTCCGGACCGTCTGTTGGGCTTCATCTGCGGATTGACCCACAATCTGTTGCGAAGCCTGCCAATAGCGCGCGCGATCTATGCGGACCCGACGCCAGCCTCGCGCGAAGAAGGACTTATCTTCCAGCACCGACTGCTAGCAGCGCTTGTCGAAAATCGCACCGAAGATGCGCGACGTATCGCGTTTGAACATATGGTTTCCGCCGAAAACTATATGCTTTCCAAAGCGGAAACGGCCGGAAAGCTCGCGTAACGGAAACTAAAAAAGTTGGGAACCATCCCGGCGCTCCCGCATTTGCAATTAAGCAGGCCGTCGCCATAACAAATGCGACGGCCTCATTTGTTTATGACTGGCAATGGAGGTTTCGACCCTTTTTATGTGTGGTATTTGCGGAGAAGTCAGGTTTGACGGTGGTTCGCCGTCAGTTTCGGCAGTCTCAAGAATGGCGGATGTACTCAGTCCTCGCGGGCCCGATGCATCCGGGATTGTGATCCGGGGCAATATCGGCTTCGGGCATCGAAGATTGAGAATCCTTGATCTTTCCGAAAAATCGCAGCAACCGATGATCGATGCCGACCTCGGTTTGACGCTTGTGTTCAATGGCTGCATCTATAATTTCCGCGAATTGCGCATAGAGCTGGAACAGAAGGGCTACAAGTTCTTCTCCGATGGTGACACAGAAGTCATTCTCAAGGCTTGGCATGCATGGGGCGAAAGCTGCGTTACGCGTTTTCTTGGCATGTTTGCTTTCGCCATTCACGAACGTGATACCGGCAGGGTTATCCTGGCGCGTGATCGGTTCGGCATCAAGCCGCTCTATATCGCCGAGGTGGCCGGTGCCTTGCGGTTCGCCTCTTCCTTGCCTGCTCTGGTTAAGGCAGGCGGCATCGACACCTCGATAGACCGCGCGGCCCTGCACAATTACATGAGCTTTCATGCCGTCGTGCCGCCACCGCGCACAATCTATAACGGTGTTCGAAAGTTCCCCCCAGCGACAATCCGTGTCTATGAACAGAATGGTCGCTTTGCTGACCGCATCTATTGGCAGGCGCCTTATTGTCGTCTGCCCGGCGACGGCGCGATGAGCCGCGAGGAATGGCAGGAGCAATTGCTCGATATGCTGCGTGTCGCTGTCAAGCGACGGATGATTTCCGACGTGCCAGTCGGCGTGCTTTTATCCGGCGGGGTGGATTCCAGCCTGATCGTCGGTCTGCTTGCTGAGGCAGGCCAATCGGGCCTGATGAGTTTTTCTGTCGGCTTTGAAGAAGCCAACGGGGAGAAAGGCGACGAATTTGTCTATTCCGATCTGATCGCCGAGCATTTTGGCACCGAACATCATAAGATCTTTGTGCCCTCGGCAGACCTCATGGACGCCTTGCCGGGAACGATCGCGGCAATGTCCGAACCAATGGTGTCCTATGATAATGTCGGCTTCTACCTCCTTTCCAAGGAGGTTTCGAAGCATATCACGGTTGTCCAGTCGGGACAGGGGGCAGATGAAGTTTTCGGCGGCTATCACTGGTATCCACCGCTAGTCGATTCCAACGATGTCGTCAGCGACTATGCCAAAGGGTTCCGTGACCGCTCGCACGATGTTTTGGCGACACAGCTTGCGCCTGAATGGATGCCCGAACGCGATTACAGTCAGGAGGTGCTGGAAGAACATCTGCTGCAGGATGGAGCGGATACGCCTGTCGACCGTGCGCTGCGGCTCGATACGAATGTGATGCTCGTGGACGATCCGGTCAAGCGCGTGGACAACATGACGATGGCCTGGGGGCTTGAAGCGCGGGTGCCATTTCTGGATCATGAACTGGTCGAGCTCGCCGCCCGCATTCCGCCGGAGGAAAAACTTCGTGACGGTGGCAAGGGGATTCTCAAGGATGTGGCGAGGAAGGTTGTTCCAAGCGAAGTGATTGATCGCAAGAAGGGATATTTCCCGGTCCCGCAGCTCAAATATATCGATGGCCCTTATCTCGATATGTTGCGAGACGCCCTCTCTTCACAAAAGGCGAGGGAGCGCGGGCTTTTCCAACGCGATTACCTTGAACATCTGTTTGCAAACCCGTCCGAACATATAACGCCGTTACGCGGTTCTGAACTTTGGCAGGCTGGCCTCCTTGAAATGTGGCTGCAGACACAGGAGGCAGGAAATGCGTAAAATCGGTGATGAGGATATGACCCGACAGAAAGCGAGAGGCCGCACCGCTTTTTCGCACCGTCTTACGCGCTTGCGGACGCCTGAAAGCGCAGGCTTTTATCAGGAACATGCGCACGGCCATGACAAGGCGGGAAGCGAAGATCGCAAGCAGGATGTGGTTGTCGATTGCGGCTGGGGTCGGCTGCTCTTCGCGCAGACCTTCGAGACCAATGAAGCCATAGTGGAAGCATTGCGGGGGGAAGCGCCAGCGAGCCGCGATATCGTCTTTTACGTCAGCGATCCTCATGTACTGCTGTCACTCGCACCACATGAGATATTTCTCGATCCGTCGCATACATACCGGATTGAACTAGCGACCTATCGACCGGGCGGGCGACGGATACGTGGCATCACCATACGCCGCGCAGTCTCCGAAGTGGACGCGGAAGGCATTAACGCCGTCTATGCCGCCTGTGGGATGGTTCAACTGCGTCCCGACTTTTTCTCATCGGAGCAAGACAACCGAGCTGTTACCTATTTTGTGGCTCAGGACGACGCTACCGGAGAAATTATTGGCACTGTAACTGGCATCGACCATCAGCGCCTTTTCGATGATCCTGACCGCGGTGCTTCTCTCTGGTGTCTCGCGGTCCATCCGCAAGCACGACAACCGGGTATTGGCGAAAAACTGGTGCGCAAACTTGCCGAGCATTTTCAGGCTCGCGGTTTAAGCCATATCGATCTCTCGGTTCTGCACGATAATGAGATTGCCATAAGGCTCTATGAAAAGCTGAAATTTCGTCGCGTTCCGCTCTTCGCGATCAAGCGCAAGAACGCAATTAACGAGAAATTTTTCGCCTCGCACCTGGAAACCTTCGATGCGCTCAATCCCTATGCTCGCATAATCGTGGATGAAGCGGTGCGTCGTGGTATTCAGGTTGAAATAACCGATGCCGAAGGCGGCTTTTTCCGCCTCTCCTATGGCGGGCGTTCCGTCCATTGCCGTGAGAGCTTGTCTGAAATGACATCGGGTGTCGCAATGTCAATCTGCGACGACAAGGCCGTGACGCGGCGCGTTGTCGAGAAGGCTGGTCTGACAGTGCCGGAGCAGATTGCCGCCGAAGCGGGCGATGATGCGCTGGAAGCTTTTCTAGAACGTCACAGCAAGTTGGTGGTGAAACCAGCCCGGGGCGAACAGGGAAGAGGCATTTCCGTCGGCATATCGACGATGAAAGACCTGCGAATGGCGATCAAACAGGCGCGAACCGTGTGCGACCGCGTGCTGCTGGAGGCGTGTTTTGAAGGTGAGGACCTTCGGCTGGTGGTTATTGACTACCAGCTTGTTGCCGCTGCGGTTCGTCGCCCCCCACGCGTTGTCGGTGATGGCAAGGCAACGATCCGCAACCTTATCGAGATACAATCACGCAGACGCGCGGCGGCTACAGGCGGAGAGAGTAGCATTCCTGTCGATGCCGAAACGAAAAGATGCTTAGAGGAACAAGGTCTGTCGCTCGATTCTGTTTTGGAGGATCATCGTGAAGTCACGGTGCGCAAGGCGGCCAATCTACATACAGGCGGTACGATCCACGACGTGACAGCGTCTGTTCATAGAAACCTTGTCGATGCTGCCCGTAAGGCTGCGCGTGCAATAGGCATTCCCGTTGTCGGGATCGATTTCATGGTCAAGCAGCCCGAAAAGCCAGACTATATTTTCATCGAAGCCAATGAGCGTCCGGGGCTTGCTAATCATGAGCCTCAACCGACTGCAGCAAAATTTCTCGATTTGTTGTTTCCTGGATCAAGATAATCGTAATTTAGCGAAATTAGATTAATTTATTCGTCGGAGAGGCACTCGGGCGACAGCTGCATTTCTTGACTAGCAATCAGGTGGTTATGCCGACAGCTCATTATGCCCCCTTCAGCACATTTTTTGGCCGAAGCGGACTTTCTGCTTCCGGTCCCCTTCAAGACCGTGTCACCCGTTCGAGCTCATCAAAATGGTGGATCAAGCGGATGGCATTATACTCTTTTTAACTGTGAAAGGGCTGATAAAGAGCAGCGCCGGCTTTGAGGGCCGCTAGCTTGAGCCGCTTGTCTCGGGTCCAAAGTGATGTGCGCTGATCAAGTAGGACAGAAGCGAGCAAGTGAGCATCCGTGTAGCCAATACCCATGCTAAAAACGCTATGCCTCTCAATGAGAGTCATAACTTCGTCGTGGGTTGCTACGATAGACTCACGCTGTGCACGGAGAAAAGTTAACACAGCGGTCCTGTCGCGTAGGCTGCCCAAAGCGAGTTCGCCAATGACTGCCGGATGGCAAAGCAGAAGATCGTTACTAATAATTTTTACAAGATCGTTATCACCTCGGCGGAAATGATCAATCCAAATGGAAGTATCTGCTAATATCACTTATTCACTGAGCTCCGACGGCGGGGGGCGGCTTCAGCGTCCGGCATGGTACCTCCAAGAGCGATAAGCCGTTTACCAGTCTCGACGCGCACGAGTGCTTCTAACGCTTGGCGGACCAAAGCAGCTGTCTCCTTTGTGCCCGTCAGGGATCTGGCTTTTTCCAAGAGATTATCATCAAGATTAATGGTTGAACGCATAAAACTACCCTCCTGAAGGTGAGTCAATTTATCACCAAATGGTGCTAATTTCAACACCTTGGTGTCACTCTGATTAACATGACGTGGCTATCGTAACTTGTTAGGAGGAGGGGCTCGGCATTCTCACACTACTGACTGGCAATCTGGTAACGTCATCGAACGCTTGAGTTTCATTCCTGGTTGTCATTGTTTCTTCTAGAAACATGAATCAAAACAAGGAACTGTGGTTCGTTATTCGTTGGCATCAGAATCGGCACAGTTTCGGTGCTTTTTTATTTGAGATAGTGAATATGAGGCCGTCCGCTATATGGAGAAAGTGCCACACATGCATCAATCGAGAAGACTTGCTTGAGAATATTCTCGTTGATTACTTCCTCTGGTGTTCCCGAAGCGACAATCTTTCCAGAGAGCATAACGATCAATTCATCGCAAAACATGGCAGCATGATTAAGGTCGTGTAGTGCAATGATACTCGTGATCGGTAGCCCTGAAACCAGCTTCAGCAAGCTCATCTGGTGTTGAATATCCAGATGATTGGTTGGTTCATCAAGGATGAGCTCTTTCGGCGTCTGGGCCAAAGCCCTTGCAATATGCGCACGCTGTTTTTCGCCACCTGACAGACTTTGCCACGTGTCGTTTTTCTTGGCCGTCATACCGGTGCGTTCAATCGCGTTTTGTACTGCTGCCTCGTCAGCGCTTGTCCAGCCAGAGAACATTGATCTATGCGGAAAGCGCCCAAGTCTTACGACGTCCATTACTTTAAGATTGGCATTTGTCGTCGCGTGCTGCTCGACAAAAGCCACACGTTGCGCGACGCTGCGCCGGGCAACCGAATTGACATCCTTCTCGTCAAGCAGGACGCGTCCGGAATGGGGCCGTTTCAATCCGGCGATCAGGCGCAGTAACGATGTTTTTCCGGAACCGTTTGGTCCCAGAAGCCCCAGCATCCTGCCGGGCTTCGCTTCGAAAGACACATCGTCGATTACGGCCTTTTTGCCGATTTTCCAGACAAGATTTTCGGCTCTGATCGTCATGATGGGCGCTGAAACTGGTAAAGAATAATTGAGAAGAATGGTACGCCCACAAGTGCAGTCACCACACCGATGGGCAGGACTTGTTGGGGTATCAGTGCGCGCGAAGCGATATCGGCCAGCACCATGAATATCGCGCCGATAATGGCGCATGCAGGCAACAATCTTACGTGTAGCGGTCCGACTATGAAGCGTGCAGCATGCGGGACGACGAGCCCGACGAAGCCTATGGAACCGACCATGCTGACAATGGTGGCGGTCATCATTGCGGTGAGTGCAAAGAGGAAAATGCGCGCGTGGCCGACATTCACGCCGAGCGAGGAGGCGGCCTCATCCCCGAAAGCAAATGCATCCAGAACATGGGCATAGAGAAGACAGGCGATAAGACCGAGGGTGATGACGACAGACACGAGCATGAATTCTGGCCAACGAACGCCCCCGAAGCTGCCAAGCAACCAGAACATCACGTCGCGCGCCTGCTGTGCATTACCGGATGTGGTGACGATATAGGAGGTTGCGGCGTTGAAAAGCTGCGATGCAGCGACGCCCGCCAGAATGGTACGATCCGCGCCGCCGCGCGTACCATTTGAGAGAAGGGCAACGAAGAAAAAGGCCGAAAACGCGCCAACGAATGCGCCTGCCGACAAGGAAACAGCGCCAGCGCCTATGCCGAGAATTACAACCGTTACAGCGCCCGTAGACGCTCCCGCGGAAATGCCCAGAACGTATGGCTCCGCCAGGGGATTACGCAAAAGCGACTGCATGATCGCGCCGGAAAGAGCGAGGCCTGCGCCGCAAAATGCTGCTACCAATGCGCGGCTGAGACGGTAATCCCAAATTACCGTCTCATGAATGCGATTAAGTTCGACAGTACTCCATCCAAGACGATTGGTTATCGCTGCAAAGGTTGTCGATAAAGGGATCGGCAGATCCCCAATGCCGACGCTGATCCCCACAGCAAAACCAATAGCGACAAGCGACACCAGCAACACCATGCTGACTGCGCCCCATTGCCTTAAAGCCTGGCCGGAAACACTCACTTGAGAATACCGAATGCCTTCAACTGTTGCGCGACCTGTTCGGCACCGTAAATCGTACGAACGGTCGGGTTCATGGCTTGACCATCCATGACGGCAATGGCCTTGTTCTTGACAGCTGGCATTTGGCTGACCGCAGGATCTGTATTGAGAAACTGAACCTTCGCTTCAGGCTTGTCGAGCTCCCAACGATTACGGTCGAGATTTGCAACAACAATCACATCTGGGTTCGCGGCAATAATGCTTTCCCAGCCAAGCGTGGGCCATTCAGCCTCTGCCTTGATGGCATTTTCGCCACCCAGGACATCAGCGATGAAACTCGAGGCGCCATTTCCGCCGCCCAGATAGGCGTCTGCAGATGGCGACGGGCTCGAGAACCAGAAGACGTAAGCAAGTTTCTTACCGCTTGCAGGAACCCTTGCGCGCAAGGCCGTTTCGCGTGCCTTGAAATCAGCGATGAGTGCCTGGCCGCGATCTGAAACATCGAAAATCTGTGAGAGTTCGTCGATCTCCTTATACAGAAGCTCCATGTTCCATAGTTTGTCGCGGCTGCCATACTCATCCTTGACTTGCTCTGTGCTCAAGCATGTGCTCGGCGAAAGATAGGTTGGAACGCCAACCTTGTCGAAATCGCCGCGCTTTGCGACCTTGCTGTTGGGCCCGACGAGACTTGGAAGAGCTGCCGCTACGAAATCCGGATTTTCGGCGAGGATCGATTCAAAAGTCGGGAACTCAACGGTCAGGAGCTTCACTTTGGAATTGGCGGGCTCAAGCTGCGGCAGAACCTTGCTTGGCCAGAACGCTGTTCCCGCCATTTTGTCTTCAAGGCCTAGAAGCAACATGATCTCAGCGCTGTTCTGTCCAAGGCCGATCGCGCGTTCCGGTGCCTTCGGAAACGTAACTTTCGTACCGCAGTTTTCGAGCGTCAGCGGATATTGTGTGGCGGCATCTGCTGCATTGTTCTGAAGCGCGAACAGAGCAACAAGGCCTGTAGCGGCCAGAAGAGTTTTCATTGCGGTCACTGATGATATCCTGAATTGCGAGTGGCGGTTTGCCGTTAGCCGAGTGAAGCCAGCTTCTCTATAATCCGAATGATAATTTTGAAACAAGAGTTAACTAGTCTTGTTTATGCCTTTCTTGTCGAAGCAAGGCACTAAGAGATAACGATTTCGTATTTGCGGTGAAAGCAGGCCAAAAGGGGAGGACGCGCGGTTCATACCCTATCAGAAAGCGAAGTGTTTTTGCCACCTCAAGAGGAGTTTTTAACCGGCAATCAGCACATCCCCAAGGGAAATAGGTTAGCGGTTCATAGCCTTCGCGGCGAAGGAAGCGTGTTTTCAGGACCTATCTCTTGATCTGACTTGTCTTGCGCGAAGTCTGGCTGAACAATTCCCGCGATTAGACTGCGAAGCCACCGCAGAGCAGGGTCTGATTGTCTGCGTCGGTGGGAGATTTGCATGAAAGGAATCGGTGATAATTCAACTGGACAATCCATGACAGCCAATTCCTTGTTTCCTCGCATCGCTTCCAGGCTCCTCGCAGCGACGGTCAGAATGAGGTCGGTACCCACGATTGTTGTTGGAGCGACACTCCAATGCGGTAGCACGAGTGCCACACGACGACTGAATCCGGCTGCGTGGATGGCCTCGTCGATTTCGGTAGAGGCGTCTCCATGCACGGCCACCAGCACATGCGGTCGATTGAGATAGTCATCGAGTTCCAGCTTTATGGCCCGGGAGGGAAGCGACCTGCGATCAAGAAGGCAGGAATATCGGTCCGATAATAAATGTTCGGGGAAAATCTGGGCAGGCAATTGTGAAAATACACCCAGTCCTATGTCGATATTTCCGTCAACCACTCCGGCGATCATTCCCTCCCTGCTTAACTGAACGACGGAAAGATCAATTCCCGGCGCCGCTCGCCGCAACTGTTTCACGAGATGGGGAAGAATGATGTTGGCGCCATAGTCCGACATTGCAAGTCTGAATACGTGACGACTGCGTGCGGGATCGAAGCCGTCGGGACCCAGCACGGAACGTATTTGCGCTAGCGCTTCTGTCAACGGCTGGCAAAGTTCAAGTGCTCGGACGGTCGGCGATAGGCCACCACCGTGACGGGTAAAGAGAGGATCATCGAGAAGGATGCGCAATCTGGCAAGTGCGTGACTGACGGCTGGCTGGCTCATGTTCAGTCGAAGCGCCGCACGTGAAACGTGCCGCTCGGAAAGCAGCGCATCAAGAACCACAAGGAGATTTAGGTCAACGCCACGCAAATTATTCATTTGGCGAATAATAATCGGAGAAGGATGAATTTCAAATAGGCAAGGATAATAATTAGAAGATGAGTCCGATCCACTTAAGAAGGGACTTTTCTCATGCAGTCATTCGCTTTCCTTGTCGTTGCGCTGGCTTCCGGGACTCTTGTCCCCTTGCAAGCTGGTGCAAACGCCGCACTCGGTCGCGCTCTGGGGCACCCGCTCTGGGCCACGATAGCATCGCTTGCAGTGAGTGCGGCTTGCGTATTGCCAATTCTCATCGCATTCCGCGTTTCCGCACCAGCTGTTGCCAATCTATCGGCGCAACCGAAATGGATATGGGTCGGCGGCATAGCCGGAGCAATCTACATTACGACCGCGCTATTACTCGCTCCGAAACTCGGGGCTGCGAGCCTTATGACGGCAGTCATTGCAGGGCAAATTCTGGCCTCGATAGCGATCGACTATTTTGGCTTGGTCGGTTTCGTCCCACGCCCGATTTCCGGGCCTCGCCTTTTGGGGGCGTTACTGGTCGTGACTGGCGTCCTGGTTATGCAGGGGCCAGCTATTTGGCAATCTATACAATCCGTCACCAAGTTCTCAACGCAGCACTGATTGGAAAGGAAGCAGAAACATGGACAATCCGGAAAAGACTTTGTCGTCCGCCTGTTCACTGGGTGGAAACGCCATACCGGCACAAGTGCGTATTGCAAGGCCAACGGACAAGCTGGCTTATACCATGAGCTTTTATGATCGAGCGTTACGCCAAGCCGGCCCTGATGGCTGTCGCCCTGACCCAAGGAGACACCGGTGTTGAAGACATCGTTAAAGTCATCAAAATCGACGCTTGAGTAAAGCAACTGGGCTTGCGGCGTGACGGACCAGCCATCGTTGTCTGCGTCATAGGGCGAGGAAATATCGGCCGAACCACGGACATAGTGCACGGTGACACCGCCGATGAGCGGGCCGTTTACGCGTATGGCCATTGTGATTTGTGTTAAAGGCTAAAAGCGCGCAGTCTTATTGGACTGTTGCGGTGGCTTCTACGAGCGCAAGCTAAAGGGAGGCCGACATGCCGCTTTTCAATGAAGCGAGCCGAATTTATCATCCTTTGGAAGTCAACTTCATGCGAAGCTGCTTCAGTCACGCAGCTATCCTGCTTGAAGAAAGCGATCAGGATTATTCCGCGGCCGACCTGACATCATACATCATTATGCTATACCAAAGCGGTCTTAGAGACCAATCGTACATCTGTGAGATCGCCGCGCGCCTGGCTCGCCAACGGTTCGAGAGACATCAAGTGTTAGAGCACTGCGGGGTTGCGAACAATAATGAACCGACTCGAAAAGCTACAAACCAACCCATTGAATACGATCCTCTCGCCTAGGGGGAACAAAAGATCGAAGGTAGAGTTTCGCACGAGGCAATTTAACAAATTGCCCTAGCGCCAGCACAACCTGCAGAAGCAGCCAAGGCAGCGGGGCTTACAGTCTGGCCCTGCCGGTGGCACTGAGATCGTTCAGGCTATCCGAGACGCTCTGAACGATAGCGCGAGGCTGAGTAGGCCCCTTGTGCCAAGCGCGGCCCCGACTACTCCGGGAGAGAGTCGGGGCTTTTTCAAATCAGCTGACTCAGGATCAGGCAAGTGATAGCGCTACAAGTTGCAGCAAAGACCATGAATTTGGCTACCGATAACTGTTCGATCCAGCGAACAGTCCATAACCGCGGCGTTTCTACCCTCTCTTTATTGTTCATTCTCCCTCCCTTTCCTGGAGGGGGTTTTTATCATGCGATCAAAAACTGTCACCACCCTCTTTAGTGTATGAAGCCCGCATCCAACGATCTAAGTCCCTTCGCGAAATCAATGGTCTTGTTTAAAGCATAGCGGCTGGCAGCATCTTTTTCCCCACACCTGTAGAGAGCGCGTAGATGCTAACCTGGAGACCAACTATCTGCTTCTTCAGCGCGGGACCCTCCAATTCGGCTACGCCTTCCTCGACAGCGTCGTATAATTTCATTAGTCGCAGATTCGATTCTGTGGCCTGTCGTTCCAATTCATCAATGTGTTGTTCTCGGCGCTTAGCCTGTTCAGAGCGCCTGAAGAAATCTTCCGCGGCCGGTCCGTCCGCGCCTGCTCGATTGGAAATAAACCCGGCCGGAAGGTGGGGTTTCTGGATCATGTGGCCGGTCGTTTCCCGAGAAGGCCGACAGCTGAGCCGGCACTCGGAACATCAGCGCCGCGGTCGGCGCGCGCCGATCCATCCGGCCATCGGGAGGCGGATGATGAGGCGCAGATACACGGACAAAGTCTGGCGCGAGCCTCATGTCCGTCTCCGATCTACGCTTTGCTGATGACCGCTCCCGAGACGGGAGCGGTCACTTCAGCGCGAGATGATCAGAAGTCCATGCCGCCGGTAGGCATCGCCGGGGCCGCTTCCTTTTTCGGCTTCTCCGCGATCATGGCCTCAGTGGTCACCAGCAGGCCGGCAACGGAGGCAGCATCCTGCAAGGCTGTGCGCACCACCTTGGCCGGGTCGATCACGCCTTGCGCGAACAGGTCGCCATATTCGTCGGTCTGGGCATTCCAGCCGAAGGCGAAGTCGGCCTTCTCGCGCAGCTTTCCGACGATGATGGAGCCTTCGGCGCCGGCATTCTCGGCGATCTGGCGTACCGGGGCCTCGATGGCCCGGCGCACGATCTCGACGCCGTGCTTCTGGTCGGGGTTCTCGGTCTCTACGGCATCGAGTGCCTTCTGTGCGCGCAGCAGCGCCACGCCGCCACCGGGCAGAATGCCTTCCTCGACCGCCGCGCGAGTGGCGTGCAGCGCGTCGTCGACGCGATCCTTCTTCTCCTTGACCTCGACCTCGGTCGCGCCGCCGACGCGGATCACCGCGACGCCGCCAGCGAGCTTCGCCAGGCGCTCCTGAAGCTTCTCGCGGTCGTAGTCAGAGGCCGTCTCCTCGATCTGCGTCTTGAGCTGCTGCACGCGGCCGTCGATCTGGGCCTTTGAGCCGGCGCCGTCCACGATGGTGGTGTTCTCCTTCTCGATCACCACCTTCTTGGCCCGGCCGAGCATTTCCAATGTGACGTTCTCGAGCTTGATGCCGAGGTCCTCGCTGATCGCCGTGCCGCCGGTAAGGATCGCAATATCCTCCAGCATGGCCTTACGACGGTCACCGAAGCCGGGAGCCTTCACCGCCGCGACCTTCAGGCCACCGCGCAGACGGTTGACGACGAGCGTGGCCAGAGCCTCGCCCTCGACGTCTTCGGCGATGATGACGAGCGGCTTGCCGGACTGGACGACCGCTTCAAGTACGGGAAGCATGGCCTGAAGGTTGGAGAGCTTCTTTTCGTGGATGAGGACATAGGGATCCTCGAACTCGACCCGCATCTTGTCCTGATTGGTGATGAAGTAGGGCGAGAGATAGCCGCGGTCGAACTGCATGCCCTCGACCACCTCCAGCTCGGTTTCGGCAGTCTTGGCTTCTTCGACAGTGATGACGCCTTCATTGCCGACCTTCTGCATCGCTTCCGCGAGAAAACGGCCGATCTCGGAATCGCCGTTGGCCGAGATGGTGCCGACCTGGGCGATCTCATCATTCTTCGAGATTTTGCGGGCATTGGCCTTTAGTTCGGCGACAACAGCATCTACCGCCTTGTCGATACCGCGTTTCAGGTCCATCGGGTTCATGCCCGATGCGACGGCCTTGGCGCCTTCCTTAACAATCGCCTGCGCCAGCACCGTCGCGGTCGTGGTGCCGTCGCCGGCGAGATCATTGGTCTTACTCGCCACCTCGCGCACCGTCTGGGCGCCCATATTCTCGAACTTGTCCTCGAGCTCGATTTCCTTCGCAACCGACACACCGTCCTTGGTAATGCGCGGCGCGCCGAACGACTTGTCGATGACGACGTTGCGGCCCTTCGGCCCGAGCGTCACCTTGACGGCATTGGCGAGAATGTCGACGCCGCGCAGCATTTTCTCGCGGGCTTCGGTATTGAACTTTACTTCCTTGGCAGCCATTGGATCACTCCTTCAATAGGCAGCTTTCATTGACTGGTTGATGATCGAAGAATTCGTCAGGCGACCTTCTTCAGTGTGGCGGTCTGCTCGATTACCCCCATCACGTCGCTTTCCTTCATGATGAGCAGGTCTTCGCCGTCGAGCCGAATCTCGGTGCCGGACCATTTGCCAAACAGGATGCGGTCCCCGACCTTGACGTCGAGCTCAATGATCTTGCCCGCATCGTCGCGGGCGCCGGGGCCGACGGCGATGACTTCGCCTTCGCTCGGCTTTTCCTTTGCGGTATCGGGGATGATAATGCCGCCGGCCGTTTTTTCCTCGGCTTCAATGCGGCGAACCAGGATACGGTCATGCAATGGACGGAACGTCATATCGTTCTCCTCAAGGACAAACAGATTTTGAGAGGTCCCTCCGCTCCGGCCCGGTGAGAACTGGAGCGGGGCCGCGCAACCCTTGTCGGCGTCGCGCGCGTATCGATCTGGTTTTGGCGATTTTCGATTTCAAGAGGGGAATGCAAAATTTTTAGCACTCGCAACCATTCACTGCTAGTGCGATGTAATCGCAGACGAAATAGGCACTATCGAACATCCGGGCACTTGAAAAATTCGCGCGATTAACCAAACTTCCTTCTGTGCCGTGCCGGGAGGCGCGGTCCGGAGTCCTGATCGAAACGGAGTTTTTGGAACGGCTGAAAACGGAAGGAGGACAGCAATGCGCCGAGCCGATTTTTCGACGATCATTCCCTCTCTCGCACCACGAGCCGAAGACATTGCGCTCGACCGGCTCCTGTCGCCGGCGCGCCACTACAGGCATCCCGAAGATGTGCTGCGCGACGACACGCTCGAACGCAGCGAAAAGCGCGCCATTCTCTCGTCATGGGCATCCGACGCGTGCGCGGTCGAATCGATGCCCGCACTGCGCCAGCCGCCGGGCGCGCATAGCCCCATCCCATTCGATGTCATCATGGATGCGCTCAGGCGACTTGATCGCGGCGACACCGGGGCGAACTATGCCGTATGCGGATCCGCAGACCATCGCCATCGTCTTCACGCATGAAACGACAAAGGAGAGACATATGCCACCGATCGTCAGTCGTGAATTCCGGATGCAGATGGAAGGCTATGGCCTGACCACTGCCGAAATCCACTATCGTCTTCCAGATCACCCGAGCCTGTTGCAGGTCTATGTCTGGCAGGAATACGACCTTGCTCCAAAGTTTCCCGAACTGCGCGGCTTTCTCGACTATTGGGCCGAGACGCTGGAGGGCGCGCTGCACTCCGTGCGCGTCGCCCACCATCGTCTGATCCAGCCCTCGGAATGGAAAGCAGTCGACGGGGTCATATCCGTTCACTGAAGCCCGGCGGGAATTCCCTGTAGGCTACCGAAGGTATCCCGAACTCGCGTATGTCTTGCTCCCTGAACGAGGCCCGCTCGCATTGCAGCTTTCATGAAGCTCCGGCGTGCCTCCTTCGCAGAGCGCCATCCATCGAGTGCGTCCCGACAGGCAATCATGGCGTTCCGCCAACGGCGGCCACGCGCCCAGTCCGGCCATTCGCGCTCAAGGCATTCCAGTGCTTCAAAAGCTGTCGCCACCTTTCGGAGGCCATTTTTGGGCATGCGCAGAATTACGGGCTCGTTGAACACGATCTCGGACATCACTTCCTCCTTGTTTTCTGATCGTCTTTTAAGAGCAAGTAACTGATCGTTTTGTACGATCTCATGTGATCTGGGCATACCGACGCGTCTCTTCAACCCTCCTTCCGTAGCTCAGTCCACGCCGTCATCATCAGGTTCAAGCAGATCGATGAGTTGGCTGACGCGTGTGTCCGGGAGCGGTCGCCCTTCGCCCATCAGCGCCTCATCGTTGTTGAGCCAGTTCCACGCTTCTCGCAGTTCATCAACGCTCGCCCCCGTTGCGATAATTTCCGTCGCCAGATCATCGTCTATGGAGCCGAGCACTGAAACGATATCGTCATAGGTCATGTCTGGTCTCCTTTCGTATTGCCAACCAACTCATTAGATGGTCAAGTTTTTCTCAAATTCCAACAGTCGGAAATCGCTGTATAAATTTTCTGCCGTCACCCTCTTGAAACTCAGAAATAACGGAACCAGATCGATTGTGCGCCGCTGCCATGACGGGGCGGCGCCGGCCAAAAGCCGTACAATCTTGTACCCATGTTGCTTCAAGGAGGATGTGGCTATGAGAACCACTTTTGATTTTTCTCCCCTGTTCCGGTCGAGCATTGGCTTCGACCGTCTGGTCAATGCGCTGGAGGCAGCCAGCCGCGTCGAGAGCATCGACAATTGGCCTCCCTATGACATTGCAAAGACTGACGAAGACGAATACCGCATCACCATGGCGGTGGCCGGCTTTAGCGAAGACGAGCTTTCCATCACGCAGGAGCAGAACATGCTTCTCGTAGCGGGCAGCAAAACCACCGACGAGAATACGCAGTATCTGCATCGCGGCATTGCCGGACGCTCGTTCCAGCGTCGCTTCCAGCTCGCCGACCACGTGCGAGTCGAAGGCGCAACTCTCGTCAACGGCCTTCTCACAATCGATCTTCGACGCGAGATCCCGGAGGAGATGAAGCCTCGTCGGATTGCGATCTCGCCGCAGGAGAAGATGATGGAGATTGAAGCCGCTTCGCACACCAACGAGCAGACCGCAGCCTGACCCTTTTATCAGTATACGGTTCGCTGGCGCCGGGCCACGCGTCCGGCGCCAGCGGCGAAGCTGTGTCCAATTGTTCAGAACAGAAGGAGAGTAACCATGAGCGTACGTGACCTGATCCCCTGGGGCCGTGACACGAGCAGCAGTCAGGCTCCCGCTGTCTATCGTGAAGAAGACCGGAATTCGTTCCTGTCGCTGCACCGGGAAGTCAATCGCCTGTTCGATGATGTCTTTCGCTCATTCGATCGAAACCTGCCAGCATTTGACTCTCTGGCATCCTTCGGGCGGTGGTGGCCAAGCGTTGAAATCACCGAGACTGAAAAGGAGATCCGCATAACCGCGGAAGTGCCCGGTGTGGAGGAAAAGGACATCGAACTGGTTCTTGATGACGGTGTGCTGACACTGCGCGGCGAAAAGCGATCTGAGACTGAGGACAAGGACAAGGACAAGCAGTTCTCGGAACGCTTCTACGGCCGTTTCGAGCGCCGTATCCCGGTTGGGAGGGAAATCGTCGAGGACGAGATAAACGCCAGGTTCAGAAATGGCGTGCTGAGCCTCGTGCTTCCCAAGACCGAAAAGGCTCAGTCGAAGGTAAAACGCATAGCGATCACGAGCTGACTATGGTTTCGGCGTCGGCCGGTTCGTTGCGCCCGCCGGCGCCGATCTTCACCGCTTACGGAGGAAGAACCATGAACATTGCTGCAAGAAGGACATCCATGGCAGATGGTCTTATCGGCCGGGCTGTGCCTGGAGCCAACGGCATTTGTTATACGACGTCTTCAATGAGACGTTCCTTATTCCCCAGCGATGCCGTGGCACGAATCTACCGCCCATCTCGCTCGGCGGCTACCAGTGCTCCGTCGCGCGATCAATGGAAGCTCGTGTTCGAGATGCGCAGCCCATCTTTTATTGAACCGCTCATGGGTTACACCGGCAGCCGGGATACACTGAAGCAGGTTGAGCTTAAGTTCCCGACGCTGGCGTCTGCGATCCGTTACGCGCAGCGGCAGGGTCTTTGCCACGTCGTGGAGGTACCAAAGGATAAGGCGAGGTTTACCATGGATAAGTCTGAAGAACGGCGAAGCACATTCTCCGATGCGACGCTCGGCAAGCTTGGCCTCGCCGGGCTTCCGGACAAGTACCGTCGAGCCATGTCGATTGAGGCCAATCGCGATGATTGGGATGGCGGCTGGGCTTCGCCGATGGATGTCGTGACCGACAACCGGCTCCCGTTTGATGCGAGGCGGTCGATCCTGATGAACTGGGCCTGGACGGAATTCCTGATCGATAAGGCCACAAACGAGGGCATGCCTGAGAACGGCCGCCCCTCGCGCATTGATGAGGTCGAGCAGGCCCTACTCGCTCTCGAAAGAGGTGTGGATGCCAAGTCGGCCAGTCCGGGACATCTCGAAGCAGCGTAAGGTGATCCCATGAATCCATTTGTCACAATCGATGCCCAATAGGTTATGCCTAACAGGTCCGGGCTGACTCTCGCCGCGGCCATGCGTTGTCGGGGTTGAGGCGAGGCGATGGGCCTCGACTGGCGCTGGAAGAAATGACAACGCAGGATCTTGCGCTGCATGAGATTGCTGCGGGCGCTTTCACAGATGCGGAGCTTGCTCCGTTCCGTATCGGGCAGCAGCCTGTGGAGCGTCTGCGCACTCCTAAGTTGCCTGCTTCCCATAATAGTCGATGTGTCTAGTTTCTATAAAATAGCACTCTTCCAGAGGGACCGAGCTGATTGCAGAAGTCGTAATCCGAAATGTTACGGGTCAAGACTACGAGGCCATGCTTCAGAGCCAGCAGATATAAAGTGGGCAGCGGAACCTTTGACTGTTTTTGTACCCCTGAATGCGACACATGATGCCGTTAAGAACCGCAGCGCGGCCCAGTACATCAACATCCGGCGTGAGAATGCGATGTCCGGGCATCGAACTGATGACCTCGTTGATCACCTTCACAACAGATGGTGTCCGTGGATCGGTGGGATCCAGCACGCCAATTGTGTGCGCCAGCTCCTGGATCGCAACAGAGCTGTGATTATTGAGGCGGGTGGCCATCAGTTCCTTGACGCGATCCGTCGACCGCCCCTGCATACGATCTATGAAGACACATGTATCGAGGAGGAGCGGCTGACCGCCAATCGTGGCATTATCGACAAAGGGAAACCGTGCGACAGGCCGTCGGGCCAGCGATTTGGCCGGAAAACTCCGAACTCATCGAATGGGATGCATCGACATCAAACTTCGTCAAGTCAGAAACCAAGTTTGATGTCTGAATCGACGGTGCCGTCTACCTTTGCCATGGTTTCAACGAAGCGATCTTCGAGAGCCACGCCTGCAAGCGCGAGACGGTGCACTCGATCTGATCAATCGCACCTGTGACAACTATCCCGCTGTGAAGAAACTCTTTGCCGATGGCGGATATGCTGGCGAAAAGCTAACAACTGCTGTGGCACATATCGAAGCACTGGCAATTGAAATCGTCAAGCGCTCCGATCAGGTCAGGGGCTTTGTAGTTTTGCCCAAACGGTGGATCGTCGAGCGAATCTTCGCCTGGTTCAATCGCTGCCGCCGTCTGGCAAAAGACTGGGAGGCCTCAGTTGCATTCGCAGAGGCATGGATGTTCATCTCGTCAATCAGGCGAATGACACGGCGTATCGCAAGGCTCGAATTTTGAGTCGGGCACTAAGAAACTCTAGGGGGGCTGAATGCGGGAAGTGGATAAGTCCGCCCTAAAACAACTCCCGCTTCACGCAAAACCGCCGGGGGCGCCGCAAATGGCTTATGGATCCAGCGATCCGGTAATGCTGCAATCTCGGGCACCCATTTGCGCACATAAACGCCTTTTGTATCGAATTTTTCTCCTTGCAGGACCGGATTGAAAACACGGAAATAAGGGGCGGCATCCATCCCGCAACCGGCTACCCACTGCCAGCTCCCCGGATTGCTCGCGACATCCGCGTCCACTAAGGTATCCCAGAACCATTTTTCCCCTTCGCGCCAATCGATTTGCATGTTCTTGCATAAAACCGATGCCACCAACATTCTCACACGGTTGTGCATCCAGCCTGTCGCCCAGAGCTGACGCATACCAGCATCGATTATCGGGATGCCCGTTTTACCCTTCCTCCAGGAATTGATCACCTCTAAATTGCTTTGCCAGCGGATATTTGCCAGAGTGTCGCGCATGTCGATTTCAGCAATATCTGGACGATAATAAAGTTGATGATAATGGAAATCTCGCCAGATCAGTTCAGAAAGAAATTTTTGACCGCCAGGCACAGTACTATGATCTTGATCCATAAGTGACACAGTGGCATGCCAGACTTGTCTCGGGCTAATTTCGCCGAAGCGCAGATGGGCCGAAAGTTTTGATGTGCCGTCAAGGTCGGGACGATCTCGATCCCCGGCATAACTTCGAATAGTCGTATCAAAGAAATGATATAACTGGCCGATGGCAGCCGTTTCGCCTATTTTCCAAAAACCACTCATCTTTCGAGCCCAGTTGGGCTCTTTGTAAGCGTCCCGCTTGGGCTTGTGTTTGACGGTCGATGGCTCGACCCTTTGGTCTGGCGAGGGTAGTGGTTTGCTCACGCCCTGCCTTCGCAGCGATTTGGCATATGGTGTAAAAACTTGATAAGAACCGCCCTGCCCGGATTTAATCTCCCAAGGCTCTGCCAGTAGATTACCCGCAAAAGACTGAACGTGTATACCTTGTTCCATTAAGGTGGATTTGATGAACGCGTCGACTCCACGTTCCTGAGGAGCATATCGACGGTTCCAGAAAACGCTATCAAAACCGTCTTCCTTGATTAATTGTTCAATGATGTTGAGCGCATCGCCATCGGCAACAATCAATTCGACATTTCGTTCATTGAGACTTTTCTGAATCAAGTCCAGGCTCTGCTCTAACCACCAACGGACAGCACCGCCGGGTGCGCGCAATTGTGGATTGGTTTCATGCACAAAAAGGGCGGAGACCGCGCCTCCTCGATGGAAAGCGGCATAAAGCGCAGGATTGTCGGCCACACGTAAATCGTTGCGCAACCAGATAAGCGCTTTCGCGGTCATTCAATGATCCTCGGTTTATGTGTTGCAGAACGCATTTTCGAACGCACGGAAGCCACCATATTCATGTCAAGCCCCTCGATCTTCCGTTGCCTTTCCTTGGCCCGAGAAAGAATGCATTTACGCGATGTTGCAGGGCACGGAATTTTTCACCGCGCGATTTCAGCATATGCTCCTCAAGCAACGGGATGCCAGAGACATGCACCAGCAGCCAATACATCTGGATCGGAGCAAGAAGCGACAGCCAACTCCATGGCGATCCGGTAATTGCCATCAACGGCCACGCGCACCAGAACAGCCATTCAAAGAAATAGTTGGGATGTCTGGAATAAGCCCAAAGACCGGTTTCGCAAATTTCTGTTTTGGCTTCTGGAGTCATGCGAAACTGCGCAAGCTGCGCATCAGACAGCGCTTCACCAATCAACGCTATGGCGATGATTGCAACCCCGACCATATCCCAGACATATGGAAAACCGGGGCGACCAACCACAGCGAGATAGACAGCCAGAACCAAAATGAAGGCTGCGAGAGCCTGTATCTGCAAAAACCAATATAAGCGAACGGAAGCGTTTTCGCCCCATTCTTTTAGCAGCTTTGCATAACGCGGGTCTTCGCCATGGCGCATGCTACGCTTGGCGATATGAAAGCCAAGACGCAGCGACCACACCAGAATGAGGATCATTATAGCTAAGCGCCGTTGCCATGTCGCATCTGCAAGAATAATGGCTATGACTGAGCCCACCCCCACTGAAAACGACCAGATAGCGTCGATCCAGCCGCTTTTGCCGGTCTTTCGTTCAAGCGCCCAGGCAAATGCCATGATGGCAGACAGGCTGATGGCAACAACTAAGAGCAGACCGGGTTGCATGGCGGACCTTTATTGGGAGTTCGCTTTTCCTCATGCAATACGTTCTGTTTGTCTGCTTGGTTTCTTAAGCGGCTCAAAAAAATAAAAAAGTTTCGTCGCGGATTGAACCAAACTTCTTCTCAAAACGTAAAACGATGAAAATGCAACACACACGCAGCTCAACCCGCGGTAAAGAGAGGGACTATGGATATCACGAACAGTCCGGGCAGCCATAAGCATCTCAGCGTCGCGATTATCGGTAGCGGGATTTCCGGATTGTCTGCTGCATGGCTGCTTTCGCAACGCCACGATGTGACTTTATTTGAAGCATCGGACCGCATCGGCGGCCATTGCAACACCGTAGAATTTGAGAGCAGTCACGGTCCTGTGGCCGTCGATACCGGATTCATTGTCTATAATGAAGTGACTTATCCCAATCTGACCGCCCTGTTTCGCGCGCTTGAAGTGCCAACCGCCGCGTCGAACATGTCGTTTGCCGTTTCAGTCGGAAATGGCGCTTTCGAATATTCCGGCGGTACCGGGCTCGGCCTCTTTGCCCAGCGCTCCAATCTGGTCAGCCCGCGCTTCTGGTCGATGATCCGCGATCTCTTGCGATTTTATCGCAATGCACCAAAAGACCTGAGTATCATGGGCGGTATTTCACTTGATGATTATCTTGAACGCAATGGTTATGGCCGGGCTTTTCGTGATGATCATCTTTATCCGATGGCAGCAGCGATCTGGTCCACCCCTGCCATGGAAGTCGGGCAATATCCGGCTGCAAGCTTCGTCCGCTTCTGTTGCAATCACGGTCTTCTTGCTCTTCGTGACAGGCCAATCTGGCGTACGGTAACTGGCGGCAGTCGGGAATATCTAAGGCGGATCATAAAGCCCTATGCGGACCGGATCAGGCTCTCAACACCGATCAAATCCGTGCGACGTGCCGAACATTCTGTCGAGTTGATCGACGGAAACGGCATTTCCCATGTGTTCGACGATGTTGTGATTGCCACGCATGCCGATCAGGCTTTGCGGATGTTGGCCGATCCGAGCGGGGATGAAAGCCGCATTCTTGGCGCCTTTCAATATTCACGAAATGAAGCGGTGCTGCACAACGATATTTCGCTGATGCCCAATCGTCGTGCGGCGTGGTCCAGCTGGAATTACCTTACCAACGCAGCCACTGGCCCGACGCAACCATCCATTACTTACTGGATGAACCGCCTGCAACCGCTGGGCAACGCGCCTGAGACTTTTGTTACGCTCAATCCTTGTCGTGCACCGCGCGAGGAACTGGTGATCCGTCGCGAGATCTATGAACATCCGATTTTCGACATGGCAACGGATCGTGCGCAGAAAGAAATCTGGTCCTTGCAAGGGCAGCGCCGGACATGGTTTTGCGGCGCGCATTTCGGCTCCGGCTTTCATGAGGACGGTCTTCAGGCCGGTCTCGCCGTGGCAGAAGATCTGGGCGGTATGCGCCGCCCATGGCTGGTCGAGCAGGAAAGTGGGCGCATCGTTCGCCAGAGTTTGACTCTCCGGGAAAGGGCACTGGCATGACCGAGAGCTTCCAGTCGGCACTGTTTCCCGGTCATGTGACCCATGCGCGGTTACGACCGAAGGTTCACAAACTGGCCTATAAAATCTACTCGCTCCTGCTCGACCTTGATGAACTGGAAGCCCTCGATCGCAAATTGAAGCTGTTTTCACTTGACCGTTTCAATCTGTTTTCTTTCTACAGGAAAGACAGAGGCGATGGATCGGCTCTGCCGCTGCGTAAGCAGGTGGAACGTGCCATGGAGGCAGCCGGAATACTGCCTGATGGCGGTGCGATCCGCCTGCTCACTATGCCGCGTATTGCGGGCTGGGCATTTAACCCGCTCAGTGTTTTCTTCTGCTATAATTGTGGCGGTGAGCTTGTGGCAATCCTTTGGGAAGTTGATAATACTTTCCGCCAGCGCCACGGCTATATGATCCCGGTCCATAACTGCGTTAACGGACGCATCGTACAAAGCTGCGACAAGGCTTTTTACGTCTCGCCCTTCATGGACATGAAGCTGCGATATGAGTTTGAAGTCACGCCTCCCGCAGACTGGCTTTCCATCCGCATCAACAGTTTTGACGATGAAGGCCTGCTTTTGACTGCCCGCCATCTGGCGCGCCGGGTTGAATTGAGCGACGCCGCCTTGCTACGCGCCTTTCTTACAATTCCGTTTCTCACCTTGAAAGTGATTGGCGGCATTCACTGGGAGGCGCTGAAAATCTGGTTGAAGGGCATTGGTTTACGCAAACGACCTGCAGCGCCAGATATTTCCATCACATCTGTTCGTAACGAGACCGCCCAGCAGAGGAACAAGGCCGCATGAGCCAGCTCGACGAATATCATCAACTATCGGCATCAAGCCGGATCCAACGGCCTCCTTTCAGCCCTTCGGCTATCGTGTTGAAACGACTGCTGAAGCAGATTCAGCATGGACGGTTGGTACTTTCGCTGCCCGGCGGTGAGGTCATTGCCGTTAATGGTCCATTGCCTGGACCGGAAGCCAGAGTCACGATTGCCAAGTGGAACAGCCTGCGTCGCCTGCTGACGGGCGGGGATATCGGCTTTGCGCAATCCTATATCGAAGGCGAATGGACGTCGCCCCATCTCACATCGGTCATCCGTTTTGCGGCGCGCAATCGCGATACGCTTATATCCACATTGCGCGGATCTGGTTGGACGCGAGCGCTGAACCGTATCTGCCATTTGCTCAATGCAAACACGCGTCGCGGCAGCCGGCGCAACATCGAAGCCCACTACGATCTCGGCAATGATTTCTATGCCCGGTGGCTCGACCCTTCGATGCTGTATTCATCAGCGATCTGGACTGAGACGACCCATAGCCTTGAAAGTGCCCAGGAGCAGAAGTTGCAGTATATTTCTGAAAAACTGGCGCTTGAGGGCGGCGAAAGAATTCTGGAGATCGGTTGTGGCTGGGGCGCCTTAGCTGGCTATCTCGCAAACTGTCGTAATGCCCATGTGACAGGAATAACCCTGTCGCCGTCGCAGCTCACCTGGGCAAAAGCCGCAGTTGAAAACGGGGGCCTCAGCGAAGCCGTTGACCTTCGCTTGCAGGATTACCGCGATGTTCAGGGCCAGTTTGACCGCATTGTATCAATCGAAATGTTTGAGGCCGTTGGCGAAGCCTATTGGCCGGAATATTTCGCAACCCTGAAACGCTGTCTCAAGCCCGGCGGCAGAGCAGTCCTGCAGGTCATTTCAATAGAAGAAGCGCGCTACGAAAATTATCGCCGCAAGGCCGATTTCATCCAGAAATTCATCTTTCCGGGGGGCTTTCTGCCGTCAGATAAAGTGCTTGAGCGCGACCTTGCGAAGGCCGGTCTGGTTTTAAAGGAGACCGAGCATTTCGGCCATTCATACGCGCTTACACTCGCCGAATGGCGTCAGCGCTTTATCGCCAACTGGCCTGAAATCGCGAAGCTTGGCTTTGACGATAAATTCCGACGGCTTTGGGAATACTACCTTTGCTATTGCGAAGGTGGGTTCGAGGAAGGAGCAATCAATGTTGGGCTCTACACGATTGAACATGCTTAGACTCCACACCTACTAACGAAGGAAGCGTCGATGAAATGGATACTGACGGTCGGCATGATGACGGTGTTGTTTCCCTTCTCGGCGCAGCCGGCTGAGATCAACGGTAACTGGGCGCGCGGAGATGGCAACGCGCGGGTGAGAGTTGCGGGATGCGGCAAGGATATCTGCGCGACCAACACCTGGATCAAGCCCGGAACACCAAAAGAGAAAACCGGCGACCGGCTGGTGATGAGCATCAACGAAACTGCGGACGGGCAATATTCTGGTACGGCTTTCGATCCGCAACGCAACCTGACCTACAAGATCAGGGTGAAAGTCGACGGCGACACTATGACGACCAATGGCTGCGTTCTGGCTGGCCTCCTGTGTCGCAATGTGGGCTGGACCCGCATCAAGTAAGAGGAGCGAACTATCGATGAAAGATTATCTCATAGCCTATTTAGTGACAGCGGTTGCATTTCTGGCAATCGACTCCGTTTGGTTGTCCAACATGGCGAACGTGTTTTACCGCCCTGTCATGGGTGACATGCTTGCGCCGGGTTTTCGTCTCGCACCAGCTGTCGTTTTCTATGTGATTTTCGTGTTTGGACTGGTTTTCTTTGCGGTCAAGCCCGGACTTCTGGCCGGTAGTGGTACAGTCACGTTCGTTCGCGGTGCGCTTCTCGGATTCGTCGCTTATGCGACTTATGATCTGACCAATCAGGCCACTTTGAAAAACTGGTCATGGACCCTGACAATCGCAGACGTGGTCTGGGGCACTGTCCTGTCTGCCGCGTCAGCCTATATTGGCTATTGGGTTACGTCGCGGATCGGCGGCTAGGTTGGAGTAAGCATATGCAAAAATGGGGTCTTCTGGCCGTCTTCGTCTTCGTCATCATTGTTGTAGGAATGGCAATCGGTATCGGTCTCCCGCCGGGCGAATGGTATGCAGCGCTTCAAAAGCCTTGGTTTACCCCGCCTAACGCAGCCTTTGGCCCCATCTGGACGATACTTTATATCTTCATTGCCGTTGCAGGCTGGCGCACATGGATAAGCGATCGTGGGTGGAAGCGGCGCGGACCGTGGTTTGGCCAGATGGTATTGAATTTCATCTGGACGCCTATTTTCTTCGGCGCTCACATGACCGTGCTGGGGCTTGTCGTAATCATCGGCGTCTGGTTTTGCGTGCTTTTGTTTATTATTCGCGCATGGCAACCAGATCGCATCTCGGCGCTGCTATTCGTGCCATACCTCATATGGCTATCGCTGGCGACAGCGTTGAATGCGGCAATTGTCGTGTTGAACTAATCAAAACGGCGGCAAATATGCCGCCTTTTCTTTAGATGCCGATCAATGGCTGCACGAGCCGCATAAGCCAGCTCTGGAATTTGAGCGGTGCGTCAGTCACCGCAAGACAGATGCAATCGCCATCCGGTGAGGCAATCGGCTGATGCACAAGATCAGCATCCGCTTCCTCAATGTCACCGCGTGTAAAAAGCCAGGTTCCATCATGGAAACTGCCGCTCAACACCAATGTCAGTTCGCGACCGCCATGCCCATGTTCTGGCACCGGCTTCCCCCCTGGAATTCGCAAAAGGCGAACCTGCGTTTCGCGGTCGCCAGTCTCGATTGGCAGCTGATAGGCGCCCCGGCCAAGCGATTTCCATTTCAGGTCCGGCAAATCGCCACCGACATAGAATCGCAGCGGTTCGGGTATCACGGCAGGCTGATCTATTTCGAAGCGCGGTGCCGAATGTTCCATTAATTGTGGTGTCTTCTGCAACCTGTCTTTGAAACTATCCCAATTGGATGCTTCGAGTTTCTGCGGCTCAATCGCGTCAAGAAGCTGACCGCCAATCTGTTCAAACTGCTTGAGCCTTGAACGGCAGGCCGGGCAGAGCGCAAGATGAGTGGCGATCGCGATGCTCCAACCCTCGGCCAACGTGCCCGCAGCATAGCCTGAAAGGAGTTCGTCGCTCAGATGATGCTTGATATTCATCAGTGCGCTCCCGAATTATCGAGCGCTGCGCGCAATTTGTTGAATGCAAGCCGCAAGCGAGATTTAACCGTCCCAAGCGGGAGGTTCAGCTTCTTTGCGATGGCGCTATGCGTGCTTTCCTCGAAATAAGCGAGTTCAAGCAAGGCGGATTGCTCCTTCGGCAAGTCGGCCATTGCAGCGCGCAACTGGCTGGCGGTTTGCCGCTCGGCGATCATCAAGTCAGCGGGCTGTTGCTCGTCGGGCACAAAGGCCGGATCGGTTGGGTCGAACTCCGGGCGCCGGGCGCGTCGCACTGCATCGATGCGCTGGTTTCGTGCAATGGTGAAAATCCAGGTGGACAAGGCTCCTTTGGCAACATCAAACTGATCAGCCTTGTTCCAGACGGCAATCATGGTTTCTTGCATTAGTTCTTCCGCTGTATGCGTATCAACAGACAGTTTAGCCATATAAGCCTTCACCCGGGGTGCAAAATGCTTGAAAATCACCTCGAACGCGTCCACGTCGCGTAGCGAACTGACCGCCAGCATCAATTCCTCCATCGAGGGCTGATCTTCGGGTGCGGTCTGTCCATTCATTCGTATTAAACCCCATCCGCTCAGATGTAGCGAAGCCAGATCCTGTAAATTATGCTGAGCTCCCATGTGCCACTGTTGTGAGAGGAACGAAACTATTGTGTTCATCAGCGTTATACGCAAACAGATTTAATCTGGATCACCCCAGATTTCAAATGTAGGGCGGCATCGCAAGCAGCACTCTCGAACTCTGATTATTTAGCAATAAATCATGCATCAGCTAAGCGAATTCATAACAGCTGAACAAGCTCTTATTTTACTCGCGATCTTATTGCTCACCAGATGCTTTCTCGTAATTGATCTCAAACGTACGAAAGCTGTAAATCGCCGCCTCAATGCACCGCTTTTCATCCTCTTTGTCGAGCGGTATGGATTCCAGCAAAGAAACGGTCTTCTTCCATTCAGCTAAATTTCCGACCTGTTTTGCTAGATGACGCGCACCATAAGCATTTTCATTGCCACGTACTGAAGAAAACATCGAACCGGACAGCCTGATTTGTCCTTGCGGTTGTGGCGTAATGCATAAGATCGGTGAAGACCGAAGCGAGCGGCTGGACATCGTACCGGCGCGGTTGCGTGTCATCGTTACAGCGCGGCCAAAATATGCCTGCCGGGCCTGCACCGACGGGCTAACCCAGGCGCCAGCTCCGGCACATCTGATCACCGTTTGCCTGCCCCCGGAAGCAACACTGGTCTATGTTCTGGTCAGCAAGTATCCGGACTATTTGCTATTATATCGCCAGAGCCAGGAACGAGCAGGACTTGATCTGCACCGGGCCGTTCGGCCGATTGGGTCGGCAAGGCCGCGTTCCACCTGAGGCCTATGGTTGACCGGCTGGCCGATCAGCTAAAGCGGTCTGGTGGTTGCGGCGCAGCCAATCACCCTGTAGGGAGTTTGATGTTTCGCATTTTTATCCGTGTAGCCATGGAGATGACACTGCACGGGCTTCCGCTGTTTGCGGCTGTTACGTGCGCCGTTTTTGGGTTGGTTTCGATCTTCATGCCGATCACGAGCAAGGTTTCCGTGCAACGGTCGAGCCGTTAACATAGCATAGAGCGGCTTGATGCTCTGTTTATGGGGCATGCAGTCTGCATTTGCTAAAGGCGGATGACATAGACGAAACAATTCGCCGGCCTGACCACGCCGCTCCGGTAGAAACGCGTAGACGAAGCAAATTGGCAGCTGCCTGACGGCATCGCAGAATCGTTGGCACGCGCGATCAGGACTGCAGCAGTTCGGTGTAGATAAGTTCGATACGCGTAGTCTCCTCTTCAGTCAGGGCTGCAAACTCCCTTTCGCGGGCACGCTTCGACAGCTTACCGCCGTTCTGGCTTAAGAAGCGGAACAGGAGATCGAACAGCCTGTCCGGCATGTCGATCATGCGCGAGACCTCATTCTTAAAACTATCGTAGGTTTTCAGGAAGGCGGTCTCTGCGGGCAGGTCGACATCGATGGTGCGCGCCACGCATTCGAACAGAAATTCCGCGTGGGGTGTCGCGTCGAAATAACGATAGAAATCGGCCGTTTCGTTTAGCACCTCGACATTGCCCCGATCGGTCGGGCGCCAGCGAATGTGGGGCAACAGGCGACGGGAATAGGTCTCCAACACATGGCGGTACTCGTCAATGCGGTCGAGAATGACCGCCGAGACAGGAAACACCAGCCCAGGTGGATTGAAACCGCGTTCGGCCAAAACATGATGGATGAGATAGCGATGCAGGCGCCCATTTCCGTCCTCGAATGGATGGATATAGACAAAGCCGAAGGCGAGCGTGGCTGCCGCAAGAACCGGATCAAGCCGCCGCCCCGCGCCGCGGTCGAAGGCAGTCAATCCATCGATCAAAGCCGACAGATCGTCATGCCGGGCGCTGACATGATCCGGAATGGGCGCACCGCTCAAGCGATCATGCTCTCCGACAAAACCGCCATCAGCACGCAAACCGAGATGCACGAAACGCGCATCGCCAATGACAATGCGCTGCAATCGCTCCAGTTCGGCACGGTCGATTGGATGGCGACCGGCCTCTCCAATGATCTGTCCCCAGCGCTGAATTCGCTTCTGCGGGGGGTGCTCGCCCTCAATCTGAAAGCTTGACCGTGAATCCTTGAGGAGCAGGAAAGCCGCGGTACGGGCAAGCAAATCCGCCGGCACCTCAGCTATCAGGCGCCGCGCTTCCTCGCCGAGATCTCGTGCGATGAAAGCATCCAGTCTGGGTGTGCGGAAGATCATCGGGCAGAAGGCCGGCGTGCCCGGCAGATTATTCTTCACCCGATGGCGGGGGGATGTCGTTCCATCGATCGCCCATTGCAGATCGGGATCGACGACAGAGGCGTAAGTGCCCTGAACCGCATCGTCGAGCGCGAGCCTGGCGTCGAGCAGCCATTCATAAAGAAACCAGAGACGCCGCGCATAAGCACCTGTTGGTGCTGCACGCACGATCTCGATAAGCGGCTCTGGCCCAGTCGCCCGAAACAGGGCCTTGAGGACGGCCAAATCCAGACCTTCGTAACGTAATGCGAAGGTCAGATGACCTGTGAGACTAGCATCTGGTTGATGGCGTGGCGTATAGAGCTTCCAGCCGCCAGCTTGATAGACTTTGTGGCGCGCACCGATGGCGGAGAGGTTGATCGGCACCGGAACAGCTAATTCGAAAGCGTCGATCAGGGTGGCGTATCCGACTGGGATTGCTCGTTCCGGCAGTCGACGGTCGTGAAAAACGCTTACTGGGCCTGAAAATGGCTTCTTTTGCCCTTGAAGCATGAATTTTGATACCTGTCCATGAAGTTATCCGGCGGGCACAATGTCATGAAAACCAATCCTGTTCAATGAAATTCGGTCCTAATCCGAGCAGATTTGTGAAAATGAATAACCCCTGGTGCTGAAGGAGATCAACGGCCGCCGATCCAGCCTTTCCCGAACGAGCGCCAAGGTGTCGATCATCATCAGGCTGATGCATAAAAGAGAGCCGGAACTGGCCCAACGGAGAAGGGCCAGTTCCGGCTCACCGATTCTGATGTTCCGCAAAACTGGGGCTGGATAGTCGGGAAAGATATCCATCTGGGGACCGACGCGGTTCGCCACATCACCGAACTTCGGAAACAGGCCAAGCATTGCTTCATGTGCCGGGGTGATGTTGTAAAGATTGCACATGCGATCCCCCTGGTCGCCAAGAAAATAGCGCGCCTACTGTTGGCGTCTAGGTTGCCTTCTCTCTCGCTGTAATGCGAAGCTGCGGAGGCCGTATCGCATCTCATGTTGTCAGGCTGATCAATTCAGGGTTTTGCAATGCGAATTGTTGATATCAGAGAAAGGTCGATTGATCTCAGCCGTTTTGCGGATTGTAGCATTCATCAGTCGCGGCTAACGACGAGTATTGTCGGTGTCGTGACTGATGTTTTGCGTAACGGGATCCCTATTGTCGGATATGGCTTCGGTTCTGTGGGTCGCTTCGCCCAGTCAGGATTGATCAGAGAACGGTTTGCTCCTCGCCTGCTTGCAGCCGATACTGATCAATTATCCAATTCTTCAAACGATAATATCGATCCGTTTCGCGCTTGGAAGCTAATGATGTCTGACGAAAAGGCCGGCGGCCATGGCGAACGATGCGTTGCGGTCGGAGCCTTAGACATGGCAATCTGGGATGCCGCGGCAAAAATCGAAGACGTCCCACTATTCAGCTTTCTCGCCCAAAGCTTGGGCGGTAATTCCGAGCCAAGGTCTCAAATTAACTGTTACGCTGCGGGCGGATATCCCTATCCCATCGACGACCTTTCTGCGTTGCGCGCCGAAATTCGACTGATTGTTGACCGGGGCTTCACGCATGCGAAAATCAAGATCGGTAAAGGTGAAATATCGGAAGATTTACGGCGGATCGATATAGCTGCAAAAGAATTGCCATATGGCTATTCCTGTTTGGCTGCGGACGCGATGAACGCCTACAGCCATGAAAGTGCAATACAGGCTGCTACCGCGCTCTCGGCAAAGGAACTGTGGTGGTTCGAAGATATCTGTGATCCGTTGGATTTCGATACTCAATCTGACGTTGCCGAAATTTACGCGCCGCCGCTTGCTGCCGGCGAAGCATTATTTTCTCTATCTGAGGCTAGGCTGTTGGCGCGCCACGGTGGTTTAAGACCCGATCACGACATTTTGGTATTTGATCCAGTTCACTGTTACGGGCTGCCTGTCTACCTCAAAATCGTTGACCTTTACGTCAAACACGGATGGTCGAAAAAGGCATTCTGGCCACATGGTGGCCATCAATTTTGTCAGCACGTAGTGGCAGCGCTAGGCCTTGGAGGCGCGGAGGTGAACCTCAGCAGTTTTCAGCCGCTTTGTGGGCTTGCGGACGACACTGTTGTGGCAGATGGACGCATCAGTATGTCTGACCGCCCTGGCATCGGTTTTGAACACCGCAACGTACTGCGCCAACTGTTTCATAGCCTTCTGGAAACGCGGTAGATACCCATTCGCGGTGACGTGGCGCTGGCGACCGAAAGCGCCATCCTTATCTATGCTGTCGAGCCAGCGCGGGCGCAGCACGCAGTTCCTGCAAACTTTGCGGCCGCAACAGATGACTTTCACGTTCTCTCACAATTTGCCGTAATAGCGGACCCACCTGCAAATGACGATGACACATTGTCGCTCGTTATCGAATGGATTTGCTTCTACGGCGAAAATCCTTCTTCTTACCCGAGAGCCTGCTTAGTATCGTAGAAACGGGCGCCATAGGAAACGTCATAGCGTCCATATGCAAATAAAATTCTTGGCTGGCAGTCTGAACGAAGTTGGCTTCGTGTAACTTGGGCTAAATTTCGGAACGTTCTTTATTTGGAATCTGAAGCGAGCTTAGGGAGCGGATGAAAACTTGGACTACTAAGCAGGTAGCTCGTTTATTCACATAAAGACATACGCAAGCGGCTGAGCCCTTTATCAATATCGGCAACGTTTCAAACCGGCGATTTATCAGCTTGATTGGCCGGGCAAGAATGCGTTGAAGAGTCGATGCCGAGAAATAACATTTGTACGGAGATCAGATTAAATGTCTTCAGCGCCCGAACGACTTATATGGCGTTTGAGCAGAGCGGCAGCAAATTCAAAATCATTGCTCTCGATGGCTTCCAGGATGCCCAAGTGATCTCTACAAGCCCCGCGGATGCGTTCTTCGCCCAAACGGTCAAAGTCAGAGTATTCGGTCATGCGGCGAAGATGGTTCTGCCACCGGACTGATTGGGTGAAAAACCGATTATTCGCCCACGAAACAATGGTTTCGTGAAAGTTTGCATTGGCGTTGAACCAGAGATCCCGTGTGAGCCTCTGGATCGGCAGGGCCGATATTTCATTCTGCTCGCGTTGCAGAGCTGTGAGCTGGCTGAGTTCAGGCGCGTAGCCGGGCTGCAAAAGCGCCCCGCATTCGATCACAAGACGGAAGGCGTAGCTCTCATTGACCGCGCGTTCATTATCGAGCGACTCCGCAAAGCGCCAGCCATGGCCCGGAAGACGCTCTGCGAGACCTTCGGTGGCAAAACGCATCAGAACCCGGCGCACCGCGCCGCGCGTTGCACCGAGCTGATCGGCAAGTTCAGCTTCAGATACTTCGTCACCAACAGCGCCAGAGGCGCGCGCACTCATCAGGCGCCGGTAAAGCTCTTCCGCCTCCGATGGCGGCAGCAGATTGTCGTTGAGTTCGTCCGGCTCTGGTATGCGTTGCAGCTGATATCCGCGATTGGGTGTCTGGTTGACAATACCCCGCTGCACAAGGAGATTGAGCACCTGGCGCACAGGCGACCGCGATACACGGAGTTCTTTTGCAATGGCAACATCCGACAGCCGGTCGCCGATATTCCAGCGTGCAGCTGATATGAGCGAGACCATTTTATGTGCGACTTCAGCCTGAAGATTGCTCAGACCAGATTCGCCTTCCGTTGATCTCTTAACGTCCATATTCACGCGCAGCACCCCTTGCATGTGGGTTTTCCCATGAACCTATGCTCCAAGAATACGGATATTTCGCAACAGGCCATTTGTTTCTCCTATAGCCTATCCCATTGGAATGACAGACCGGCTACCTGCGGAAGGGCTTAAATCGAATTGTTCGATATTTTAGCAAAAAACTGTTGACTCTGCAATGTTTGAATTTGATTTGTATTAAACAGATACAAAATACAAAATATGGATCGAGTATGTCAGTTGCCCCATTTCCATTCATTACAGTTTCGGGCGTACCGGAAGAGCGCGGGCGCCAATATGGGGTGCTGGCAGCAGAACGCATCCGGCGCAGCGCTGGTCTTTATTCCGGCACGCTCGACGCGTTTGGTCTTTCGCCTGAACGCAGGCAAAGCCTCATCGAAGAATTTGCCGGTCGGATCGAGGAATTCGACGCGTCCTATGTCGAGGAAATGCGCGGTATCGCCAAGGGCGCGGATGTGCCGTTTGAGCAGATCGTCATGATCAATGCACGAACGGAAGTCGTTGCGATGGCGCGTGCGGAAATGGGTTCGCCTGATCCCGAAGAGCAGGATGATGGCTGTACCGGTGCTCTCATCATGCCTGCAAAAAGTGCTACTGGTAATCTGGTTCATGGTCAGAACTGGGACTGGCGTTCTGAATGTGTGGAAACCGGTATTGTGCTGCGTGTTCGCAACACTAACGGTCCCGATTTTGTGACGTTTGTCGAGGCTGGTGGACTGGCGCGCAGCGGCTTCAATGAAGCAGGAATTTCGATCACCGCCAACTATCTTGAATGCGAACGCGACTATAAGAAGCTGGGCGTTCCTCTCGGCCTCGTGCGCCGAAAGGTGCTTGAACAGGAGCATTTTGCAAAGGCAATCAAAGCTGTGGCTTCGACACCAAAATCCTGCTCCAACAATATCATGATTGCGACGAGTGCCGGTTTCGGCATCGATTTTGAATGCGCGCCGGATGAATCCTTCCCGATCCTGCCGGAGAATGATCTGATCGTTCATGCCAATCATTGGGTCAACCCGATCGCGTTGACGAAGTTGCGCGACACCGGCATCCCGTTTGTACCTGAAAGCTTCTACCGCGATTGGCGCGTTCGCCAGTCACTTGAATCGCATGTTGGAAAAATTGGCCGTAAGGAGCTGAAGGAAGCTCTGTTTGACGACTTCCTGACACCTTATGCTGTCTGCCGCCCGCCACGTCCTGGCAATCACGACAATATCACGGCCACAGTTGCTATGGTGGTGATGGAAGCAGCGCTTGGCATGATGGAAATCGCGCCGCTGCCTGCCTTGAACCGCCAGTTTGCGACTTACTGTCTGCAGGATTATACGCCGCTACCCTCCGATGCCGCGCCCCGCGCGAAGTCCCTTTTTATCGAAGGCTAAAGAAATGCTGCGCTTTGCGCTTTCCAGAATAGGCATGGCCATTCCAACATTGCTGATCGTGGCAGTGGCTGTGTTTGTGATTGTCCGGTTGATACCGGGCGATCCTGCAGCCCTGATGCTGGGTGATTCTGCAGACGCTGCGACGCTGGCCGCGCTGCGCGAGCAGTTGGGCCTCAATCACAGCATCTTCACCCAGTTTCTGATCTGGGGAGGCAATGTTCTGCATGGTGATCTCGGTGTCTCCATTGCCAACCAGCAGCCGGTTCTTTCGCTGGTTCTGGAGCGCTTTTCGGTCAGTGCGCGTATCGTCTTGTCAGCGGTGGTGCTTTCTACGCTCGTTGCTGTTCCGCTTGGAATGATCGCAGCCTGGAAGCAGAACAGCCTGACTGATCTGACGCTTGTGACCTGTGCCACCTTGCTGCTTTCGATTCCGGCATTCTGGATGGGCTTGCTGTTGTTGCTGGCCTTTGGCCTCAAGCTCGGTTGGTTACCGGTTGTCGGCTATGTCAGCTTTGGTGAGAACCCATGGAAAGCGCTACTCTATCTGGTTTTGCCGATCATCACACTGTTTCTGCATGAAGTTGGCGTCATTCTGCGTATGGCGCGCGCCTCGACCCTTGAAGTGCTGAACCTTGATTACATCACCCATGCCCGCGCCAAGGGGCTGTCGGAAGCAACCGTGATGTGGCGTCATGCTTTCCGTAATGCGTTTGGCCCAACCTGGACACTGTTGGGGCTGATCCTTGGCAATCTGCTTGGCGGTATTGCAGTTGTGGAAACGGTTTTCACGATTCCCGGACTTGGCAGGCTTCTCGTTGATGCAATCTTAGCTCGCGATTATCCCGTCATTCAGGGCTGCTTGCTGTTCACAGCCTGCGTTTATGTGCTGGTCAATCTGATCGTGGACCTCCTCTATCCGCTCTTCGACCCGAAGGTGACGGCGAAATGAAAAATCCCTCTCTCAACGCGATTATTGGCGGAATTCTCACCGCAACGCTTCTTGCGATGGCGGTGGTAGGTTCCTTCTGGACGCCTTACAACCCGCTGGCGCTGGACTTTACCGCGCGCCTTGCGCCGCCAAGCGCTGTGCATTGGCTAGGAACGGATGAATTTGGGCGCGACCAGCTGAGCCGTCTTATGAGAGGCTCATCGGCCAGTGTTTCAATCAGCGTGTTCACAGTCTTTCTCGCCACCCTCGGCGGAGTGCTTATCGGGGCGATCAGCGGCTTCTTGCGTGGCTGGTTCGACCGGCTGTTGATGACGGTCAATGATGCCTTGCTGGCATTCCCCGGCATATTGATGGCGCTTGGTTTGCTGGCCGTCTTTGGCGCCAACAAGAATGGCATCATCTTGGCACTTGCTCTGGCCTATATGTCTTCGGTGATCCGCGTGGTCCGTGGCACGGTTTTGAGCTTGCGTGAACGGGAGTTCGTTGAGGCTTCCCGCGTCATGGGAAATTCGGAAATCTATACGATGGTGCGCCATATTCTGCCCAACTGTCTGACACCTGTTCTGGTCATGGCAACGTCCATGTGCGGCTGGGCAATTCTCGCTGAAAGCTCGCTCAGCTTTCTGGGGCTGGGTGTGCCGCCGCCAGCCCCGACTTGGGGCAATATGCTGGCGGGAAGCCGCAATTTCATTGAGCAGGCTGTTTGGCTTGGTATTTTCCCCGGCCTCGCAATTTCGCTGTCGCTGCTTGGTATTAATCTTCTGGGAGACGCGTTGCGCGATCGCCTCGACCCACGCATGAGGAAGCGCTCATGACATCCGCACTCCTGCTTGAGATCGACAATGTCAGCCTGCGTGTTGGTGATAGTGCGCTGGAGATCGTCAAGCGCGCTTCCTTCTCCATAAAGGCCGGCGAAATTCTTGGCATCGTTGGTGAATCCGGCTCCGGCAAAACCATGCTCGCACGGGCCATCATGGGGCTGGTTCCGGCGTCCATTAAAACAAGTCATGGTGCGATCCGCTTCAAGGGGCAGAACGTGTCAACGATGTCGCCGACCGCTTTGCGCGGGCTGCGTGGCGATGGCATTGCCATGATCTTTCAGGAGCCGATGACATCGCTCACCCCGTCACTGACCATCGGGCGGCAGCTTGAAGAAGGGCTTGAACTGAACTTTCCAGCCGAGAAGGCGCAACATGCCGAATGGATCAAAGCCATGTTGTTGCGTGTTGGTATTGCCGATCCTGATCGGGCAATTGAGGCGTTCCCACATGAGTTCTCAGGCGGAATGCGCCAGCGCATCATGATCGCCTGCGCGATGCTCATGAAGCCAGATCTGCTGATCGCGGACGAGCCGACCACTGCGCTTGATGCAGTTATCCAGCGCGAGGTTATGGAGTTGCTGGTCGATCTCACGCGGGAACGCGGCACGACCGTTTTGCTGATCAGTCACGATCTTCCAATGATTGCGCGCTATTCCAATCGTGTGGTTGTGATGCGCCATGGTGAAGTGGTTGAAAGGGGCGATACCGCTGATGTTCTGGCAAAGCCTCGGCATGATTACACCCGCAAACTACTCTCGACATTGCCGGTTCGTGGACCTTCGCGCGTGGTTCCAAAGGCTGATCCGTTGATCAGCGTGCGCGATCTTGTTGTCGATTTTGAAGGCCGGGGTGGCTGGTTCAAGAGAACTGGCGGCAAGCGAGCTCTGCATGGGGTTACGATTGACGTCCTGCCAAACGAGGTTGTCGCCTTGGTTGGCGGCTCCGGTTCGGGCAAGACCACAGCAGCACGCGTGATGGCAGGACTAATCAAGCCGAGCGAAGGGAAGTTGCTGTTCAAGGGACAACCTGTCGAGAGGCGTTCATCCCATTATCAGGATTATCGTTATCACACCCAGATGGTGTTTCAGGACCCTTATTCATCACTCGACCCGCGTATGAAAGTGAGCGAGTTGGTCGGTGAGGCGCTGCGCTTCTCGAAAGAGCTTTCGTCAAGCCAGAAAGTGGATCGTGTTAGCGAAACACTGGAGGACGTTGGCCTCGGTGGAGATTATGCCGATCGTTATGCGCATGAAATGTCGGGTGGTCAGCGTCAGCGTGTGGCGATTGCGCGTGCGCTCGTGCGCCGTCCCGCTTTTGTCATTGCCGATGAAGCAGTCTCGGCGCTTGACGTAACGGTGCGTGCGCAGGTTCTCGATCTCTTTGCGAAGTTGCAGCAGAGCTATGGCTTCGGTTGCCTGTTCATTACCCATGATCTGGGCGTGGTTGAACAAATTGCCGATCGTGTGGTCGTGATGAATGACGGTCGCATTATCGAGCAGGGAACGCGCGACGAGATTTTCGACGCGCCGCAAAACGACTATACCCGCCGTCTTTTGTCAGCCATTCCGATGCTCGAACTGATGGGCGAGGGCGGCGTCAGACTCAAATGGCGCGGCGATAGTGCAAATACGAAGTCCGGAGAGGAGGGCGGTCATGTCCATCACTGAGGAAAAGCCTGTCACCAAGCGGCAGGGCCATGGCAAAAAACTCAGCTTCTACGATTTCGGAGCGACTGCGTTTTTTGCAAGCCAGTTCGATCAGCGTTTCAGTTACTGCCTTTATGTCCCAGAGGACTATGATGAAGACGGCACCGAGACGCACGAACTGATCGTCATCATTCACGGGACAGGAAGGACGGCGGCACAATACCGTGATCACTTCGCAAATTTTGCGCGAGAGAACCGCTGCATTGTACTGGCACCGCTGTTTCCAGCCGGCATCGTCGTGAAGGGCGATCTTGCCAATTACAAGCGCATTGAGTTCCAAGGCATTCGCTTTGACCATATTCTGCTATCGATGATCGACGAGGTGGCCGCCAAATATCGCCTTAAAAGCAATCGCGCCCTCATGTACGGCTTTTCGGGCGGCGGGCAGTTCTGCCAGCGCTTTTTCATGCTGCATCCTCATAGGCTGAAGGCGGTCTCTATCGGAGCGCCGGGCATCGTAACTCTGCTCAATTCCAATTATGACTGGTGGGTTGGTGTTCGCGATGTTGAAGCACGTTTTGGCTGCCGCCTCGATCTTGAGGCGATGAAGACCGTGACGGTTCAAACAGTGATCGGTGAGGAAGACACCGCAACCTGGGAAATCGGCATCCCGCGTAACAGCGCGCTTTGGATGGACGGAGCTGATCTGCAAGGCGAGTGTCGCATTGACCGTATTGAAGCACTGGCAAAGTCGTTTGAAGCGAGTGGCATCGCGGTTCGCCGGGACAGGGTGCCGGGCGTAGCTCACGAGCCTTTCAAAGTGTTGGAGCCTGTCGAAGCGTTTTTCGCGGATATGCTCAGATCACAAAGCTGACCCATGCTGCAAAATGAAAAACAAAAGGGGAAACAAAATGTTCAATTCAATCTCACTAGGCTCTGCACTTAGCATTGCGCTATTTGGGCTCAGCATCACATCCCACCAGGTACATGCTGCAGACGAGGAAACCTTGCGTGTCGCCATTCACTCTGATGTTGCGAGCATCAATCCGGGCGTTAATCGCGATGCAAATGCCGATATGGTTGTTGCCCACATTGCCGAAGGTCTGGTCGCTTATGGCGACGATCTCGCAATCAAGCCGATGCTGGCTGACAGCTGGACCGCGAATGCCGATCATACGGTCTATGAATTCAAGTTACGCAAAGGCGTCAAGTTTCAGAATGGCAAAGACCTGACCGCCAAGGAGGTCGTCTGGAATTTCGAGCGATATCTCAAGCCGGATACAGCGTTTCAATGCGTCAATCGCTACAATGGTAAGGTCGATTCCGAGTTGAAGTCGGTCGAGGCCATCGATGATAGCACTGTGCGCTTCAGCTTTGCAGCACCTGCGCCAAACTTCGTTATCACCATGGCTACCATCCAGTGTACCCCCTGGATATTGAGCCCGGAATCCGTTGATGCAGAGGGCAAGTTTGTAAAGCCGATTGGCACCGGTCCCTATGCTTTTTCCAAATGGGAGCGTGGTCGTTATCTGGACCTGACTCGGTTCGAGGATTATTCGGCTCTGTCCGGCGATGTCGACGGTCTGGGAGGGAACAAGAAAGGTCATGTAAAGACCATCCAGTTCATGACTGTTCCGGATTCAAGCACACGCACAAATGGTCTGCTTTCCGGTGAGATCGACTTCATCGATGAAGTGGAGCCGACTGGCGTCAAGGATCTGGAAGCGAAAGGTATGAAGATCAATGTGCAGCAGACGCCTGCATGGATGGTGCTTCAAATTCAGTCAACTTCCGATAAGCTAAAAGATCCGCAGATGCGTCGGGCGATTGCTCACGCCATCGATCTTAACCAACTGGCAGCGGCGATCGGTGAGGGCATGTACGCGCCAAACCCGTCGGTCATTGCACCAAACACCATCTATTCGGATAATCAGGCGTCTGCCTGGCCGGCATATGATCCAGCCAAAGCGCAGGATCTGCTGACCAAGGCAGGCTATAAGGGCGAACCGATCAGCCTTCTGGTCGCCAACCGCCAGAACCGCGTGCAGGTTGCCACGATCGTTCAGGCATTCCTTGCAGCCTCCGGGATAAATGCGCAGCTCGAAGTGCGTGACTGGGCGACCCAGCTCGATCAATATCGTCGTGGCGCATACGAACTTGCCGTTTTCGCTTATTCGGCTCGCCTTGATCCGCTGTTGTCTTTCCAGTCGATGATCGGTGACAAAAAGGCCGATGCCGCGCGCCAGTGGGATGATGCTAGGGCGGAAGACCTTCTCAAGCAGGTTTCAGCGAAGAGTGATGTCGAAGAACGCAAGAAGCTCTTCAACGAACTCAACACACTGATGGGCGAGCAGGTTCCGATCCTTGGTCTGGTAAACTTGCCATCGATCACGGCTGCTGGCCCAAAAGTGAACAATTTCAAGGGCTGGGCTGGTGATACGCTTCGTTTCTGGACAGTCAGCAAGACACAGTAAAACGCTCCGCTTTGCGAGCTTAGCATTGGGATAACCCCATGACGTCTACATCCTTTGACTACACCCGCACCGACGCTTTCGGTCTGGGAGAGGCCATTCGCGCAAAAATTCTGTCTCCGCGTGAGGCTGTTCATGAGGCATTTGCAGCGATTGATCGGTGCAATCCCAAGCTGAATGCTGTGATCCATGAGATGCGCGATCAGGCGGAAGAACAGCTTAAATCGCTGCCAGCGGGTCCGCTCAGCGGTGTCCCGGTTTTGTTAAAGGATGATTGCCCTTCCTATGCCGGTGCAGCAATGTCCTTTGGATGTCGTGCGGCCGAGGGAAATATCTCGCAACGCGATCACGAGCTCGTCAAACGGTACAAATCTGCTGGTCTGGTGGTGGTAGGCAAGACCAATTTGCCTGAGTTTTCCTGCAATATCGCAACGGAATCCTCGCTGCATGGTCCTGCACTTAATCCCTGGAATGTGACACGCAGCATTGGCGGTTCTTCCGGCGGCGCTGCAGCGGCAGTTGCCGCGCGTATGGTGCCTGTAGCCTATGGCAATGACGGAGCAGGCTCGATCCGTATCCCCGCATCTTGTGGGGGGCTTTTCGGGTTGCGTCCGTCGCGTGGGCGTGTCCCATGTGGTCCGGTCTCGACAGAAAACTGGGGTGGAATGGTCAGCCATCATGTGCTGACGCGTTCGGTTCGCGATTCCGCAATGATGCTTGATTTGACAGATGCGCTTGAACCAGGTTCGCTTTACGCAGCCCCAGCCAAAACGGACCTGTTCGTCAACAGTGTCAAAATGGCGCCGCGGAAGCTTCGTATTGGTGTCTGGCAGAAGTCCGACCTTCGTCGTGATGTGGACGAGCAGACGGTCGCAGCACTGGAGGCGACGATCGCGCTGTGCGAACAGCTGGGACATAGCATGGTTCGGGTGAAGCCTGATTTTGACGGCGTTCAGCTTGCAGATGTCGTACAAAAACTGATCGCCGTTTACACCGCAATTGAAGTGACGGATGTTGCCGCGACGATGGCAAAGCCTGCCAATGACCTCTATTTTGAGCCTTCAAATCTGGGGTTGGCCGCTTATGGCGATGGCTTGACTGCGACAGAGGTTATTCAAGCGCGTTTGATCGCGAACGGTACGGCGCGCAGCTTTGGTCGTCTGTTTGAAGAATGCGATGTGGTGCTAAGTCCGGTGATGCCGGTTGGATCATTTCCGCTTGGCATGCTCGATGTGCGCTCATCCGATTGGAAGGGTTTTGCCCGGCAGTTTCTGGAGCTGACAACCTTCACCCATCCGGTCAACGCTGCTGGCTTGCCAGCCATGAGTGTTCCACTTCACGAAACGTCTGATGGCTTGCCAATCGGCAGCCAGTTCATTGCCCCTTATGGGGCTGAAAATCTTCTATTTGAACTTGCAGGTCAGTTGGAAGCCATGTGCCCCTGGTCGGATAGAATGCCCGCCGTTCACGCCTAAAATCAAGAGACAAGCGATGCTTTATACAAAGCCCTATTTCCAGCCGTCCGATATGACCGAGGTTTTCGATCTCGTAGATAGAATGGTGCTTGGTACTTTGATCACCAGTCATGAGGATGGTGTTGCAATATCGCACCCGGTCTTCATAATGGATCGGACACGCGGCGAAAACGGCACGCTGGTCTCGCATGTTGCTGCATCCAACGATCATGTTGAGTTTCTGAAACGTGGCCTGCCATCAATTGCAATCCTGATGGATGCTGGTCATTATGTGTCATCGTCTTGGTATCCGGGTTGTCCGGAAAGGGACAGCGCGCCGACCTGGAGCTTCATGGTTGCTCATATCCATGGCACGCCCAAAATCTTATCGGAAGGAGCGACTGCAAAGCATCTCCACGAACTCGTCAAACATATGGAGAAGGGTCGTGACAACCCCTGGCAGATGAAGGAACTCGGCCCCGGTGGTCTGGAGCGGCGTCTGCGCAATATTGTCGGCTACGAAATGCCTATTGAGAAGATGGAAGTCAAGTTCAAGCTGGGACAGGATGAGCGGGCAGCAGATATGAGTGCAGCGATCAAAAAGTTGCATGAAGAGGGGCGGGAACACCTCGCCGAAATGATGGCCCGTCACTGCAAGCTTTGACCAACGAAATGAAGGGGTCGAGGTCTGACGGAGCGAAGCGCATTGACCATGCCAAACATGGAATCCAGTATCGACTGGCAATCAACACATCGCCTATTGGCAGAGGCAAGCGGCGCTCCATTCACGGCAAAGGACGTTGTCGTTGGACAAAGTATTTCATAACCTACGTCATCATGTAGATCGAGGTTAAATTGAGAAGAGATCTTTCTCCAAATTCGTATTGTCCCATTGAAGGCTGGTGTCCGGTTTCAGTGGCTATAGGGGGTATCATTTACTTTACTGAATAATCCCCTTTGCCGTTTGATAAACAAGTTAAGCTGGCAAGTAGATTTCACGCACGCGCGCATCGCCGGACAACTTGTCAGCCGGGCCGGAGACGTGGATCTCGCCATGTTCGAACGCATAAACATAATCGGCTATTTCGAGGGACAGATCGACATTCTGTGCGACCAGAACAATGGAGACACCCGCCTCGGCGAGCTTGATCATGATCTCGAAAATCTGGTGAATGATAATCGGCGCCAGACCCAGCGAAGGTTCCTCGAGCAGCAGGAGTTCGGAATTGCCCATCAGTGAATGGGCAATGGCCTGACGCGTTACATCAGCGACGGCAGGATGCCGATCGATAACAATATTTTCGAATGTGACATCAGAGTTTTGCGACCAGAAGAAAATCATGGCTGTTCAGCGACACTGCTGACGGAGCCAGGGCCAGCGCAGTGATCTATAGTTTGATGCTGACATGCCGCGCCTGTGGACACTCTGATCTGGCTGCGGCACGTGCTCACGGAGTGCCGCAGCGAGACGACGACGCCGACATCGGCGACCTGCTACCGATCAACTTCTCGAAAACCTCCGCCGCCTAACGGAGCCGGATATCGCTTCCGATGCAAGGCGGCTCTAGCGGTGCCACAGCCGTCAATCCGCATCGAAAATCGCGCTTACGTTCAAAATCCTCAGGTCGTCAACAGGGTATCACGCACTTCATCGGAACAAGGGGGCTATCACTGCCTTCAAATCGATGGATACAGTGGAGCACAAGGGTATGTGACCTAATCTGGCTCGTGGATGATCCAAAACTTCTGCAGATCCGTAGGATTGCTCCACGCGGCGATAGCGCCGGGGCGAATAAGGAAAATGTCCCCTGCCGCAAAAGACACGCTCCCCTCGTCTGGGTTGGATAAGGTAACGTCGCCCTTGCGCAGCATCATCAGTTCAGAGAAGGAATAGTTGATGGGATGGCGGGCGTAAGGCGTAGTCGCCCAAATGCCCCAGGAAAGTGGATCGTCACTCTGGAATTCGTGACGATGAGTCGTCGGAGCGGGCGTGGTAAGCAGCGCTGCATTGGGCGCGCCACCGGGAACCATGGGATGGTCAAGGTCGAGTTTGGTGAACGACACTGGCGCGGTCCCCTGATGAATCGTGAGGATTACGCAATCGGCCGCCTGTGCCTTCCATGCAAAACTGGACGCGGGTAGGCTCGCGGCCTCACCCTTGGCCAGCACGATTTCGAAACCGTTACTGTCCACGAGCGATAAAGAGCCCTCACGAACCATTACAATAGAGGGGAACAGGCTTTTCGTCCCCTTTCCTTCTCCTGAAAGAACAGCGCGTCCGACGCCGAAGGGTTCAGTAGACTGTCCATTCAAAGTGAGGGCTTGGAAAGCTGCTTCCAAATCCGCGGCGCAAGAGGGCGCAATTCCCAGATTGATTACGTTTTTCAACAAGTCCAGTACTTTCTGCAGAGGGTTTATTTCGATGCGAATCCAAGACTGTCCTTGACCCAATACCAGCGGATGCCAACATCCATGACGGGTTTGCGGATCGAGTGCCAGGAAAGGCGCGGTATCTGCGTGGTGGGATAAACCATGGGGCGGCCTTCGGCGATGTATTCGGCATACATCTTGCCAAAAGCGGTCGCCATCGCTACGCCTCGGCCGTTATAGCCAAGCATTGCGTGCAAACCTGGAGCGGGATTGTGAAGATGAGGCAGGCCATCCATCGTTAGCGCCACATGACCGGACCAGTGATAGTCGATGCCAATGCCATCCAGTTGCGGAAACAGCCTAACCATTCCGGCCTTCAGCGCTTCCATGAGTGCCTTCTTTTCGTTCATTCCCACGGCGCCGCGTCCGCCAATGAGAAAACGCCCGTCTACTGATTGACGCATATAAAAAGCAATCTTGCGCGTTTCGGAAAGTACCACACCCCCCGGCATGATTTCCCCGCGTTGCTTTTCTGAAAGGGGCTCTGTCGCGATCAGCATGCTTTGCACAGGAAGAATGCTTTGGGCGAGATTCGGCACGAGTTTGTCGGTGTAGGCGTTGGTTGCGACGAGGGCCTCTCTCGCGCGAATTGCTCCACGCGCCGTCCGTGCCACCCAATCGCCGTTTTCGTGCGTGAGAGACGTGACGGACGAATCTTCAAAAATCTGAACGCCGCGTGCCGAAGCGGCCCGCGCCAGCCCTCGGGCATAATCCAGCGGTTGCAAGGCGCCGGCGCGTGGATCACGCCATCCACCGAAATAGCGCTCCGTGCCGGAAAGTCTGGCAATCTGTTCGCGGTCCAATATCTCGACTTCGACGCCTTGCGCCTGCCATTGTCGGGCACGCTTGTGAACGGCAGCGGTTGCAAGCTGAGAATGGGCGGCCTGAATCCATCCGGCGCGAACGGGCGAGCATAGGATAGCGTGTTCGCGCACAAGGCTAAAGACAAGATCGGCTGCGCCCCCTACAAGGTCGATCATGCGCTTGCCATGTTCGAGCCCATAGGTCGCAATAAGATCTTCCGGATCGTGCTTCAAGCCGGGGATCACCTGTCCGCCATTACGTCCAGATGCACCGAAGCCGACATGACGCGCTTCAAGGACCACGACCGTCTTGCCACGCTCGGCAAGGAACAATGCGCTTGAAAGACCCGTAAAGCCGCCGCCGATAATAACGACGTCCGCATCGTGTACGCCGTTCAGTTTGGGATGGTTCGGCTTTGCTTCGCCAGCCGCGTTCCACCAGAGCGAGCGCGAGAAGCTCTCAGGACTGCTTGCCATTTTCATCTTTCTCCAGCTTTTTTTGGCCTGCCAGGTGATTTCACTCGGGTTTGTTCACCCAGAGAACGAAAGCTTCCGCTTCACTATTATTGAAGAATCTGTGGCGGGTCGTTGAAGGCAAGGCAAATCCGTCACCTGCTGAAAGCAGATATTGAGCATCTTCAATCTGCAACGTGAAACTGCCCGAAATGACATACCCTAGCTCCTCGCCGGAATGGGTATAGCACTCCTCACCGGAACTCCCTCCCGGAACGATCCGCACCGCGAAGGACTTCATGGTTTCAATGAGTTCTGGCGAAGCGCGGTGCTTGATGACACCGCCACCGTTCAACACTTCGGGCTGTTCGCTTGCCCGCAATACGTAGGGATTGGCGCGAGCTGCAGCTGCGAACCCCTGCGGGTCAATGAGCTGCGCCGGACTCATGGAGAGCACATCGGCAATAGTATAAAGGGTGCGAACCGTTGGCGACACCAGACCGCGTTCGATCTGGGACAGCGCCCCTGTCGATAGGCCTGACACTTCCGACAGATAGCCAAGAGTGAGGCCCAGTGCCTGCCTGCGCGTACGGATACGTGCTCCGATATCCCCCGCATCGTTCGGTGTGGGTTCGCTGATAGGGGCGATCCGCGATATCTCTGCCTTGTTCACTTTTGGCATCTTTTAATGGCTCTCGCTACGAACTCGAATGAATCGGGGTTGATTAGTTTTTAGTATTCTGCTTCATAATCGTCATACATTCAATAAACTAAAAACAAAATCCATCCAGAACATGGAGGGGACATGTCAGAAATGGCTCACAAGGATACGCCCTACTGGTGGGAGGCCGCCCCGCCGCGAAGCGTCGGACAACGTGCCATCGAGCCGGACTGCGATGTGGCCATCGTTGGCGCCGGTTATGCGGGCCTTTGCGCTGCACTTTATCTGGCGAGAGCCGGGCGCAAGGTTCAGGTTTTCGAGCGGGAACAACTTGGCTTTGGTGCTTCCAGTCGTAACGGCGGGTTTACCAGTGGCAATATTCGTCCCGATGACAAGACGCTGATCCGCAAATTCGGTATGGAACGGGCGGCAAAGATTGCTTCTGAAGGCCATGAAGCGCGTCGCTTCATGATCGATTTTCTGGCCAATGAAGGCGTTGACGCGGATTTCAAGCTTGTGGGTCGATTCAGCGGTGCGATGACGGGCGCAGAATATGATGCCATGGCGCGAAGCGCTGAAGCTATCCAGCGAGCAACCGGTGTCGAATCCTACGCGGTTCCTCTTAGCGAGGTCCACCGGCATATCGCGACTGACCTCTATGCGGGCGGCAGTGTTCGTATGGATATTGGTGGCCTGCATCCCGCAAAGTTTCATGCAGAACTGGTACGGCTGGTCGTTGCTGAGGGAGTATTGATCCACAGCGAATGTCGCGTGGAAGGCATCGACCAAGCAGCTGATAGGAAAACGGTAGTAACCGCACGCGGTCGTGCCCGGGCGCGCGATGCCCTTGTTTGCACGAACGGATATACCGATCATTCGGACCGCTGGCTGCGTCAGCGACTGGTGCCATTGCGTTCCCGAATAATCGCAACCGAGGATCTGGGCGAGGAACGTGTAAGCGCGTTGGTGCCAGGATTGAAAATGCTCACCGACACCCGGGCGATGACCTACTATTTCCGCCCGTCGCCGGATGGGCGACGCATCTTGTTTGGTGGTCGGGATGTTACGAGCCGCGGCGATCCGGATAGCGCTACGCAACGTAACTATACGGAAATGTGCAAGGTTTTTCCGCAACTGGAAGGTGTCGGTATTTCGCATAGCTGGTTCGGCTATGTAGCCATGAACAGGGACATGGTTCCGCGAATTTTTCAGCGCGGGGCAGTGCATTATGCAACAGGATTCTGTGGCTCGGGTGTTGTCTGGGCACCATGGCTCGGCTTCAAGGTCGCGCAGAAAATACTGGGGGTGCCGAACAGCGAAAGCAGTTTCGATTTTCGCGCGCCGCAGTTTGTGCCGACCTGGCGCGGAAAAGCCTGGTTCATGCCGCTGGTTTTTGCCGACCTTGAACGAAAGGATCGCAAGTTGGAAGCAACAGCATCCAATGAACGGGCGTTGAGAAACAGTGCCAGCTTCCAGGGTGAACGCAATTGAGAAGCTGCACCGTGAACGCTGGTCACAACAAATTTCACTTTATCAAACGTGGTTTCACGACCGGCGTTTCGAATAGAAAACTTATCGCTGCATTTAGGAAGGAGAATGCCATGCGTCTCAAGAAAATTTTTGGTTTGGCAGCTACGGCGATCATCATGTGGGGCGCAATGCCTGCCTTGGCTCAGGAAGCGGTCAAAGTAGGTTCGTCTCCCACCGGTTTGCCGTTTACCTTTGTGAACACGGAAACCAAGGCCATGGATGGCGTGTTGATCGATGTGGTCAAGGCCATCGAACCCGATATCGGTATCAAGGCGGAATTCGAGGCCGTACAGTTTTCGGCGCTCGTGCCGTCGCTCACCGCGAACAAGATCGATATGATTGCTTCGGCAATGTTCATCACTGAAGAGCGCGCAAAAATCGTGGACTTTTCCGATCCGGTCTATGGCTATGGTGAAGGCGTTTTCGTGCCGGTTTCCGATGATACGGCCTACAAGACCTATGCGGATCTCAAGGGTAAGACCGTCGGCGTACAGGTGGGAACCACCTTCGTTGATCTGTTCAGGAAGAGCGGCCTGTTCAGTGATGTCAAGGTCTACAAAGGCATTCCCGATATCATTGCTGACGTGAATGCCGGGCGCATCGATGCCGGCTTCGGGGATGGACCAATGGCTGCCTACTACCTCTCGCAGGGCCGCTACCCCAAGGTGAAGATGGTCGAGAGCTATGAAGCGTCGGCCGGGGGCGAGTTCGGTCTGGCCCTCCGCAAAGGCGACGAACGTATGCCCAAAATCAATGCAGCCATCGCCCGCATCAAGTCGGACGGCACGCTTCAGAAAATTCTTGCCAAATACGGACTGAAATAATTCCGGTGTGAGCATGGGGATTGATCCCCATGCTCACAATTCAGGTGTGCTCCACGCGCGTCCAAGCAGAAGCTCTTTGTGCTTTTCGGCCTGCGCCCGAAACGGGGCTTACCGGCCGCAGCGCCTCATCCACGTTTGATCGCGCCAAATAAATAGAGTTAAAGTCAATGCAAAACTTCCTTATGGACATCCGCGAGTTCTTCCCGATCTTGCTGGAAGGCGTGAAATATACACTCCTCGTGACGCTGGGCTCACTTGTCCTTTCGACCCTTCTGGGGCTTGTCTGGGCGCTGATGCGGGTGTCGGGAATCGGCTGGCTGTCGGCTGTTGCCGGAGCTATCGTCAATGTGATCCGTGGCATTCCTATCCTGGTGCAGCTCTTCTATATCTACTTCGTTCTACCGGAATTCGGCATTGCGCTTTCCGCTCTTCAGGCCGGTATCATAGGCCTCGGAATTGCCTATTCGGCCTACCAGGCAGAGAATTTCCGTGCCGGCATCGAGGCCATCGATCACGGGCAGACAGAAGCCGCGCAATCCATCGGTATGGGCTGGTTCATGACGATGCGCCGCGTGATCCTGCCGCAAGCCGTTCGAGTGATCCTGCCGCCCTATGGCAACATAATGGTCATGCTCTTGAAGGACAGTTCGCAGGCGTCTGCCATCACGGTTGCCGAACTGACCCTGCAAGGCCAGCTGCTCGCTGCTTCGACCTTCAAGAATATGAGCGTCTATACGCTGGTTGCCATGTTCTATCTCTGCCTGAGCTTGCCGCTGATGATGGCTGTCGGGCGTCTTGAAAAGCTCTTTGGTAAAAGAAACGGACATTGATCATGGCGATGATTGAAATAAAGAACGTCACCAAATCCTATGGTCCGCTTCAGGTCCTCAAAGGCATCAGCGCTGACGTGCAGAAGGGTGAAGTCGTTTGTCTGATTGGCCCTTCTGGGTCGGGAAAGTCGACGATGCTGCGCTGCCTGAACGGGCTCGAAACCTATCAGGGTGGCGACATTTTGATCGAAGGTCAGCGGGTTGACGCGCAGGATCGATCGATCCGCGATCTCCGCACGCGGATGGCGATGGTTTTCCAGCGGTTCAACCTGTTTCCACATCGCACGGCCCTCGAAAATGTCGTTGAAGGACCGGTTTACGTCAAAGGCGAAAACCCAAGTGAAGCTCGTAAATACGGCCAACACCTGCTTCAGCGCGTAGGTCTAGGAGACCGGGCCGACCATTACCCGGGCCAGCTTTCCGGCGGTCAGATGCAGCGTGTTGCGATTGCCCGTGCCTTAGCAATGCGCCCGCAGGCGATCCTGTTCGATGAGCCGACGTCAGCGCTCGATCCTGAACTGGTGGGCGATGTGCTCGATGTCATGCGCAGCCTTGCTGACGAGGGGCTCACCATGTTGGTCGTAACGCACGAAATGGGCTTCGCCCGCGACGTGGCTGATCGGGTACTTTTCCTTGATGGCGGCGTCATCGTGGAACAGGGCAAGGCAAAGGAAGTGCTCGGCGCGCCACAGCATCCGCGTACGCAGGACTTCCTGCGCCGCGTTCTTAATCATTGATTTATATGGATGCGCGACGCGGGTTGCGTGTCGCGCAAGGGGAGGCGTTATGGCTTTCTATTGTTCCCTCGATCCGGCCCGCGCCGGAGTAATCCGCGGGGTATTTGCGCGCGAATTGCCGGAAGTGGAGTTCCTCTCAGGGGAGTTGGATGCCGATGCTTCGGCAAGGGTGCGTCATTTGCTATGCTGGCAGGTTCCTGACAGGCTGCAGGATCGGTTCCCTGCGCTTGAGATTATTTTCTCAAGCGGGGCGGGTGTAGAGCAATTTCTCCAGGCGGAGATCCCTGCTCATATCCGCATCGTCCGCATGACCGAGCCGGGTCTTGCCCGTATGATGCAGGAATACGTGACACTCGCCGTGCTGGCTCTATTCCGACAATTGCCCGCTTATCTGGAACACAGTCGTAGGGAGATCTGGCAGACGTTGCCCCAGCCAAGCGCCCGCTGCCGTCGGGTAGGTGTAATGGGGCTTGGATATCTGGGGCAGGCTGCGTTGTCGGCCCTCAAGCCTTTCGGCTTCCCTCTGTCCGGCTGGAGCCGAAGCGAGAAGAATGTCGAGGGCGTACGTTGTTTCTCCGGGGCAGAAGGGTTTAGGACATTCGTTGCGCAAACAGACATTCTGGTCTGTCTGCTACCGCTCACGGCAGAGACGGAAGGCTTGATCAATGCCCAATTTTTGGCCTGCTTGCCCACAGGGGCAAGCGTAGTTCTGGTCGGTCGCGGGCCGCAGACGGATTACGACGCGCTTCTTGCAGCGCTCGATAGCGGCCAGCTTTCCTCCGCCTTCATTGATGTAACAGCACCGGAACCGCTCCCCTCCGGACATCCACTCTGGGCTCATCCAAAGGTGATCGTTACCCCGCATATCGCTTGCATGACTGACAGCCAAGGCGCGGCAGACGTACTGGTTGAAAACCTCAAGCGGCTGCATAGAGACGAAGCGCTTATTGGAGAGATCGACCGCAGGCGAGGATATTGAAGCATAGGATGCAGTGGTGTGACTGATTATTGGGCCTCATCCGTTGCCATAGGCTTAACGCATTTCCGGGAGAGGGTTGGAACTCATGCAACTGTGGGGCGGAAACTAATACTCGTGGACGAGGGATCCCGCTGTCGCCGATGATCCTCCCGAGGCCTGCGCTGCGCTTGCGATGGCGAGTCTAACCGCCCGCAGTGAGTCTTCCTGCAGCCGCGTGAGATGGTACGGCCTCGATCTCCGCTATGCGACCGGTGCCGCCACTCCCGAAAGCCGATGGGTCGCTTGACGAAAGGCACCGTTGCTTTTACTCCAGTTCAGGATGCTGGTTCACCAGGTCGCGGCGCCGCGCCTCCAGCTCCGCGAGCTGGGCACGGACCGCTTTGATCTCGGCGTCGATATCCTCGACGCGTTGCTCGATATGGTCATAAGCGTCCTGCAGCAGTTCCTTCGCCTCCGCATGGCTGGAAGCGTTGGGCGTATCGCCACGCAGCGGGCGGTTAGCTGTTTCCTTCATGATGAGTGCCGTTACAAACCCCACCACAGCCACGGCCATCAGATAGTAGGCCGGCATCATCAGGTTGTCGGTGCTTTCGACCAGCCAGGCGGCAAGCGTGGGAGTAAGGCCCGCCACGATGATCGATACGTTGAAAGCACTTGCAAGAGCGCTGTAGCGGATGCGTGTCGGAAACATGGCCGGCAGGGTGGATGCCATTACACCGGTAAGGAAATTAAGCAGCACCGCCAGAAGCAGCAGACCCAGGAAAATGAAACCGATATTGCCGCTGATGATGAGCCTGAAGGCGGGCAATGCCATAACGAACAGCCCGATGCTGCCCGCCATGATGAACGGCCTACGTCCCAAGCGGTCGCTCGCAAAACCCACGACCGGCTGCACGAACAACATACCGATCATCACCACAATGATGATGAGCACGCCGTGGTCCTCGGAATAATTCAGGTTGTGGGACAGATAGCTCGGCATATATGTAAGCAGCATGTAATAGGTGACATTGGTTACCAGCACGATGCCAATGCACACGACGAACGCGTGCCAAAATTTGCGCAGAATGACCCGGATGGAGATACGCGGTGGATTCTGGACTGCATCTCTGTCCTCCTGCTCCATCTTTTCCAGCTGTTCTTGGAACGCCGGCGTTCCTCCGCCGCGCGCGCAGATAAAGCCCCACTAAGCCAAGCGGGGCCGCAAGGAAAAATGGAAGGCGCCAGCCCCATTCCAGAAGACGTTCTTCGCCGAGAATAGTCGAAATCAGCACCACCACCCCCGCGCCAAGCACAAAGCCCGCTATGGAGCCGAAATCAAGCCAGCTTCCCAAAAACCCCCGTCGACGTCGGGCGCATATTCAGCGACATAAATGGCGGCACCGGTATATTCGCCGCCGACTGAAAAACCCTGCGCCAGCTTGCACAATAAAAGCAGAATCGGCGCCCAGATCCCGATCTGCGCGTAAGACGGAATGAGTCCAATGCAAAGCGTGCTGACGGCCATGATAACGATGGTAAGCGACAGCACTTTCTGACGACCAAATCGGTCGCCCATCACGCCGAAAAACACTCCACCCAACGGACGCACCAGGAAGGGCACCGAGAACGTGCCGAGCGCAGCAATCATCTGAAGGCCGGGCGAAGCGTCGGGAAAAAAGACCTGTCCGAGCGCATAGGCCACGAAGCCATAGACACCGAAATCGAACCATTCCATGGCGTTCCCGAGCGCGGCCGCCGTGATGGCTTTTTTCAGCTTGGCATTATCGATGATTGTCACGTCGCCGATCGCGAGCGAGCCGCTCGCGGCTGGCTCGGAAGGTACAGTGTCGGGACTGGCCATGGATACTCCTGCTCACCAACCGGTCGTCCAACGCCAGAGCGACGAGACGAAGCGAACGGCCTTTATCTGGAGTAAATGGGAGGCGAGGCTATCTCGTCAACAGTCTGCGTCAACAGGTGCCCGGCAAGCCGCACCGACCGAAGAACGCAGACTGAGCGCGCGCAATCCAAGCTATTGGTTGCGGCGGTTGTATTTCCTGAGGTTCCCCCGCTGATGGCCATGTGTGATCGCGAAGGACAGGTTGTCGTCGCGGTTCCCGCCGCCACCACGGCATTGACCACGCGAGCGCCGTCGCATGGATCAACGGGTCCCTCTCGTCGTTGGAAACGACTTTGGCTGTCGCATTCTTCTCGCGGCTGAAGCCCCTTCGTTGGCGGTGGAAAAGGCAATGAAGATATCGCCGCTGCCATTGCCACCAAAGCCACCCACGCGGCCGATACCGATCGGCACGGGCCGCGCAAGACGCTTCAATTGATGAAGCAGGAGCCGGGTATCGGTCCGCCGCTTGCCGAAATTGCTCTGCACAAGAACGCCCACCTTATAGCCGCCGGCTTCCTCCGGCAGTCTACGCCCGTGCGCCCCAAGAGTCCCCGAAAGCTGACATATACTGCGGAATGGCGGAGCGTCAGTCGAGCGCGCCCTAAAAGTTCGAATCCCGCCCGGCCTGCCAGTTTCGCCGATCACTGCCGATGGCCGCAACACTCAGCAAGTAACATCCACCCAGTCGATCGCCGCCGTTTCTACGGTAAGGTCTGACATCTCCCCCCCTGTCTACGGCAATGAATGATCTTATGGCTGACTCGCTATCTGTTGGTTTTCAAAAGCCCAGTTCGACCGCAGCATAAGCGGCAGCACTGGTTTATTTCGGTGAGCAGGATCGCGCGGCCAGCAATTATTGACATTGTCATTCAGCCAAATGATGTTCGCTTCGAAACTTTGCGTGCTGGTGGTCCAGGCGGTCAGCACCAGAACACAAGCGACAGTGCCGTACGTGTTGTTCATATTCCAACGGGCATCCAACTGATCGCGCGCAATGAGCGATCTCAGCATAGAAACAAGGCAACGGCGCTGGAACGTCTGGAAATGGTCCTGAAACATCTGCAGGAAGACGAAATTGAAAATGCAGAGGCTGTCCGTCATCACGAAAACCGAAATATCGAGCGCGGAAACGAAGTGAAGACATTTCGTTTCTGATCGACATAAATGAATGGCCCGGATATCCGGGCCATTCATTTATTCGGGCTTCTTTAGCGCTTTTTCTTGTTACGCCAGGGTGCGTTCTTCTGCAGCCGCTGGCCATGATCGAGCCATAGAGAATGACCTTATCGACATTCTCGGCCAGTCCGTATTCACCTCTCTGCGCCTTGACCTGTGCGGCGTTCTTACAAGCGTCGGGAGTTCCAAGACATCAGCGTTACCGAAGAAACGAACGTCAATCCCGCTCGTTTCCTTTACCAGAATATCTGCGATGTTGTTGGACCTGCCGCGGTCCTTGACAGGCAACTTGGCTCGATTCGTTCTTTTTATGATTAGAGTTCTCCTCACGCCACCTAACGCACCGCGAGCCCAGGACTCACCCTCGCCTCGATCGTTGGGCCAATTTCTACTCGGCGTAACTCCGACTAATCAACGCGATAAATGCGTACACTTCGGCCTCGCTTTGCCGACAATGGTTTCGGACACGGCAAGGTACAATCTCGGATGTTACAATTGTTTGCTAGCGTATGCTTAGTTGGATAAACGAAGCCCATTTATCTGAATTCCCACGATCTCCTTAGCTAAGGTGATTTTGTCGTTTTCGGTTTCTGCGCTTCTCGGTTGATACCAAATGGACAACCAGTTGATCGCGCCGAGCACCGCCTTGGCAGCTATTGATATATCAACTTGCCGAATGCTGCCGTCCTCTATTCCATCGCGAATAGCCTGCTTGAATAAACCTTCGAAACGGCGCCGGATGGAAATAAGTTCGTTCAGTGTGCGGCGCTGATCTGGCGTGGTTGCTGCTAGCTTGTGCATATGGACGCCTTGCACCACGACGGCTTCGAAAGCGACGTTGGTCATCATGGCGAGCGCATGCGCCATGAGCATCTCCTCAAGTCGGTGCAGGCCCGAGCTGTTCATCGTCATGACCGGTTCGACAGCCTTGAACAGCCGATCCATACCTTCGCGATGCACGTCGAAAAACAAATCCGTCTTCGACGAGTAGTAGTGATAAATGCGCCCTTTGGTCGAACCCATCCTGCGCGCCACATCATCAATGCTTGTTGTGGCGAAGCCTTGCTCCATGAAGCACTGAGCGGCGGTTTCCAGGATTACGACATTCCCGGTACTGTCCGTTCGGTTATTACGGCGGCTTTCAGCCATCTGCTTCTCCGATTTATGCATAGGTAAGCGGCAGCTTAGCAAATTTCGATGTCAGAATGCCACTAGACAGAGCTACGTTCAAGTGCATACTACTCAGTATGTTGTTAAGTAATGGGCTACTGTCCATTTCTCGACGCTTGGAGGATGTAATTTGGAAACTAGCCCTAATTCTGTTGCGTGTGCACGCCCAGCAGACGCACAAAGCCAGCCCCTTTATTCGGACTGGATCAAGATCGATCAGCAGCTTGTGGATCGGTTTGCAGATGTGATTGACGATCATCAATTCATTCATACCGACCCGGCACGCGCAGCGGCGGAAAGTATTTTCGGCGGAACTATCGCCCACGGTTTTCTCCTGCTGGGTCTGTTGACCAAGCTCAGTCGCCAGGTATTGCCGGAGGTTGCAAGTGGCACGATTGAAGTCAACTATGGTTTCGACAAGGTTCGCTTCCTTTCACCAGTAAAGGTGGGAGCTTCCATTCGAGGTGTGTTCAGCTCCAAATCGGTTCAACCAAAGGGTAATGGTCAGCTCCAGTCCCTTGCAGCGACTATTGAAATCAAAGACGAAACCAAGCCAGCACTCGCCGCTGACTGGCTCATACTGACAGTAGGTTGAGGACCACATGGCTATTTCTTTCGAGAATCGTGTTGCAATCGTAACGGGTGCAGGCGGTGGACTTGGGCGTGCTTATGCCCTTGAGCTTGCAGGGCGCGGCGCAAAAGTCGTCGTGAACGATTTTGGCGGCAGCCGTGATGGCACCGGCGGCACCTCTGAAGCGGCGGAAAAGGTCGTTGCGGAGATACGCGCCAGGGGCGGCGTCGCCATTGCTGATGCGGGCAATGTCACGAAGTTGGAAGATATGCAGGCGCTGGCAAAGCGCACAGTCGAAGAATTCGGTCGCATCGATATTCTCATCAACAATGCCGGGATCTTGCGTGACAAGAGCTTCGCGAAAATGGAAATGGCTGATTTTCGCGCGGTGGTGGATGTGCATCTTATTGGCTCGGCCAACGCCAGCCGTGCCGTCTGGGACATTATGAAAGGCCAAAACTTTGGCCGCATCCTGATGACGACGTCCACGTCGGGCGTCTATGGCAATTTCGGCCAGTCCAATTATGGTGCGGCGAAGGCGGGGCTCGTCGGTCTGATGAATGTGTTGCATTTTGAGGGTGATAGATATGACATTCATGTCAATGCGATTGCCCCGACAGCGGCAACCCGTATGACAGGCGATGTGCTGGACGAGGAAATGCTGGTGCGTCTCGCACCCGAAAATGTGGTTCCTGCGGCTCTCTTCCTTGTCAGCGATCAGGCGCCAAGCCGCACCATGCTTCTGGCAGGCGCGGGCACTGTAGCCCGTATGGCGATTGTGGAAAGTGAAGGCGTTTATCTGCCGAAAAGTGAGCGGACGCCAGAAGCCGTTGCTGCTGCTTTCAAAAAGATCGGCGACATATCCAACTTTATCGAGACCGATGCCGGTTTGGCGCATGTTGATCGCATTATCGCGACCTCCCGCGCACATGAGGTCATCGAATGACGGCCTCAAAACCCCGCCCCAAGGCTGAACCACGGTCAGCCTATCGGGAGTTTTATCAGATGCAGACGCGTTGGAGCGACATGGACATTTATGGCCATGTCAACAACGTCGTCTATATGCAGTATTGCGATGCCGCACTGAACCGATCGCTTATTGCGGCGGGTGCACTGGATCTGCTTGGCTCCACGCCCATTGGTATCGTTGCGCGCAATTCGACGAATTATTTCGCCGAGATTTCCTACCCGGACAATGTCGCTGTTGGGGTTCGTGTCGAGCATATCGGCAATACCAGTCTGCTGTGGGGATTTGGCATTTTCAAGGATGGCGAAGAGCTGGCCGCAGCTAAAAGCGAATATGTGCATGTCTATGTCAACCGAGACACGCGACGCCCGGTTGCGCTGACCCCGGAGCTGAGACAATTGGCCGAAAGGCTTTACGTGCCCGCGTCAGCGGAGGAGATCTGATGAGAGAAGCTGTAATCGTATCAACTGCACGCACGCCGATTGGCAAAGCCTATCGCGGAGCCTTCAACGATACGACCGCGCCAACCCTGGCAGGCCACGCGATTGCCGCTGCAGTGGAGCGCGCCGGTATTGATAGCGCGGAAGTGGAGGATGTCGTCCTTGGTGCGGCACTTCAGCAAGGCTCGACCCACATGAATATCGCCCGTACATCCTTGTTGCGGGCTGGCCTTCCGGTTTCCGTTCCGGGCCAGTCTATGGATCGCCAATGCGCGTCCGGCCTGATGGCTATTGCCACAGCGGCCAAGCAGATTACCGCCGATGGTATGACGATTGCCATTGGCGGTGGCGTGGAGCAGATATCGCTGGTGCAAAACGAGCATATGAACGTCTATCGCTGGCGCGATCCGTGGCTGACGGAGCATCTGCCCGCCACCTATATGAGCATGATCGAAACAGCGGAGATCGTTTCGGCGCGTTATGGCATATCGCGTGAGGCGCAGGACGAATATGCGTTGCAATCGCAGCAGCGCACTGCCGCCGCGCAGGTCGCAGGTCGCCTTAACGCCGAGATCGTCCCGATCCGCTCCACCATGCTGGTCAAGGACAAGACCACCGGAGAAGTCTCCGCGAAAAACGTTGAGCTGGCTATGGACGAAGGCAATCGTTCCGAAACGACTCTGGAAGGCTTGCGCGGATTGAAGCCTGTCTTTTCCGATGGTCAGACGATAGCACAGGGTCACTTTATCACTGCTGGCAACGCCTCGCAATTATCGGACGGCGCCTCGGCATCGGTGCTGATGGAAGCGAAGGAGGCTGAAAAACGGGGGCTTTCGCCGCTCGGTATCTATCGCGGAATGGCTGTAGCCGGATGTGAACCGGACGAGATGGGTATCGGCCCTGTTTATGCCGTGCCGAAACTGCTCAAACAGCATGGCCTGACGGTCGATGATATCGATCTGTGGGAATTGAACGAAGCCTTTGCGGCGCAGGTGCTTTATTGCCGCGACAAGCTTGGCATCGATAATGAAAAGCTGAACGTGAGTGGCGGCGCTATTTCGATTGGCCATCCCTATGGAATGTCGGGCGCGCGAATGACCGGGCACGCCCTCATCGAAGGCAAACGGCGCAATGGACGCTATGTGGTGGTAACCATGTGCGTCGGCGGTGGCATGGGTGCTGCGGGCCTGTTTGAAATTTGTTGATGGAAACGAAAAAGGCCGGTGAAAACCGGCCTTATACATTTGAGGCCGGAACGGTAAACTTCGTTCCGGCCTCGTTTGTCATTGGGGTGAATGCAACACCGCACTGACGGCTGCAAAGAGGTTGGGTCATGCCCGGCAGGAACTTT
>NZ_JBQQAM010000012.1:0-139671 GCF_052246815.1 Brucella sp. RRSP16
GCCGCTTGCGGCGCCGCCGCCCTCGTTGTGGCGCCATATAGACCCCACCAAACAAAACTGTCAACGACCAATCATAACTTTTTCCAAAAATTCTTTCCACAGGCAGCAGAGAAAAAGGGCCGCTCAAAGCGGCCCTTTTTCAAAAGTATGTAGGAATGCGATATGCTAATCAGGTTCGTATTCCCGCGCACCATCATCCTTGGAGAACAATACGCATGGTCCCTGGGAACCCCGGGGATCATATGCATAGCCTTTAGACGCAAGCGCTTGGGTCATGTCCCGAATGCCAGCCAGTCCGTAGAGATGGTCGTGCAATTCAAGAAAGATGCGTTCCACGCCTGTCAAATCCGCGTTTTGCAGCAGATCACGCTCGGCACCCTCGATATCCATAACGAGGACATTGATGCCGTGGCGAGTGATGAATTCGTCAATATTCGTCGAGGACAGTTCTATGGCATGTTCGTAAGGCCCCTGATTCTCGTCCATAGACGACATCCAGAGATCACGCCGCACATAAAAGCAGAACGAACTGGGCTCACCTGCAGTCAGGATTCCTTGTGACAGCACCACATTGTTGAGACCGTTGGCATCGACAACACGCTGGGCCAGTGCCGCTGTTGTCGGGTTCGCCTCGAAAGCCCAAACCGACACATCGGCTATCCTGGCAATAATGGAGGTGATAATTCCGATGCCTGAACCGAGTTCCAGCACACGATCCCCCGGCTTGACCGCCTTGAAAATCGAACGTGCTTCCTTGGCCTCATAGCTGCCACTTGTCAAAGCCTGCCAGATAACCGGCGAAACTTCGTCAGGCGTTATCGGTACGTTAATCCCATGTACTTTCAGCAATTCCTGCGCCCCGGTTCCCCACGGAACGTCTTGTTCGAATGAACGAGCAAAGAGTTCCCACATATTGATGTATTACATCGCAATCTAATTTTGCGCTGCAATCAGCGTATGAGCATAAACTGATTTGTGCCTTTGAAGCCAGTTGCAACGAGATGATATCATCAATGATTGGAAGCCAGACCGACTGTCTTCAAGTCTCGCGGGTGTCCGTGGAGATGTTTGAGCTTCGATGCGGGCATCGGCTTACCAATGAGATAGCCTTGGACCTGATCGCATCCTAACCGCTTGAGGCATTCAAACTGCTCCTCGGTTTCAATGCCTTCCGCGATCGTCACCATTCTAAGGCTGCGCCCTACTCCGGTTACGAGTTCGACAATCGCAAGTGCGTCGGGCCGTGTGGTCACATCGCTCACGAAAGTACGATCAATCTTGATCTTGTCGAAGGGAAATCCGCTGAGACTGCCGAGCGAAGAATAGCCTGTGCCGAAATCGTCCATGGCGATCTGAATACCCAGAGCTTTCAATTGGCGCAGCGTGCTCAAGGTCTGTTCGTTCTTGTCCAGCAGCACCGATTCCGTAATCTCAAGTTCGAGCCGGTCCGCACCAAGCCCGCTTTGCTCCAGCGCATCCATAACGCTCTGAATAAGGTTCAGACTGCGAAACTGAACAGGAGAGAGGTTGACGGCGATCTTGAGGGGCTTGTTCCAATGTGCGGCCTCCAGACAGGCCGTCTTGAGCACCCAGTCCCCCAGTGCATGTATAAAGCCTATCTTTTCAGCGACCGGAATGAATTCGACCGGTGAAACCGAGCCTCGAACCGGGTGTGTCCAACGAAGCAGGGCCTCATAACCGCATATTTCCCGCGTTACTGTGCAGGCCTGCGGCTGATAGTAGACCTCCATCTCACGGTTCTCCAGCGCCTTCTGAAGATCGGCTTCGAATGATTTCTTTTCCCGCAAGCGGGTCTGCATCTGGGATTCGAACACACTCGCGTGACCGGGTCCAAGCGCCTTTGCTTCGTAAAGCGCAAGATCGGCGTGTTTGAAAAGCTCTTCCGTATCGGGCTCGCCTTGAGAGATCGCGACGCCGACGCAAGTTCCGATTTTTATTTCCAATTCGCCCACATGATATGGCTCACTGATGGCCTCCATCAGGCGGTCTGCAAGTTCCAGGGCCTCATCTTCCTGAAGTCCTGTGGAGAGCAAGGCAAACTCATCGCCCCCCAACCGGCAGACCATGTCGCCTCGCGCGCCCAGTTTGGTGAGACGCCGCGCGACAGCCTGCAACAACGCATCGCCGACATCATGTCCAAGTGTATCGTTGACGTCTTTGAAACCATCAAGGTCCAGAAGAAGAATGACCGCCGACTGGCCTCCGGCATGTGCGGCTTCCAGCCTTTTTTCCAGATTCTGCCGGAACAAAACACGATTGGGCAAACCGGTCAGAGCATCGTGGTGCGCATCATGTTCAAGCCGAAAGTTCTGGGACTGCAGTTCCCCAGTTGCCTGTCGAAGATCGCTCGTAAGGCGCTGCATGCTACCATGCGCCCTATCAAGAAGCTTGTTGTGGCGAAGCAGAAGGATAACCAGCACCACCCCGCAAATGATCAGGCCCGCCGCCAAACCAGTGTAGATGAGATGCAGTTGGCGCACTTCCGCCTGTGCGGCATCGATAAGCCCTACGTCATATTCGACGGCCGTCGAGGCAAGCGCTGTCATCGGTCCATCAAGCATGCTCATGGAGTGCAGGACCGTTTTGATACTGTCCATGTCCAACTTATCGAACTGACGATCAAGCGCCTGCAGAACATCGCTCAGTTTCAAAAACAGATCACGGCGCTGTGGATCATCCTGAATGAAGGATCGCAGATTGCCCTGTTGCAGCAATTCCAGCCGACCTAACATAATATCGAGACGAAGCCGTAATTCGTCGCGGCTTTCTTCGTTCATGTTCAGGGCATATCCAGCCAGAACATGCTCGAGCCGCATATATTCGGACACCGTCTGCCCGACGGCCCAAGAGTCGTTATAACGGGAGAATTTCTGAAGCGCTGTCTGCCGTTCGGCAATGACATAGGCGATATACGCCGTTGCCACCACGAAACAACAGATAATAACGCCTAGAATTCGTCTCACACTTGCCTCTATTCAACTATCAGCTTGGCAACCTGCCAGGCAGAACGTGTGTAATAGGTCTGAGTTTGAAGTTGTGGGTCGCTGTCATAAGGGTAAATTATAAACAATGGTCCTTTGTCACGAACCGGCATGTAATTCCCATCCCGCTTCATGGCAAGAATAACATTGAATCTCTTGAAGTCCTCCAACGGCAACGAACTAACGTAATCGTTCAAAGCGACCGCGGTCACCTTCGTTCCCTTCGCGCCGACGAGCGACATAAGCTTGTCCATCGACACGCCCTCGAAACGCACGCGACCGTCATACCAAGGATTTGCCGTTTCCACGGTGACCAACCCCATCGCTTCCAGCATGTCCCGATCAAACTGGGCCGTATCGCCAACATTCGTATTCGAGATTTTGCCGGATATGACGAGAATCGGCTTACCGGTCGGCTTCGCCAAGGGTTCAGCAGCTGCCCCGGACAACCAGGCAAGAGGCAAGACCAGGCAGAAAAGGGCTCGGATAAGTTTCATTGCATTCTCCATAATAAACTAAACCATTAAAGAGAATTGCCTAAATCAACGTGAAGATCGCACCAGTTTTGTACCTTTTCATGCTTATCTGCAATAAAAATGAAATATCAAAAGCTCCCCTGACGCAACGTAACTTCAAAGGGTCGCAGTTGGAGAACCATCTTAATATTAGATAGCTTTCATATAACGGTCGCATTTTAACATGCCATGCCCGATAATCAGTTGAGGCTGGAGTGTCGATCCATACCAAAACAGGGCAACGTCATGACGCCGCCCTGTAGAAATAATCGATATGGATCGTTGATTCAGCCTGCCAGTTTTCCACCTGTCATGGCTTTCGGCACGCCCGTTGTGCTTGGAAAACTGATGGGCAGGCCGCGCAGGACACGTACCGCCAGGAAAGCAAAACATTCCGCTTCCACGGCATCGCCCCGCCAGCCAAGCGTTTCGACTGGAACAAGTTCCACTTTCGCGCGCTCAACCAACATGCGCATCATTGTCGGGTTACGGCGTCCACCCCCACTGACTGCAAGGCGCTGAGGTCGACGGGGGAGAAGGTCCAAGGCCTTGCCTACTGCCGAAGTCGTGAACGCGGTCAGCGTGGCCGCCCCATCTTCCTCATCCAGACCATCAGCCATTGCATCCGTAAAATCGAACCGATCCAGAGATTTAGGATATGGCGCGGCCAGATAGGGGTGTTTGAGCAGTTCTGCGAGCCGTGCCTCGTCCACGCTGCCCTTCGCCGCCAGCGCTCCGTCGCGATCCATTTCCCCCAAGCCGCGTGCTTTCACGAAATCGTTGATGGGCGCATTGGCTGGTCCCGTGTCGAATGCCACAAGCGCATCCCCACCATCCCACCAGGTGATGTTACCGACACCGCCGAGATTAAGAATCGCTGTACTGCCGCTCGGATCCACGCTGCGCAGCAAGGCAGCATGGTATATGGCAGCAAGCGGAGCCCCCTGCCCGCCAGCACGGATATCTGCGGTGCGAAAATCATAGGCGACCGTGGTCCCCAAGAGTTCGCTCATAAGCCTTCCGTCGCCGAGTTGCCTCGTGTCTCCGATTCGACCGGCTTGCGGCGCGCGATGCAAAACCGTTTGCCCGTGGAAGCCGACGACACCGATATCCGCCATCGAGAGCCCGCTTTCCTCTACCAGTTCGCGGACAGCCGCAGATTGCGCGCGCGTCAGCGCTTCTTCCGCCTCTGCAAAAACATTGGGCTCCGATCCTTCGAAATTCCAGATGCGCGCTTCGGCCTGTGCCTGTTCCAACAGGTCGCGAATCCAGCGCGGATAAGGCTTTAGCGCATAAGCTCCAAATTCCGTTACCGTTTCCCCATCTGTTTTCAACAGAGCGACGTCGATGTTTCCGTCAAGAACTGTGCCGGTCATCAGTCCGACGGCCCATATTGGCTGCATAGATGTCTCCTATCCCAATGAGATTGCGTCACCAACGCCCTGACGCAGTGCCAAGATACCGCTGTCGAAATGACGGGTGGGATGAATGCGGTTGGTGAGCAGGGTCCATGCCCGGCCTGCTTCAAAATCGATCCATAAGCCGGTTCCGGTAAAGCCGGTATGGCCAATCGTATCCTTCGAATTGAAGCTGCCGCCCGACCAGCCATCATAAGGCCGTTCCCAGCCATGCGTACGGGTTGCGGATAATGGCTGACGCATGTGGGCGATCACGTTTCGCGGTGCTCCCGTTCCGTCAAGCAGACCAAGCGCGAAATCGAGTATGGATGCGGCAGTACCGAACAGACCGGCATGCGCGGCCCCTTGCAATGCAGAGCAATTATCGTCGTGTACTTCGCCGCAAAGTACACGATTGCGCCATGTGCAGTTTTCCGTCGCGGCACTCATTTCCGGCTCCGCAGAAAAAGCGAAGCCCTCGCCGGGCTCCATCTCTCGAATGGTCTTGCCGTATAGCCTTTCCAACGCAAAGCCGAGCAGGATGAAATTGATGTCCGAATAAACCGGTTCGCATTTGCGCCATTCGCGCTGCAGAACGAACGCGCGCAAAAGTTCCGGATCACGCCCGTAAGTGTAGATCGGTTCGACGGACGGAAAAGGCGTCTGGTGACCAAGGCATTCACGGAACGTGACCTTGCGCTCCCAGGCGTCATTATCATACTGCCGAAGATCGGGTAGCAAGGTGATCAATGGCGCATCGAGATCAATGACGCGATCCTCAGCCAGCGCAAGAATGCGGGGCGTCGTGTAAATGACTTTTGTCAGCGAAGCAAGATCGAACCACGTATCGATGGTCATTGCCCGTCTGGTCGGGACGATCTGTGCAAAGCCGGTTGCCCTGACAGCGCGGTTGCCAGAAAGATCGACCATCCCAAGAACACCGCCGGGAATGCGATAAGAGTCGCAAGCGTCTTTCACCAAAGCGAACGCTTTTTCAAAGCGAGCCGTAAAGGCTGTATCGGATCGGGGAATATTTGATTCTGCCATGGTAATTATGCCTCGGTCCGGGCCATGTGATCCCGGCCATATGTCTGCCAGTTTGCCGGCTCCGGCTCATAACCCAGCGGGCGCACAAGCGAGGGCACTTGTCGTGTGTCGAGGGCGAAATGTTCGTTGCGCCGATCAATACTTGGAACAGCAGAAATCAGCCGCTTCGTATAAGAGTGTTTCGGCGCAGAAAGGATTGTTGCGGCATCGCCGATTTCCACGATTTGCCCGGCATAGACAACTGCTATGCGATGCGCGATCCGCTCTACCACTGCCATGTCGTGCGATACGAACAAGTAAGCAAGGCCACGCTCCTTCTGGAGGTCGATCAGCAAGTCCAGAACTTTGGCCTGCACAGATACATCCAGCGCGGAAACGGCTTCGTCCAGAACTACGACCGCCGGGTTCAGCATCAGCGCGCGGGCCATACAGAGCCGCTGGCGTTGCCCGCCCGAAAACTCATGTGGGTAGCGCTCCAAGCTGTTGCCGGGGAGCCCGACGCGGTCAAGCAGTTGTAGCATCTTCTGCCGCGTCTCCGGTCCGTCCCGCCCGCCAGCTGCGATAACCGGCTCGGCAAGGATACTATCTATGCGCAGACGCGGATTGAGCGATGCGTAGGGGTTTTGAAAAACCATCTGCACCGAAGAGAAATTTCCCGCATCGTTGGTGCTAACCGCACCAATTTCCAACTTTCCGCGTGAAGCTTTGACAAGCCCGAGAATGGCTCGCGCAGTTGTCGATTTTCCCGAACCGCTCTCCCCCACGATCGCAAGCGTTTCACCGGGAATGAGATCAAGATCGACGTTCTCCACCGCATGAACTGCCCCCAGCCTGCGACCCAGAAAACCGCCTTTGACCGGAAAACGGACCGTCAATCCTTTCACCGACAGGATCGGTTTTGTTCCCGATAGCGTGGTGCGCACGGTATCGGTTCGCACCGCTTTGCCGCTTTCAAAATGCGGAACGGCCTTCAGGAGATGTTGTGTGTAGGGATGCTGAGGCTGGTCGAGAACAGTGCTCAGCTGTCCTTGTTCAACCGCCTTGCCATGCTGCATCACCATGACCTTGTCGGCCATTCCTGCGACCAGACCAATGTCATGCGTGATGAAGATCATCGCCATGCCGGTTTCTCGCTTCAGCTGTGCGAGCAGCGCCATGATCTGCGCCTGCACGGTAACATCGAGCGCAGTCGTGGGCTCGTCGGCAATCATGAGGCGCGGATTACATGCAAGCGCCGTGGCGATCATCACCCGCTGCAACATGCCACCGGAAAGCTGGTTCGGGCAGTATTTGAGCCGCCGTGCGGCGTCTGGAATACGCACGCGATCCAGCGCGTCCTTGGCAGCGGAAGCTGCCTGTTTTCCTGTGAGCCCGCGATGGAGACGAAATGATTCCTCAATCTGCGTGCCTATCGTCAGCACAGGATTGAGCGATGTCATCGGCTCCTGAAAGATCATACCGATTTCTGCACCGCGGATTTTCGTCAGCTCTGCTTCGTTCGCAGTTACGAGATCGATTGTGCTACCGTTTGCGCGATTCAGCTTGATTGATCCGTCGATGACGCGACCGCCGCCAAAATCCACCAGACGATTGATCGACAGGGCCGTTACAGATTTGCCGGAACCACTTTCGCCGACAATTGCCAGTGTTTCACCCACGGCGAGATCAAAACTTACGCCACGCACGATCTCGTTGGCTTCAGGATTGCGACCGAATCCAACGCGAAGGCTCGAGACAGAAAGCAGCGTGCTCATGCCATCGCTCTCCGCATCTTCGGGTCGAGGATGTCGCGCAGGGCATCACCCAGAAGGTTGAAGCCAAGAATGCCGATCATGATCGTCAGTCCCGGAAAGGCCAGCAGCCATGGCGCGGTCTCCATGAGATTACGCGCATCGGCCAGCATGAGACCAAGTGACGAAGCGGGTGGCTGTGTGCCCAGACCCAGAAAGCTTAAGCCTGCCTCCGTCAGCAGCGACCAGGCTAGCGCCAGGGTGATCTGCACTGTCAAAGGGGCCACCAGATTGAGCAGCAGATGGCGGGAAAGGATATAACGGTTGCTGCTGTGGAACGTACGCGCCGCATCAACGAATTCGCGTGTTTTGATCGACAAGGCCGGGCCGCGTACAACCCGCGTGAAGATCGGGGTGTAAACGATAGCAATGGCGGCGACACTTGTTCCTGTTCCCGGCCCGACAACAGCAATGATGAGAAGCGCAAGCAAGATTGCCGGAAACGCCAGAAGCACATCCATGATGCGCATGACGACACCGTCCCACCAGCGCCCAAACCACGCCGCAGTCAATCCCAGAACAGTTCCCGCGAAAGCGGCAATTCCGACTGCCGAAAAGCCCACCATGAAGGATTGCGCGACACCAGCCATCAGGCGGCTCATGACGTCGCGTCCGAAAAGGTCGGTTCCCATCCAGTGGGCAGCACCTGGAGGACGCAGCCTGCCTATCCGATACTGCATCAGAGGATCATGCGGCGTGAAGCCGAAATAGCCGAGACAAGCCACAATCAGATAAACCAGAACGATGAACCCGCCGATACGGCCGCTGGGATGAGCGAAAACAGAACGCAATATCTGCATCAGTTTTCCTCCAGACGAATGCGCGGATCGAGCGCTACATACAGGAGATCAACCAGCAGATTGACGATCATGAAATTGAAGGCAATGAAAAGAATGCTGCCCTGCACCAGAGCATAATCGCGCTGGAGAATGGCGTCGAGCACCATGCGTCCAAGCCCCGGCAGAGCATATATCTGCTCAACCAGCACGGCTCCGCCCAAAAGATAGCCGAACTCCACTCCGCTCAGGGTCACTACTGGTATCAGCGCATTAGGCAATGCGTGCCGCCAGATGACAGAGCGAGCCGATGCTCCCTTGCTGCGAGCCGTGCGAACATAATCGTCGCTGAGAACGTCCAGCATGGCCGAACGCGATATGCGTGTGACCGATGCCGCAAAAGCAAAGCCGAGCGTCAGGGCCGGCAAGATCATCTGCAGGAAATTCTGCCACGGGTTCACCCAGAAAGGTGTAAATTCGCCCATCGCAGGCAAAACCCCAAACCCCGCCGACAGTATATAAATAAAGAGGAGACCGAGAACGAAGCTCGGAGTCGACTGCCCGATCATTGCGAAAATGCGCACCGCCAGATCGGATATTTTCTCGTTGCGCGTTGCCGCATAAACGCCAGCGGGGAGCCCAACGAGCAAAGCGATAAACATCGACATCAATGCAAGTTGCAGCGTCAGCGGAAAACGCTCAAGGATAACCGTCAAAACCGGCTTTCCGAATGTCACCGAGACACCAAGATTACCTTGCAGCACATCACCCAGCCATCGCCAGTACTGGGTGGTCCAGCTTTGGTCGATACCGAAATATTGCGCCAGCGCCTGCCGCTGTTCCGGGGTCAACAACCCTGCCTCCGTTCCGAGCATGGCAGTGATGGAATCACCCGGCACCAGACGGATCGCAACGAAGACAAGGATCGACACCCCCAGCATGACCAGAGGAAATGTCAGCAGCCGACGTGTCAGATAATTCATGTCAGATTACTCACGGCCTGCCGTTCCGGAAGGCACTTGCAAGCCACGCCTTCTCAGGAAGACGTGGCGGATTTCGTGACATCACTGCCCGATCTGCAGCTTGGTTATGCCGAATAGCGATCCGGTTGCGCGAGGCTCGAAACCGGTAACGTTTTTCTGGTGAGCAACATAAGTGTTAGCCGTATAGAGCCATACCCACGGAGAAACTTCCGTTATGTGCTTATCGAAGTCGGCAAAAATCACCTTGCGCTTTTCAGGGTCTGTTTCGGCTCTCCCCTTCTGCATCAGATCGTCAAGCGTATCGTCGATATACTGCGCGACCTTCTGAAGGTTGCCCGCCTTGGTCCAGTATCGGCCATACATCGTATAGGGATCAGCCGAACCGCCGTTCAACGCCACCGCCATGTCGAAGTCCCCCTTCAGCCACGTATCGACATAGACGTTCAGTTCCATCATCCGGATATCGAGCTTGATGCCGATTTCGGCGAGTTGCGACTGAAGCACCTGCGCCTCGGCCGCAGCGGTCGCAGGCTCTCCATTTGCCGCGATGATCGTTGCCGAGAAACCGTCCGCATAGCCCGCATCCACCATCAGCTTCTTCGCTTTTTCAACATCGGGCTTATAGCAGAAAAGCGTGCTCGGGTCGCTTGCATAGGCGGGCATTGTCAGCGGGCCCGTCACCTTTCCTTCGCCGAGCAAGGCCGTGTCGAGAACATCCTGCCGGTCAACGGCGCAGGAAATAGCCTGACGCACGGCCAGTTCCGTCATGGGCTTGCGCGACGGGTTCAATTGCAGGACATGATAAGCAAGCGCCGGCGTGCGCACCAGTTCAAGAGCGCTTTCGTTCGGCACCATCGTTGCGACCAGCGGGTCGTTGAGAAGCGCGAAATCGATCTGCTTGGCGCGAAGCGCGGCGAGAATCGCCGTTTCATCTGGCAGAACACTGATGTCGATTCCGTCGACCGCTACCTTACCGCCGGCCCAATTAGGATTGGCTTTCAGTACTTCCTTGGAATTCGGTTCCCAACGTTCAAGGACAAACGGGCCGGATCCAACGGTCTTTGTACCAATATTGCCCGCCTTGATCTCGCTTTCAGGAAGGACCGCCGCATTGATGCTGGCAATGGCCGCCAATAGCGGGACATCTGCCTGCGAGAGTTTGAAGACAACCGTTTCGTTGTCCGGCGTCTCAATAGCGGCGATGGAACCGAAATTGGCACGCGCCACCGCACCCGTCTTTTCGTCCAGGATACGCTCGAAGGATGCCTTCACATCGGCTGGCGTAACCGGCTGGCCGTTATGGAATTTTGCATTCGGGTCGAGCTTGAATGTCAGAACCTTGCCGCCATCGGAAAACTCCCAACTTTTCGCAATGGCAGGCGCGATCTGAAGATCGGAACCGAGACGAACGAGCGGCTCGTAGATGAGTTCAAGCAGCCGAATCGATGAAAACGCTGGCTGCTTATGCGGATCAAGACCGGTAGCATCCTGTGACCAGGCCATGCGAAGCGTCGCGGCAGAAGCCGTAGACAGGCCCAGCCCGCTGAAGCTCCCAATGCTCAATGCCAATGTGGCGGCGCCCGCAATCAGGCTTCTTTTGAAAATCGCTCCCATTTTCTTCCCTCGCAAATCACTGCAATGCTGATGTCCGACCGCTTCCCCGCTTCGGCTCACGCTTTATTGGCATTTATTGCCTGTCTAAGAAATCCCCCAGCATTCTTTAATGCCTTTCTTGCCTCATCCACTGGCATTCCGGTTATCGTGATGAGGATTGCAAGCTTGACGTCATTATCCGTCAGGGCGAGAACGCGTTTTGCCTCCCCCGCCCCGCAACCGGTTGCCTGCATGACAATTCTCGAGGCACGTGCGACGAGCTTGTGGTTGGTGGCACTGACGTCCACCATGAGGTTCTCATATGTTTTTCCTATTCGGATCATGCTTGCCGTCGTCAGCATATTGAGCACCAGCTTCTGCGCCGTGCCGGATTTGAGCCGCGTCGAACCAGTCAGTATTTCAGGCCCTACAACTGGCGATATGGCAATTTCAGCCATAGCCGCAATCGTGGAGTTCGGATTGCACGAAAGCGCCACAGTCGTAGCACCAATTGTTGCCGCGTAAGCCAGCCCTCCGATCACATAAGGAGTGCGTCCACTGACCGCGATTCCCACGACGACATCCTTTGAGGCCAGACTCACATTGCGCAGATCTGCCTCCCCCAGCGAGGGATCGTCCTCTGCGCCTTCGATTGCATGTTGCAGCGCATCGGCGCCACCTGCAATCAAGCCCACCACCATTCCTTCCGGTACGCTGAATGTCGGTGGGCATTCCGAGGCATCAAGAACGCCAAGACGTCCGCTCGTTCCAGCACCCAAATAAATCAGCCGACCGCCATTCCGAAAGGCGTCAACAATTCTGTCGACCGCCTGCGCGACCTGAGGCAGAACTTTTTCGACAGCGGCGGGCACCAGATGATCCTCGTCGTTAATGCGGCGCACGATAGCAAGACTGGCCAGCAGATCGATATCCATCGTGCGCGGATTTCGCTCTTCTGAAACCAGCTTATCCAGTTCAGATAACAACGCCTGTTCTGTCATGCTCTGCCTGCCTGTCGAGCGGCGTTCAAATGCGCCTTTATGGTTAATATGCTATGATTGAAAATTCTTTTCGTCAATTCCAATATGGAATATTTTATTCCTTACCTTCACCGAGGCAAGGTCCAATCGGGTACACCACAACTGATATACACTGCCGGATTGCCATTAGCGGAAGGGGGTGAATTCTGCCGATATCGAATCTAATCGCGAGCTATCCGCTGAAGCGTTCCGGCCCCCGCGCCGCATTCCACACATACCGTTGGGCAATTCCGCATAATCGTTTATGCTGGAATTCTGTATTCCAAAGCAAATCGAATTGTCTTACGACCGGGGCAATCGAGTATCGAACCTTCCGGAATCGGGAATAATTACATATGTCGATTCTACAAAAGATCAGCGCCAAACTGAACGAACTGACCGTTGCGGATCGAAAGATCGGCCAGTTTATCGTCGACCATCCGGAACAGGTGTTGAAACTTTCTTCCTCCGCGCTCGCGGCGGCGACCGGACGCAGTCAGTCAAGCGTGGTCAAGTTCAGCCAGAAATTCGGATTTGACGGCTATCAGGAACTCAAACTCGCCGTCAGCGAAGCCCGGGCCAAGGAATGGCAGGTTCCAGCAGGCATGGTGCACGGCTCCATCGAAACCGGAGATAGTTACATCACCGTTCTGCAGAAGCTTATCGGCAGCAAGCTGCAGTCGATGCAACGAACGGTTTCCGCCAACAGCGAGCAGGATATCGACGATGCATTGCAAGCGCTGATCAGCGCGCGACGTATCCATCTCGCCGGCGTTGGCGCATCGTCACTCGTGGCGCGCGATTTTTCCTATAAGCTGATGAAACTCGGCCGCAACGTGATGCACGATAGCGACAGTCATATCCAGATGGCCAATGTTTCGACCTTGCACGAGGGCGATGTCCTGTTTGCCCTCTCCTATTCTGGAGCAAGTATTGAAACCATCCGCATCTCGGAAGAAGCCAGGAAATGCGGAGCGACCGTAATCGCTGTTACAGGTCTCAACAGGAGTCCGCTTAATGAAATTGCCGATATTCGCTTGTATACCGTTGCGGATGAAGAGCGGGTTCGCTCGTCATCGATAACCGCGCGCGACGCGCAACTGATTTTGACGGACCTGCTCTTTATCTTGCTGTTTCAGCGACAATCAGATGCCAGCGATTACGTGCATAAAAGCGAAGCGGCGGTGTCTTCGCTGAAACTATGAACGACAAGATCAATCGATAATAGCTGCGGCGGCGAGGCTCGCAAAGGCAGCAACGAATGCTACGGCGACAGCACCAACTTTTGTGAAGAGATTGAATGTGTCACCCGGCATTTCACGGTTTGACATGTTGAGATAGACGAGCGCCGCCACGACAATAACAACCGAAAAGCCAAAAGCGGAAACCCACTGCCATACCTCAGGCATGAAACCTCACAGACGCTAACCCAATTTGAAAACTGCGGTTTCTTACCCAAATTTTGTTACCACAGTGTGACCCAGTTAGTGCTTTCCATTCCAGCGCGCAATGTACAGCGCTGTTCCTGATCATCATCTATTTGTGAATAGTCGACCCTTCCAGCACTCCGGTGGTCCGTTTCGCAGGCGCGTTCAGGGCCATAGCACCGCCATTGAACTGCAACTGCACAAGCTTTTGGATCAAGGCTGAAGAGATGACTACCAGACGGCAAAAGCCGTGATATATCTGCCGGCGAGCAAACAGCCGTGCACAGAAACGACAACTCAAAGGTATGCATTATGACTTCGCCATCATCACCACCGCAAATCGAACAGGAAGAGCGTCTCGAACGGCTGGCATCGTTGCAAAGCAAGTTGAGAGAACGTGGTATCGGCGGGCTTCTGCTCGGGCCGACAGCAAATTTGCGTTATTATACCGGGCTGGTCTGGCACATCAGCGAACGTTTTCTGGGCGCCCTCGTTACGCCTTCGGAGGTAATTTACATCGTTCCCGGCTTTGAGCAGAGCCGCGTCGAAAGCCTCCCGCATCTGGCTGGAGAAATCCGCATCTGGCAGGAGGAAGAGAACCCAGCCGCGCTGATCGCATCGCTCCTCCCGGCAGGTACTAAACTTGCGGTCGACGACGCCGTCCCGCTGTTTTTCTATAATGCTCTCAGGCAAGAGATCCAGCCGGACCGGCTGCTCGACGGCAGCGAGCTGATCCGGGAACAGCGTATCCGCAAGTCAGCCAAAGAAATCGCGATCATTCAGTATGCGATGGATCTGACGCTTGAAGTCCACCGCCGTGCGCATGCAATGATCAAGCCCGGCATTGCCGCAAGCGAAGTCGTGCGTTTTATCGATGAACAGCACCGCGCACTCGGCGCGAGGGGTGGCTCGACATTCTGTATCGTCTCATTTGGGACTGCGACCTCGCTGCCGCACGGCGCGGACGGCGAACAGTTTTATCAGCCGGGTGATGTTATCCTTGTGGACACGGGTTGCCGCATCGATGGCTACCATTCCGATCTCACGCGCACCTATATACCGGATGAGCCTACAGCAGAGTTTTCGCGCATATGGGCGATAGAACGCGAAGCCCAACAAGCCGTTTACGACGCGGCGAAGCTCGGCGCTGCTTGCTCAACCCTTGACGATGCAGCGCGCGCTACGCTCGTGAGGCACGGATTGGGACCGGATTATGCCCTGCCCGGCCTTCCCCACCGCGCTGGTCACGGCCTTGGCCTGGAAATTCACGAAGCCCCCTATGTCGTCCGCGGGAACTCACTCCCGCTTGCGGAAGGCATGTGCTTCTCCAACGAGCCGATGATCGTGGTCCCCGACCAGTTCGGCGTCCGTCTGGAAGATCATATCCATATGACGGCAACGGGGCCAAAATGGTTCACCCAGCCAGCAAAAAGCCCAACGCAACCTTTCGCATAGGCCTGCACTTGCTGTTATCGGAGGGCTGGAATACCCGCCCAGCTTTCTGATCTCTTTTCGCCAATGCCGATCAGGTCGATGGCCCGCGCCGCGATCTGTTCGGCCACCTCGTCGACAGATTGCGGCTTGAAATAAAAGGCCGGAACCGGCGGCATCACAATCGCACCCAATTCCGTTACAGTGCACATATTGCGCAAATGGACCAGATGCAGCGGAGTTTCTCGTGCAATCAGAACCAGCTTGCGTCGTTCCTTCAGATGAACGTCGGCCGCGCGGGTTAACAGGCTGTCGCTGTGCCCCGTGGCGATCGCTGCAAGTGTACGCATGGAGCATGGCGCAATGATCATACCTGCGGTGGCAACCGATCCGCTCGCGATAAGGGCACCTATGTCGCCGACAGAATAACTTCTATTCGCGAGCCTGTGCAGAAGGGCATAACCGTCAGGACCCAGCTCGTGACGCAAGGTCTGCTGAGCGGCGTCCGACACAACCAAATGGGTTTCGACATCACTTAAGGCGGAAAGCTGTTCCAGCAGCTTGAGCGGGATGAGAGCGCCTGAGGCCCCCGAGATGCCGACAACAATCCGTTTCATCGCGTGGTTTCCTTATCCAGACCCAGTTCGCCCCACATCGCATCCACACGGGCAATCACGTCATCGCTCATCTTCAGCACGGCACCCCATTCCCGCTCGGTTTCAGCGCCGATCTTGTTGGTTGCATCAAGTCCAAGTTTCCCGCCCAGACCCGAACGAGGCGACGCGAAGTCGAGATAATCCACCGGTGTGCCAGCCAGCGTGACGACGTCTCGGCTCGCATCGAAACGCGTGGCGAGCGCCCACATGACATCATCCCAGTTGCGGACATTTATGTCTGGATCGACTGTGATTATGAGTTTCGTGTAGCTGAACTGCGGCAACATGGACCAAAGCCCCATCATCACCCGCCGGGCCTGGCCGGGATAGCGCTTGTCGATCGAAACCACCATTGCGCGGTAGGAACATGCTGCCGGAGGCAGCCACAAATCGACGATTTCCGAAAACTGTTTCCGCACAAGCGGCACAAACAGTTCGTTCATCACTTCGCCAAGTCTGGAGGATTCATCTGGAGGACGACCCGTATAGGTCGAAAGGTAGACGGGATCCTTTCGCATGGTAATCGCCGTCACCTGCATCACCGGAAATTCCTCCACACTATTATAGTAGCCGGTGTGATCGCCATAGGGCCCCTCCGGCGTGGTAGCGGATGAGGAAACTCGTCCTTCCAGAATGATTTCGGCATTGGCGGGTACGCAGAGCGGCACGGTGCGCGCACTGACCACCGAAGGCCTCCGCCCGGAAAGCAGGCCCGAAAAGGCGAGTTCGCTCATCCCTTCAGGCAAGGGCACGACGGCCGAGAGGATTGTCGCGGGATCGGCCCCGATGGCCACGGCAACAGGCATATCCTCGCCGCGCCTTTGCCACATGCGATGATGGCGTGCACCGCCCCGATGGGCAAGCCAGCGCATGATTAGCTTGTCGTGTCCAAGCTTCTGCATCCGATAAATTCCGACATTGACATCGGATGGATCGTCCGGCGCCTGCGTGATGACCAGCGGCCAGGTAACAAGTGGGGCGGGTTCGCCGGGCCAACACCACTGGATGGGCAGCAGATCGAGATCGATGGCTTCGCCCTCGAGTACCTTAGCCTGCACTGCCGCTTGTCGGACATGACGGAGGCGCATGTTCAATGCGGCCTTTGCCAAAGGCAGCTTGCTCCATATCTCACCCGCCGAACGCGGCGGCTTTGGCGCGCGCAGTTCCGCAAGCGTCTCGGCAAGGCCGGAAATTTCTTCGACAGAACGGCCAAGCCCCAACGCGATACGCCGCTTCGAGCCGAAAAGATTGGCTAACAGAGGAATTGAGTGCCGACGCCCTTCTGCGTTGACGGGTTGCTCGAAAAGCAGCGCGGGGCCATCATCCTCAAGCACTCGTTTATGGATTTCGGTTATCTCCTGAACGAGCGATACCGGACGCCTGATCCTGACGAGATCATTGCGACGTTCAAGCTCCAATAAGAAGCTTTGCAGGCAGTCGTAATATGGTGGAAAAGATCGGGCCGTTTTCATAACCCATTTTTGAATATCGAATTCTTTCGCCGTCTTTGATCTGAATCAAACTGTCCTTGTATTGAATCGCCTAATTCTGGTTTCACCTTGTAAGGCTCACCGGAGCTGGATGATGATGAAGATACCCTCGGCTGTGGCTGCGCCAGCCCGGCTTGTTCCACCGTTTCTGATCGCCCCGTTCGTCTCGCGCATATTCTTTCACGTGATGCGAGCCCACCCGGGGCTCTTCGAACGTCTTGGGGATTATGCGACAAAGCGTTTCCGTTTTCACCCGTCCGACATTCCGTTTGCTTTTGTGATTGAGCCGGACAAGCCACGCATCACGATCATGCGCGAAAATGAGGCGACATCGGTCGATGCGGGCATAGAAGGACCGCTGGTTATGTTGCTTGCGCTCCTCGAGGGCAAACTCGATGGGGACGCGCTGTTCTTCTCCCGGGACATTACCGTGACAGGCGACATGGAAGCCATGCTCGCGCTTCGCAATGCGCTGGACGACTGCAACATAGATCTTCCATCCGATCTCGGCACCGGCGCCGGGCCATTTGCGCCGATGGTGTGCGGCATCGCAAATTATGTGCGAAGCAAAGCCTTGGGCAAGGAAACTGACGGATGGAACTGATCTGCCCTGCAGGCACGCCCGCGGCCTTGCGCGAAGCGGTAAGTGCCGGAGCGGATGCCGTCTATTGTGGTTTTCGCGATGAAACGAATGCGCGTAACTTTCCCGGCCTTAACTTCAGCCGCGATGAGCTACGCGACGCGATCCAGTTCGCCCATTCCCGCAAAACGCAGGTTTTCGTTGCCATCAACACGTTCATGCGCGCGGGCGATGAACACATCTGGTATCGCGCCGTGGATGATGCCTCAACACTCGGCGCAGATGCGGTGATCCTCGCCGATTTTGGGCTGATGGCCTATACGGCTGAAAAACATCCAACGCAGCGGCTTCACGTCTCCGTACAAGCTTCCGCTTCCAACGCAGATGCAATTCAGTTTCTCGTTGATGCATTCAAGGCAAGGCGTGTCGTGCTGCCCCGCGTGCTGACGATCCCCGACATTGCGAAATTGGGCCGCAAGATCACTTGCGAAATGGAAGTCTTCGTATTTGGAGGATTATGCGTCATGGCTGAAGGGCGCTGCTCCCTGTCTTCTTACGCAACGGGCAGATCGCCTAACATGAACGGCGTTTGTTCACCGGCAAGCCATGTCCGCTACCGGCAGGATGGGCAGGAACTCGTTTCCGAACTCGGTGAATATACGATCAATCGTTTCCCGGTGGGCGAACCCACCGGCTACCCGACGCTTTGCAAGGGCCGCTTCAACATTGCAGACGAGCAAGGCTATGCCTTCGAAGACCCCGTTTCGCTCGACGTCATGAACCATATAGACGAGTTGCGGGCGGCAGGGGTCTCGGCGCTCAAGATTGAAGGTCGCCAGCGCGGCAAGGCTTATGTCAGCGAAGTCGTCTCCACGCTGCGTCAAACACTTGCCGCACCTCCCGAGAGCCGTGCAGCCCTGCTATCGCGTCTCAGACTGCTGAGCGAGGGCCAGCAGACGACTTCAGGCGCTTACGACAAACGCTGGAGATAGACATGTCAGGAGCGAGCCTCAGCCTTGGTCCCGTTCTGTTTCTGTGGGACGGCCCCAAATGGCGCGATTTTTACTTCCGCATCGCCGACGAAGCGCCAATTACCAATGTGACTGTCGGTGAAATCGTCTGTTCCAAGCGGTTCCATTTCCTGACACCTTACATGGACGCCGTGATAGAGCGGCTGCAGCGCGCAGGCAAGCTAGTGAGCCTCGGTTCGCTTGCGCTGGTGATGCTTGAACGCGAAGCCAAGCAGGTCCGCCAAACGATCAAGGAAGCAACACTTCCTGTTGAGGCAAACGATCTGTCTGCATTGGGACTGTTGTCCGGTGTGCCGCACATGGTCGGTCCACTGGTCAATGTTTATAATGCGGCAACCGCCAAGGTTCTTGCCGCTCGCGGCGCGCAGTCGATTTGTCTTCCGCCGGAATTACCGATCAGCTCTATCCGGGAGATTGTCAAAGCTGCACCCGACATTGCTTTCGAAATATTCACGTTCGGACGAGTGCCGCTCGCCATTTCAGCCCGTTGCGCGCATGCGCGGTCCAAGGGTCACATAAAGGACAATTGTCAGTTTGTATGCGGTGAAGAGCCGGACGGACTGCCCGTCAAAACGCTGGACAGTCAACCCTTCCTGGCTCTCAATGGCGTGCAGACGCTCTCTCATACCTGTCAGTCGCTGATTGAGGACCTGCCCGATCTGCTCCAAGCAGGGATCAGGCGTTTCAGACTGTCACCGCAGGATTGCGATATGGTGGAAGTGGCCCGCATTCATGACGATGTGCTGAAACAGGTAACCAGTCCGGACGAAGGAGCCGCGCGCCTGCGAAAAATCTATCCCGATGTGCCGCTCTCAAACGGTTTTCTGCACGGAAATATCGGAGCTGCATGGATCAGCCGGCAGCGTTCAGCCGCAGCACACTAGAGCGGTTCGTGTTCTAACAGAATCGCCGGAACCGCTTTAATTATTTGTTTTATCGCATTATCCAACGCAAAACCGTTTCACAATTTTGCTGGAAATGCTCTAGATCGATGTAACTCGACCTTCGGGCGACCGTGGCACCTTCCTCCAAGAGGCAGTTCACAGATGCACGAAAATATCAATCACGCTTCCTGAAAGTCGAAGCGTCGATTGCGAGCTTCTGCAGACGGGCATAGAGGCTTCGTCGCGGCAATTGCAACAACTCTGCGGCGGCGCCGACGTCGCCGCTGAACCGGCCCAGCGTCGCTCGAATGACACTTTCTTCAAAACGATCCATCTGCTCCGACAGTGATGGCGGGTTGGGTTCCGCGACGGGATCGTGGCGCAGTCCCAGCACGACTTGCTTGGCATAGTTGCGCAACTCGCGAACATTTCCTGTCCATTCGTCTGAATTCAGCCTCGCTTCCATCGCCGCATCGATGGCCGGTCGCGACCGGCCAAACCGAGCTGCTGCTTCATCAAGAAAATAGGAGAAAAGCAAACCGATGTCCTTCCGCCGCTCACGCAGCGGAGGAATACGGAGCCTGACCGTTTCAAGGCGATAGAACAAGTCGGAACGAAAGCGACCCGAGGCCACAGCTTCTTCGAGATTTCCTTTTGCAGCCGCGATGATCCTGAGATTCACGGCACGCGGCTCCCCGGAAAGCGAGGGCAGTTCACGCTCCTCGACAACACGAAGCAGTTTACCCTGAACAGCTGGCGACATGCTGTCTATCTCATCGAGAAACAAGGTGCCCCGATCTGCATCGGCTATCCTTCCGCGCTGGATGCGACTGCCGAACAGGACTTCGTCCGCTATGGGATCCGGCAAAGCCGCGCAATCGATGGCAACGAAACCGCGTGCGTGGCGCGCGCTCCAGCGGTGCAGAAGGCGGGCCACCAGTTCCTTGCCTGTACCGGTTTCGCCTTCGATCAACACGTCGACATCGACGCTGGCAAGCTGGCGGATTGTATCGCGCAACCGCATCATCACCGGCGTTTCGCCAAGCAAGGGATAATCCTGTTCGGCATCTGCCGCCGCCCGGCGAAGGCGACGATTTTCCAGTACCAGACGGCGCATTTCCAGCGCGCGCCGCACGCTCGATATCAGATGATCGGCGGCGAACGGTTTGGCAATGAAATCGAAGGCTCCCTTTTTGAGAGATGCCACAGCCATTCCAATGTCGCCATGCCCCGTCATCAAAATGACCGGCAGTTCCGGGTCGCGCGCCAGCAATGCTTCCATCACCGCATGCCCATCAACGCGCGGCATGCGAATATCGGTCACAACGATGCCTGGATAATCGGGCGTCAGACTGCTCAAAGCCGACTGCCCGTCGCCATGCGCCTCAATATCGAGACCTGCGATCTCGAATGAATCGGCCAAGGCCGTACGAAATGCCGCATCGTCATCGACCAACATGACCCGCAATGGCTCACTTTCCGTCACGGTGCCCCTCCTTTCCTGCACGCCTCAAAGTGGCTGCAAAAGCCGCGCCGCCAAGCTGCGATGGAATGACGTGCAATGTTCCTTCCATTTCAGTCATGAGGTCTCTTGCAATACCCAGGCCCAGGCCCAGCCCATCCGCTTTTCCGGTTACAAAGGGGCTGAAGATCTCATCGGCCAGCTTCGGTTCAATCCCCTTGCCGTTATCGTCCACGACAAGGGAAATTTGGTCCCCTTCCTCGCGGATGCTGAATGCAACTCGAGGATTTTGGCTGGTCGCTACCGCATCCAATGCATTCTGCAGCAGGTTCACCAGCACCTGCTCGGATCGTATGCGGCAGGCGAGTATCACCACGTCGGATCGCTCGGGTATATCCAGTCGGACATTGGCGTTGCGGAACCTGTCTCCCATAAGCAGCATTGTGCCATCCACCAGTTCATTCAACGGAAGTGGGCGAACGATACCGCTCCGCCGGCGGGCAAACCGACGCATCTCCTGTGTGATGGAACCGATACGAGCCGTGAGCTCCACCGACGTACTAAGGTTACTGGCAACCTTGTCGAGCTTCCCATTTGCAAGATGATGCTGCGCGTTTTCCGCAAGTGTTCGAATGGTCGCGACAGGCTGATTGATCTCATGCACAAGTCCTGCGGTGATTGATCCGAGGGAGGCAAGGCGGTTTGCCTGGGCAAGCTCCTCCCGGGCATCGCGAAAACGCTTGTCGGCCAGTTCCCGTTCCGCCATTTCGGCACTTAATGCCGCGGTACGTTCCTCAACCGCACTCTCAAGCTCTGTACGATAAGCCGCAGCACGCGCAGCGCGGCTTACCCGCCAATATATGGCACCGGCTATTATGACGAAAACGAGCATCGCCGCCACAGTCACCAGACGGGCAAGATCATTTGCGGCCCGCAACGCTGGTCCCGTTGGTTCTATATGGACCAGTTTCAGCGCCGTTCCCGCAATCGGCTCATCGACAGCGATTGAATATCCGCCAGAAGGCTCGATCATCATTCCTTCCGGCGCAAAGCGATAATTGCTCGGTTTCATATCCGCCGCATTGAACTGCCCGCTTTCAATGATCTGCGCGCGTTCTGTGGTTGTTATCGGCTGAAACGAACGAAGGTCTTCGAATTTATCCGTCGAGGCGAGTATGATGCCCCGGGGATCGACAACGAAGGTTTGCCCAGGATCGTTGGACCAGGTTTGAACCAGTCTATGAAACTCGAACTTTATCACGACCACACCGACCGGATCAGCCTGATCGCCAATGCGCTGCGCGAGGAACAGACCAAAGCGCCCGCTCAGATCGCCTATGGCATAATATTCAGCCGAGCCCGCCGCCATCGCGCCCTTGAAATAAGGGCGGAAATCGTAGTTCCGCCCTACGAAGCTCTCCGGTGTGTTGGCGTTCGAGGACGCGATAACAGTACCGTCACGCGCTATGACATAGATGATTGGTGAGCCAATCTGATGTGCAACAAGTTCGAGTTTCTGATTGAGACGGGCTGTGGCATCCCGCGAGCCACCGGCGAGCACATCGCGCAGATCGCTATATTCCTTCAAAACGACAGGCAGCAGCCGGAACTTCGCAAGTTCGCTGTCAATCAGTCGGGTCTGCTGGCGCGCTATAAGTGTTGCGTCCTCGCGAAGACGATCAAGCGCCCCGCGCTCCGCCCACAGCCCGGCGGAAAACCACACGCCGAGTGACAGCAGGAAAGCGAGGGTCACCAAAGCGAGTTTTGCGATCTTTGATGGCAGCGTCATTTGTGCTGATTTATGCAAATTTGAACAATGAGTCACGCAGAATCTTGCACACAATTTCCTGCGAACTATGCCGAGAATTAATAAACTTCATTTTGTTTCAACGGCTTAAAAAATTTAACTCCTCTGTCTGGCGATGTTTTCTGCACTGCAGCATGTTAGCGCCACTTCGAAATAGGGAGTTTCGAGGGGAGGAGTTAGCCGTGAACCACTTCAACATAGCACCAGCACCGCAATTGATTTCCGGCGTCGCTCTTATCGGCCGGATCACTGCAATTGCCTGCTCGACGCTGAAGCGGAGTGCGGACTGAGATTATTCACCAGCGCTACACAAGTCTTCTCCCACAATCCCAAAAGGAAGTGCCGAGAGGAGTTGAAGCGATGGAAAACACCCCGAAACCGTTTCGTCGATCCGGTTCCCAAACAAGGGGTGAAATTCAAAAATCGAGAGATTTGAAGGAGCAACCATGGTCTCAATTACAAACGAACGGAGTGAAGTGCAAAGCACCAACAGCCGCCTGAAATCCATCATCGGCGGCTCGACCGGCAATCTGGTCGAATGGTTCGACTGGTATGTCTATGCAGCATTTGCGCTCTATTTTGCACCGCACTTCTTCCCGTCCGATAACCAGACTGCCCAGCTCATGAGCGCGGCCGCAGTCTTTGCGGTTGGTTTCGTCATGCGCCCTATCGGCGCTTGGATCATGGGTATTTATGCCGATCGTAAGGGCCGCAAGGCAGGTCTGGCGCTGTCCGTGACGCTCATGTGTGCCGGTTCGCTGATTATCGCGCTGACGCCGGACTACCAGACCATCGGGCTTGCAGCTCCCGCCCTCCTCGTGCTCGCCCGTTTGATGCAGGGCCTCTCGGTCGGCGGCGAATACGGCGCAAGCGCCACCTATCTGTCGGAAATGGCAGGCAAGGATCGCCGTGGCTTCTTCTCTTCCTTCCAGTATGTCACGCTCATTTCGGGGCAGCTTCTCGCAATCCTGCTTTTGATCGTGCTTCAGTCGACGATGGAAACCCCTGCGCTCGAATCCTGGGGCTGGCGCATTCCGTTCTTCATCGGCGCACTGCTTGCCGTTGTCGTGTTCTGGCTGCGTCGCGGCCTGGCGGAAACCGAGAGCTTCAAGAATGCAAAGACCAAGGACGCACCGAAATCCGGTTTCTGGACGCTTATCAAGCACCATCCGAAGGAAACCGCCCTCGTCATGCTTCTGACCGCTGGCGGCACGCTCGCCTTCTACGCATACTCGATCTACATGCAGAAGTTTCTGGTGAACACGTCCGGGTTCAGCCGTGAAGTGGCAAGCCAGATCAACGCCGTCACATTGTTCGTCTTCATGTGCCTGCAGCCCATCGCTGGCGCTTTGTCGGACAAGATCGGCCGCAAGCCGCTGATGATCGCATTCGGCGCAGCCGGTGTTCTTTTCACTTATCCGATCTTCACGACCCTGGAACAGACCCGCGATCCGATCACGGCCGGTCTGCTGGTCATGGGTGCGCTCATCATCGTCACCGGCTACACTTCCATCAACGCTGTGGTGAAGGCGGAGCTTTTCCCGGCGCATATTCGCGCGCTCGGCGTCGCCCTTCCCTATGCGCTGGCCAACACCCTCTTCGGTGGCACCGCCGAATACGTCGCGTTGAGCTTCAAGAATGGCGGTTGGGAACGTGGCTTTTACTGGTACGTCACCATCATGATCGGCATTTCCCTGATTGTGTACCTGCGCATGCGCGATACCAGCAAGGACAGCATGATCAAGGAAGACTGACACAGCCTCCCAAGCGAAGAGATGCCGGGCCCAGTGCCCGGCATTTTTTTATTTCTCCTGCTGTACCGTTCGAAACAGTCCCGGGCTCTGCCCCATCCATTTATGAAATGCGCGATAAAAGGCGCTCGGTTCACTGTAGCCAAGTTCGGCGGCTACCTCCGCTACACTGAGGCTGTTTTCCTGCAGAAGCCTTTCGGCTGTCACGAAGCGCAACTCGTCCTTGATCGTGCCGAAACTCTGCCCCTCCCCCCGCAGCCTGCGCCGCAAGGTCGGTACGGACATGCCAAGTCCCCTTGCCAACTCTTCCAGGGACGGCCAGTCCGCCATTGGCAAGGCGTTCAGTTGCGACCGCACTCTTGCAGAGAGATCGTTATCATGACGATAGCGGATCAGAATATTGGCAGGAGCTTCGCGCAAAAAATTTTCCAGCGCCACATCGCTCCGAATGATCGGCAGCGACAGATAGGATGATGAGAAAACCAGTCGCGTGACCGGCTGGTCAAAGAGAACCGGCGCTCCGAAAAATTTATGATAATCCTGACGGTGGACAGGCGCAGGGCAGGCAAAGTCCAGCGTCCGCAGGGGAATACGCCGTCCGATCAGCCAGCAGACCACTCCCATCAGGATCAGCCAATAGGCCCGATAGGCAAAGGCCGGCCTCGGAGGTCCGGCATCAGTCAGAACAACATGGGCCATGCCGTCGCGGATCCGCAATTCACCCTGCGGATCATCCAATACCACATTGAGAAACTGCAAGGCCCGCCGCAAGGCACGTTCCAGCGTGCCTGCATGCAAAACCGCGTGACAAAGGAGGTTGAAACTGCCAGGACGCATCGGCCTTGCAGCCAGCCCGAAGAATTCATCGTTGATCGTTTCGGCGATCAGCCACCACAAACGACCGTATTCGACATTGGTGACGGGCTCAGTCACTCTTTCGGACAAGCCGATTTGGGCCATGAGGGGAGCTACATCTATCCCCCGAACGCGCACACTTTCGAGCGCATCCTCGACAAAGCCCGGCGCGATATTGTGGCGCTCCATGGTCTCCCCATATTGCAAAATCGATCACACATTAATGCATCTAATGTCATTGTTTGCAATGCATGAAGAGTTAACCTTCAGGAATGGTTGGCCACGAGGAGGTGGCGGTCAGGGAGGTTATACTGGATGACTGAAACGTCCGTTTCAGCGCGGCTGGCGCGTTATGAGGATGCCGTTGCGCAATTTCGCATCGAAGATGCTATCGCAAAGCTTCACGGCAATCCGGAAACCGGCATCAATGCCTGTGTTGAATGCTGCGACCGGCATATCGGTGATAATCGCGTCGCCTTGCGTGCCATTGCGACAAATGGCGAACTTTCTGAATTCACCTTCGAGAACCTGCGCGATATGGCCGCTCGTGCGGGCAATGTACTGAAAGATGGAGGTGTCGGCGCTGGCGATGTCGTCGCAGGTCTGTTGCCGCGCACGCCAGAACTCATCGCAACCATTCTCGGCGCGTGGCGTATCGGCGCTGTCTATCAGCCGCTTTTCACCGCCTTCGGTCCCAAAGCGATTGAACATCGTCTGAAAACCAGCGGCGCAAAACTGGTCGTCACAAACACGGCCAATCGTGCCAAGCTTGCTGAAGTCGAAAACTGTCCCAAGATCGCTACCGTTCTCGCATCTGGTGAAAGCCTGACCGCCGGGGACATCGATTTTCGCGATGCGACTGCGTCCGCTTCGGTTGACTGCCCCCCGGTACTTCGCACAGGCAGCGATCTGTTCATGATGATGTCGACCTCGGGTACGGCGGGCCTACCGAAAGGCGTACCAGTCCCGCTTTATGCGCTGCTGGCATTCGGCGCCTATATGCGCGACGCCATCGGCCTGCGTTCCGACGATATTTTCTGGAATATTGCCGATCCGGGCTGGGCATATGGACTTTATTATGCAGTGACAGGACCATTGCAGCTAGGCATCGCAACCACGCTGTACGAAGGCGGCTTCACCGCTGAAAGCACCTACGATATCATTGAGCGTCTCGGTGTTACGAGCCTTGCCGGTTCACCGACCGCCTTTCGACTGCTGATGGCGGAAGGACCGGAAGCAGCCAAACGCGTCAAGGGTCGCCTGCGCGTCGTGTCGAGCGCCGGAGAGCCACTCAACCCGGAGGTTATTCGCTGGTTCGACGCATATCTCGGCGCACCGATCTATGATCATTACGGCCAGACGGAACTGGGCATGGTGGTCAATAATCATCACGGCCTTGAACACGCGGTCCGGCACGGGTCGGCTGGTTACGCCATGCCCGGCTATCGTGTGGCCGTTCTGGATGAACAAAGCAACGAACTCGGTCCTAACCAGCCTGGTATTCTTGCCATTGATATAGCAAAATCGCCGCTTCTCTGGTTTTCCGGCTATTACAAGCAGGAAACGCCAGCCATTGCGGGCGGTTACTATCGCACTGGCGACACCGTGGAATTCGAGCCGGATGGTTCGATCAGTTTCATCGGCCGGGCTGACGACGTTATAACATCATCCGGTTACCGCATCGGACCGTTCGATGTGGAAAGCGCCCTTCTTGAACATGCAGCGGTCAATGAAGCCGCGGTCGTGGGCGTGCCGGACCCGCAACGCACGGAAATTGTGAAGGCATTCGTTATCCTTGCGCCGGGTTTCGAAGGTACGCAGGCACTGAAAGATGAACTGGCATTGCACGTGAAGACGCGGCTCTCCGCCCACGCCTATCCACGTGAAATCGACTTTCTAAGCGAACTTCCCAAGACACCGAGTGGAAAAATACAGCGTTTCCTCCTGCGCAAGGCGGAAATCGACAAACAGCAACAGACGAAGGCCTGAGGACAAGAATATGCAGATTAAGGATCGGGTATTCCTTATTACCGGTGCAAGCTCCGGCCTCGGCGCTGCGGTTGCGAAAATGGCCGTCGATGCTGGTAGCAAGGTTATGCTTCTGGATGTGAATGCAGAAGCAGGCGAATCGCAGGCGAAGGCGCTTGGCGCGGCAGCAAAGTTCCACCGCACGGATGTCACCAGCGACGAGGATGGCAAAGCAGCTATAGCAGCCGCACTGGAAGCGTTCGGACGCGTTGATGTGCTCGTCAATTGTGCCGGTGTCGCGCCCGGCGAAAAGGTCCTCGGACGCGACGGGGCGCATCGACTGGAAAGCTTCACGCGCGCAATTTCGATCAATCTGATCGGCACGTTCAATATGCTGCGCCTTGCCGCGGAAGCCATGGCAAAGAACGACCCCGGTGAAGGCGGGGAGCGCGGCGTCATCATCAACACCGCATCGGTTGCAGCCTTTGACGGCCAGATCGGTCAGGCTGCCTATTCCGCTTCCAAGGGCGGCGTTGCTGCGATGACCTTGCCGGTCGCCCGCGAACTTGCGCGTCACGGCATCCGGGTCATGACCATCGCACCGGGAATTTTCGCCACGCCGATGATGGCCGGCATGCCGCAGGAAGTGCAGGATGCCCTCGGTGCATCCGTGCCCTTCCCGCCTCGGCTGGGGCGTCCGGAAGAATATGCGGCTCTTGCCCGCCATATCTTGGAAAACCAGATGCTCAACGGTGAAGTCATCCGCCTGGATGGTGCACTTCGCATGGCAGCGAAATAAAGTCATTCCAGGAAAAGTGGAAACCGGTTTTCCGTCCGGAATTGCGTACGGAAAAAAAACAACGAGGAACGATCATGTCCAACAGCGATCCCATTGTCATTGTCGGTGCTTCCCGTACTCCCATGGGAGGCTTTCAGGGCGATTTTGCCAGCGCTCAGGCTACAGACCTCGGTGCCGCGGCCATTCGTGGCGCACTTGCAGGAGCGGGACTTGCACCGGAAGCGGTCGAAGACGTCTATTTGGGCTGCGTTCTGCCCGCCGGTCAGGGGCAGGCTCCGGCGCGTCAGGCTTCGATCAAAGCCGGAATACCCGTTTCCACAGGCGCGACGACCATCAACAAGATGTGCGGCTCCGGCATGAAGGCGACCATGCTCGCGCATGATCTTCTCCTCGCGGGTTCCGCCAGTGTGATCGTCTCGGGCGGCATGGAAAGCATGAGCAATGCCCCCTATCTGCTGCCCAAGGCACGTGGCGGGTATCGTATGGGACACGGCCAGATTCTCGACCATATGTTCCTTGATGGGCTTGAAGATGCTTATGATAAAGGCCGTCTCATGGGCACCTTTGCCGAAGATTGCGCGGAAGCCTATCAATTCACCCGTGAAGCTCAGGATGAATTCGCCATTGCCTCGCTGACGCGTGCGCAGAATGCTATCAGGGACGGGCTTTTCGCCGCCGAAATCACGCCCGTCACGGTGAAGGCTGGGCGCAACGAAGTTGAAGTTTCGATTGACGAGCAGCCAGGCAAGGCGAAACTGGAGAAGATTCCGACCCTTCGCCCGGCATTTCGCGACGGTGGCACTGTGACGGCCGCCAATTCCTCCTCGATCTCGGATGGGGCAGCTGCACTCGTTCTCATGCGCGCATCGGAGGCGGAAAAGCGCGGGCTCACCCCGCGCGCCGTTCTGGTCGGCCATGCCACCCATGCCGACAAGCCGAACCTTTATCCAACAGCCCCCATCGGCGCGATAAGCAAGCTTTCGGAAAAGATCGGCTGGAACCTGAGTGATGTCGATCTTTTTGAGATCAACGAGGCCTTTGCGGTTGTCGCCATGGCTGCCATGCGCGATCTCGATCTTCCGCATGACAAGGTCAATATTCATGGTGGCGCCTGCGCCCTTGGCCATCCAATCGGCGCGTCGGGTGCCCGCATTCTTGTCACCTTGCTTTCAGCCCTCGAAACCCACGGCCTGAAGCGCGGCGTGGCTGGCATCTGTTTGGGCGGTGGCGAGGCCACCGCCGTAGGCATTGAGAGGATTGTCTGATGCTCTTGAACGATACGCAGGAGCAGATTCGCGAAGCTGCCCGGCAGTTCGCACAGGAACGGCTTGCGCCGGGTGCTGCCGCACGCGACAGGGAGCACGCCTTTCCGCGCGCAGAACTCACCGAAATGGGAGAGCTTGGCTTTCTCGGAATGCTGGTGCCGGAAGAATGGGGCGGCTCCGATCTCGGTACGGTTGCCTATGCGCTGGCGCTGGAAGAGATTGCGGCCGGCGATGGGGCATGTTCGACCATCGTTTCGGTCCATTCATCGGTCGGCTGCGTTCCCATCCTCCGTTTCGGCACCGAAGAGCAGAAACAGCGGTTTCTGCCCAAAATGGCGTCTGGCGAATGGATTGGCGGGTTCGCATTGACCGAACCCCAAGCCGGTTCCGATGCCTCCGCGCTCAAAACCCGTGCACGCCGCGATGGTGATCATTATGTGATGGATGGTTCCAAACAGTTCATCACGTCGGGCAAGAATGGCAGCGTAGTGATCGTGTTTGCCGTTACCGATCCATCGGCAGGCAAGAAAGGCATCTCGGCTTTCATTGTGCCGACCGATACACCGGGTTACGAGGTCGTTTCAGTCGAACACAAGCTCGGCCAGCATTCATCTGATACATGTGCGCTCGCTTTCACAAACATGCGCATTCCGGTGGAAAACCGGCTGGGTGAAGAGGGCCAAGGCTACAAGATAGCGCTTGCCAATCTGGAAGGCGGGCGTATCGGTATCGCCGCACAGTCAGTCGGGATGGCCCGCGCCGCATTCGAAGCCGCGCGTGCTTATGCCAGGGAACGCGTTACATTCGGCAAGCCCATCATCGAGCATCAAGCGGTTGCGTTCCGGCTCGCGGATATGGCGACAAAAATTGAGGCGGCCCGGCAGATGGTGCTGCATGCAGCCGCATTGCGTGAAGCAGGCAAACCCTGTTTGACGGAAGCTTCGATGGCCAAACTTGTCGCTTCGGAAATGGCCGAACAGGTCTGCTCCGCCGCGATCCAGATTCACGGCGGTTACGGGTATCTGGCTGATTATCCGGTTGAGCGCATTTATCGTGATGTTCGCGTATGCCAGATTTACGAGGGCACGAGCGACGTCCAACGTCTCGTTATTGCACGGGGATTGTGATCGTCTCCCTGCAATAATGTTTGCAAGTCACGATGAAAATCGGCCAAAGAGCGCATGCGGATAAGCGTGTATCCGCGCCGCATTGTGAGGCCCGATGACTGTTCGCCCGATTGTAAGCTATCCGGATAAACGGCTGCGTGCCGTAGCCGATCCTGTCACCCTGTTCGACAGCGCTTTGCAGGAACTGGGAACCGATCTCCTCGACACGATGCGAGCAGCCCCGGGCATCGGGATCACCGCGCCACATATCGGTATTGCAATGCGTTTGGTGGTTCTGGAACTGCCTGAAGCGGGCCCGAAATTCTATGTGAACCCGCAAATCCTCTGGGCTTCAGAGGAAAAGATCCATCATCAGGAAGGTAGCGTTTCCATGCCGGGCGTTGTCGATGAGGTCGAACGCCACGCCCGCATCAAAATCCGCTATCAGGACCTCGACGGGAACGAGCAAACCGAGGAATCGGAAGGCCTGCTCGCCGTTTGCCACCAGCATGAAATAGACCAGCTTGACGGTATTTTCTGGATACAGCCCCTCTCGCGATTGCGCCGCGACCGCCTCGTCAAACGTTATGAGAAATCGCAGCGCCAGCGATAGTTAGCGCTGCGAAATAGATCAATAGAGCAAACGCGCACGAATGGTGCCTGGAATTTCGCGAATGGCCTGCAAGACCGTTTCGCTGGCGTCGCCGACGCCGTCAGCTTCCATAACAAGATAACCCACTTCGCCATCGGTCTGCAGAAACTGACTGGCGATATTGATGTTATGTGTCGAGAAAACATTCACGAGGCTGTTGAGAATGCCGGGGCGGTTTTCATGCACGTGCATGAAACGCGTACCCGTCGGGCGCGGCGGCAACTGCACCTGCGGGAAGTTGACGGCACCCAAGGTAGAGCCGACATCGGAATATTCGACCAGTTTTCGGGTGACTTCCAAACCGATACGTTCCTGCGCTTCTTCCGTCGATCCACCGATATGCGGCGTGAGAATGACGTTTTCCAGTCCCTGAATGGGCGAAACAAACCTGTCGTTGTTGGAGGCTGGTTCAACCGGGAATACGTCGATGGCTGCACCTGCGAGGTGTCCTTCCTGCAGGACCTTCGCCAGAGCCTCCAGATCGACAACCGTACCGCGAGCATTATTGATGAGGAAAGCGCCCTTTTTCATCTTCCGCAGTTTTGCTTCGGTAATCAGCTTCGAAGTCGATTTGTTCGACGGCACGTGCAGGCTGACGACGTCCGAAATCTTCAACAGCTCATCAAGGCTCGCAGCCGGTTTGACATTGCCATATTGCAGCTTGTCGGAAGTGTCGAAATAGCGGACCGTCATGCCGAGGCTCTCGGCCAGATTGCCGACCTGCGAACCGATATTGCCATAGCCTACAATACCCAGCGTCTTGCCACGCACTTCGCGGCTGCCGGTTGCCGTCTTGTCCCAACCGCCTGCATGCGCAGAGACCGAACGCGGGAAGATTCGACGCATCAGCATGATGATTTCGCCAATCACCAGTTCCGCCACCGAACGGGTGTTCGAAAATGGTGCATTGAAGACCGGAATGCCGCGCTTGCGGGCTGCTTTCAGTTCAACCTGGTTGGTCCCGACGGAGAAACAACCGACTGCGATCAAGCGGTTAGCCGCAGCAAAAATCTCTTCGGTCAACTGCGTCCGGGAGCGAATACCGACAATATGCGCTGACGAAATCGCTTCGATCAGATCGGCCTTATCCAGCGCCTTCGGCAAATGCGTGACATTGGTGTAACCGGAGGCTTTGAAGTAATCGACGGCCGTCTGGTTAATGCCTTCCAGCAGAAGAACATTGATGCGGTCGCGAGCGAGGGAGAGACGTTCAGTCATTTTGGGGATTTCCATGCTGTAACAGCGAATAGTCGGTTTACGACATGAATGAACGCAAAGCCGTCGTCAACAGGATGAACTGAAAGATTTTACCCCGAATGCAGAATCACGAAGAAAGTGAACGGAGCATCGCCTTTCCAGAACGCAAGTGAGGCCTATCTGATAGGACATGACAAGCGGGACAAGGGCGGCATTTACCTGTCCCTGACGGTGTCGGACTTCATCGTAACAACCGGAGGAATGTTCTCTATGAGTGAAATGATCACTCTCGACACCCATGAAGCCATTCGCGACTGGGTGGCTGCTCGCAACGGAAATCCGGCATTTGTCAGCACCTCCATAGATCCCGATGCTGCGCCGGTCTTGCGAATTGTTTTCGAACCAGAGTTCGTCGCCGATGTCGAACGCCCGCTGGACGCGGGCGGTCTTGAAATCGTCGAATGGGAAGATTGGTTTCGCCTGTTCGACCGGGAAAAACTGGTGATGCTTGTGGCGCACTCGAAGCCTGGAAAACTCGACTTTTACTACCAGATTCTTCCGGGCTGACCGCTTTCCTAGACCATTACCGAGTACATAAGGCGGACCAGTTTGAAACTGGCCCGCCGGAGCGGGCGTTCAGCCCTTCAGTTTCCGACCGATGACTTTTGCAACCATCGCCAGCGAAATGGCTCCCGCGTCCGGATGACCGATACTCTTGTCGGCAAGCGGTCTTGCACGGCCCAGTTTCGGGGCAAGAGGCGCCGTCGCTTCGGCTGCTGCCTTTGCTATATCGGCAGCTTTATTCCATGCATGCGCCAGCGGAACACCTGCTGCAAACTCATTTTCGAGCGTCTCCACAAAAGGCACGAAAGCATCCACCAATGTCTTGTCGCCGGGTTTGGCCCGGCCAAGCGTGGTGACGGCATCGAGCGCGCGCCTACCGCCGCGGACGACTGCACCATCATCAATGCTGCCATTGTCGGAAAGTTCTGTGCTCCATGAGCGCAGCAGGAGCCCCCATAGCGCTCCGGATGTTCCTCCCGCTCGATCTGCCCAAGCGTCACCGGCTACAGCCAATACGCTTGCGGACCCGGCTCCAGCTTTCACGGCTTGATCCGCAGCCTCCCTTGCAGCGGCGGAGCCGCGTCGCATACCCTGCCCGTGATCGCCGTCGCCGGCAAAAGCATCAATGCGGCCCAGCTCTTCTTCGGCTTCAACCAGTGCGTCACCGACGGCCTGCAGAATAGCTTGAATGCAGGCGCCTCCTGCTCGTCCTGCCTCATCCGCCTGAGCAAAAACCGGGGCTGCATCCTCATTGGCGATGATATCGTCAGCGGGTTCCACTGCAATGGCTGCGCCGCGACGAAGAACCGGAGTATCGCAAGCTGCCGTCCAATAGCGCTCGAGTTCTTCATCGAGCCACAGGAGTGTCAGTGAGCACCCTTGCATATCGAGACTGGTAACAAATTCACCCGCTTCCGGCGCTACAATATCAAGACCGGATTTTTCCAGAAGCGACGCGATCGCCGTCCACAAGACAAACAGCTCTTCATATTTTGTCGCACCGAGGCCGTTCAGGATAACGCCAACCCTTCGCGTTCCTTCCGGACGCTCCGCCAGAAGCTTCTCCACCAACAGGCTTGCCAGACCGGAGGCAGGCAGGATCGCCTCTTCCTTGATTCCCGGTTCGCCATGAATGCCGAGACCAAGCGCCATCTGGCCTTCCGGTACGGTGAAGAGCGGATGTGGAGCGCCAGGCAATGTGCAGCCTTTGAAGGCAACGCCAAAGGAGACTGTGTTCGCATTGGCATGACGCGACAGCCGTTCGACCTCATCCAGTGACAGACCGGCTTCAGCAGCCGCGCCAGCAATCTTGAACACGACCAGATCGCCAGCAATACCCCGCCGCTTTTCGTGCATATTCGCCGGAGCACTGGCCACATCGTCCGTTACCGGCACGATGCGTACGTCGATCCCTTCGGCACGCAGGCGCTCGGCGGCAACGCCGAAATTGAGGACATCGCCTGCATAATTACCAAAGCCCAGAAGAATACCACCGCCCTTATGCGCCTGACGGCAGACGCGGGCCACTGCCGCTGTCGAGGGTGAAGCGAATACGTCGCCAGCAACAGCTGCATCGGCTAGACCCGGCCCCACATATCCGGCAAACGCCGGGTAATGGCCGGAGCCGCCCCCCACAACCACAGCGACCTTGCCTTGAGGCACCTTTGTCGAGCGAACAACGCCGCCCCGCACGTGGCGAACATAGCGGTTATAGATACTGGCAAACCCGGCAAGAGCGGTCGAGGCAAACTCCTCCGGCGCGTCGAAAATCGTCGTCATTGAAACAGTCCTTGGTCTGGGTCATTAGCCGCGTGGCAGGATGCGGCGCAGATAGTCACGATTTGTAGCCGAAACGGAAAGCCCGTCGCCACCATAATGTTCGCATAAAAACGGGCTGGCAAATCCGTGATCCAGCGCCATTCCGATCGCGGCGCGATAATTGATGATACCGCTTTCGAGCGGAGCCGGATGCGTGACGATTACGCCTGATGCGGGATCTTCGGTGCGGGTGTAGTTCTTGACGTGCCAGAACTTTGCGTAAGGCGCCACCTTCTCCATCATCTGCTGCCAATGCTCGACCGGACGGTGCAGACGAATGAGATTGCCCAGATCGGCATTGATCCCGACATTGTCGAGACCGACTTCCTCGACAAAACGAACCGAACTGTCCGCAGTGCCAAGATAAGTATCCTCATACATTTCAAGCGAAAGCTCTATATCGAGCTCCTCCGCATGGCGTCCGAGTTCGCGAATTCGCTCCACGGCCTTTTTCCAGACAGCCGGGTCATCCGGGTTCTTCGCCCCGTCAACCGTCCAGAACCACAATGCCTGTTTCTGTGCATTCGTCAGCGGTTCAAACAATCCGAAGGAAACGCTGCCCGCGCCGATCTCTTTCGCCGTGTCGATAAGCCGATGCCCATAGGCCAGATATTCATCGCCGCGCTGGGCGTCAATCACACTGCGCCGTGAGATCGAAATTGCAGGAATGGTGAGGCCTAGCGATTTGGCAACGGTCATGAATTCAGCGAGGCGTGCAGGCGACAAATCAGCGAGCCGCAACCAGCTGTCTGTCGGGTCAAGTTCCGTAAAACCTGCGTCCGCAACATCGGACAAGGTGCGAGCCCAATCTTCCGCCGACTGATCCTGCACCGAACTGCCATCCGGCAGCATATTGGGATACTGGATCATCGCCGCTGCAATTGGCCAGGTTTCGCGTGTCCATTTGGAAGTTGTCTGTTTCAACTTGCATTCCTGTTCTTTTGCATCATCCATGGGGATCAGGCCACATTGCCATTGCCGGAGGGAACCTGGGGCTTGCGGTTCCGCAGCCTGCCGATTGCCCAGAATAGGGCTGGGGAGACCAGCAGGAAGACGCCGAGCGTCATCAATGAGGCAACCAGGCCATTCGACCAGAATATCGAAAGCTGACCGCCGGACATCATCATCGACTGGCGGAATGCATCTTCTGCCTTGTCGCCGAGAACCATGGCGAGAACCAAAGGCGCGAGCGGATAATCGAGCTTCTTGAAGATATAGCCCAGCACACCGAATGCGATCACCAGCCAGACATCGGTTATCGAGTTGGCGACCTGATAAGCGCCGGAGAAAATGACCGCGACAATGATCGGACCAATGATCGAGAACGGCACGCGCAGAATAGATGCGTAGAGCGGCACGGTCGCAATCACCAGAATGACGGCGACAATGTTGCCGAGATACATGGAGGCAATCAGACCCCAGACAAAGTCCGGACGATCCGTGAACAATGTCGGACCCGGAGTGAGCCCCCAGATCATCAGCCCACCCATCATCACGGCAGCGGTTGCCGAACCAGGCACGCCCAGTGCCAGCATGGGGAGAAGGGCGGATGTGCCAGCAGAATGGTCGGCGGTTTCCGGCGCGACGATCCCGCGAGGATCGCCTTTGCCGAACTTCGATTTGTCCCGTGCGGAACGGCGAGCCACCCCGTAGCTCATGAAGGATGCAGCGGTCGGTCCGGCAGGAGTTATACCCATCCAGATGCCGATCAGCGTGGAACGAGCGAGCGTAAACCAATAGCGCGGCATTTCGAGAAGAGTGCGCCCGATCTCGCCAAGACGCACCCGCGCCTTGATACCGTCGAAACGAAGCCCCTCCTCCGTCGTCAGCAACAATTCACCGATCCCGAACAGGCCCATCACTGCGATCAAGAAGGAGATACCCTTGATAAGTTCCGGTATGTCGAATGTCAGACGCAGATTGCCGGAGATCGTGTCCATACCTACGGAAGCAAAGGCGAAGCCAATCATCATGGAAACGAGCGTCTTGAACGGCGATTGCGCGCCCATGGATATGAAACTGGCAAAAGCCAGAAAATACACAGCGAAATATTCCGGGGATGAAAACCGCAGGGCGAAATTGGCGACCCAGCTTGAGAGCAGCGTAATCATCACCACGCCAGCCAGTGCGCCGATCCCAGCCGAGACGAACGCCAGCGTCAATGCGCGGCTCGCATGTCCGGCCTTCGCCATCGGATAGCCGTCGAAAGTAGTGGCTACGGACGAAGGTTCCCCCGGAATGTTGAACAGAATGGACGTTGTCGACCCACCGAACAATGCCCCCCAATACATGCACGAGAGCAGAATAATCGCGGAGATCGGGTCCATCGTGAATGTCAGCGGCAAAAGCAGGGAAACGCCATTGGGCGCGCCAATCCAGGCAGGACACCCACAAGAATTCCAAGCGTCACCCCCAGCATCATCAGCAGAACATGATTGAAACTGAGTATGTGGGCGAAGCCATCCATCAGGAGACTGAAGTTTTCCATGTCTTTCCTCCAAAGACATCGGACTTTCCGGTATTAATAAATCCCGAAGAAAGCCTCGACCGGACCTTTAAGGAGTGGAACCTTGAAGCCGATTTCAAAAATGACGAAAAAGAAGAGGGAAACGGCAATGCCGGCTGGCAATGAAGCCCACCACTTGTAGCGCCCCTGAAACATCATCGCTCCAGCGATGTAGAGTGCGGTGCCGATATAAAGACCGAGAACCGTCGATATGGCAGCGAAGGCAACCAGCGGCACAGCGAAACCGAGAACCGGTTTCAGCCGGGAGAGTTCAACGAAGATTTCTCCGCTACCGCGATGTTTTACAAATGCCACAACGAGATTAACCGCACTTCCGAACAGGATAAGCAGGCCGATATAGAACGGAAAGTAACCGGCATCCGGCTGGCAGCCACACCGTGCGCGGCATGGAGTAATTTTCGATTGCGATCCCCGCTTCCATGCAGGTCGGAATGTCGCTCCATCCCATATCGCCAGCCACCTTTCCCTCCCCCTTGAGCTTTTCGCTCTTGAAGACACAAAGGGGCTTTACCATCCCGGCCTGCCATTGACCGAGATTTTCGCTCGGATTGTTCACATTGGCGGCGATGTGCTCTCCTGCGAGCTGGACGGCCGCTTCACCACCGCTTTTGAACGGAATGTAGCCGAGTTTCGAGCCGGTGGCATCGTTGATCATGGATGTAAGAATCTGGTCAACGTCCTTGGACTGGCTTCCACCAACCTTCATACCCGCGTCATCCTTCGCCTTGGCGATAAACTCTGCGGCGGTCTTGAAATCAGATTTTCCGCTGACCCAAAGGATGAACTCGTCGGCGGCAAGGGCTGAAACGGGTATCAAATCGTCCGATTTGTAAGGAACCTTGGCGCGCACCGGCAAAAGATAGGCGTTGTTGGTGCCGAAAGCGAGCTTGTACGGATCACCCTTGTAACCAGCAGTATAGACAAAGCCTTCGGCTCCGCCCGCACTCCCCTTGTTCGTGACGACGATTGGCGCGCTCATCAGGTCATACTTGCCGATGATCGACTGGATTGTGCGCGCGAAAATATCAGTTCCCCCGCCCGGTCCGGCGGTTACGACAAATTCCACAGGACGCGTCGGCTCGAATGCGTGCACAGACGAGGCAACTACCGCCGCCCCTGCGGCGAGGCATGCAATGCGCAAAGACTTCTTCATGGTCTATCCTCCCAGTTAAACGGCATGGGCCTCCCCCCATGCCGATAGCATCAAAATGTCAGCAATCAGGCAGCGCTCGGAAGCGCTTTGGCTCTTTTCGCCATCCGTGCGGCAAGCAGGATCGCTTCGCGCGTAGCTCCCACATCCGCAATCCCCTTCCCGGCAATATCATAGGCTGTGCCGTGGGCAGGCGTGCAAAGCGGAAATGGCAGTCCGCCCATCATCGTCACGCCCTTGTCGAAGCCCATCAGCTTCATCGCAATCTGCCCCTGGTCGTGATACATTGTCAGCACCGCCTGGAAGCCATCCTTGAGGGCACGCAGGAACACCGTGTCCGCCGGAAAGGGCCCATCCACATCGAACCCCTTGGCCTTGGCAGCCTTTACCGCCGGCTCAATGATGTCGATTTCTTCCATCCCAAAGCTGCCTCCGTCACCGGCATGCGGATTGAGCCCGGCTACTGCAATCTTCGGGTTGTCATATCCCGCCTTTTTCAGGCAGGCCCAAGCCAGTTCGAGCTCAGCCAGAATTCCTTCGACAGTCAGGGTCGAGGCTACGTCCTTGAGCGGAATATGCGACGTTACGCGCGCATTCCAAACCTTCTCCAGAACGTTGAATTCACGCACCTTGCCCGTGAAGCTCAGCACATCGGCAACAAAGCGGATTTCGTCGTCGTAGCCTGGATATGCAAACCGCATGGCTTGCTTGTTGAAAGGCGTGAAGCAAACGGCCTGCGCGTGACCTGCCTCGGCAAACTTCAATGCGGTGCGGAAGTTGTGGGTCGCGAAAGTTCCTCCAACCAGTGTGGCCTCGCCACGCACGACATCCTTCGGATCGAGATTCTCCAGGTCGACGAACACATGCCTGCCCACCGGCATGCCAGGCGCATTTTCGATATTGGCATCCTGCAGATCAAGTTCGACACCTGCGACGCGGGCCCCTTCATCGAGAATACGACGGTCCCCGAAAACGATGAGATGCGCTTCTTTCTTGACATCCGGCAGGGCCAGAAGACGTGCCGTCAGCTCGGGACTGATACCGGCTGGATCCCCCATTGCAAGCGCAATCACGCTCGGTTCAGCGCCAGTGGCAGTCATTAGCATCCTCCTCGTCTGCATTCTGTATGCAGCATGCATAAGTCACTCTTAGTGGGGGCGCAAGCATTTTGTATTCTGTATGCAGCATTTTATATTGACGGTTGAGAGCAGGCCAGCCATCTTCGCATCAGACGGTGAGATGGGATTCGAGCTCACTCTTTGAGAAAAATGGTCGATGGACGAAATTCAGAAAACCGAGCAGTCCGATAACGGCTCACAGGCGTTTCGCCGCACTGCTTTGCACGATATGCTCGTCAACCATCTGCGCGATATGATCATCGAAGGGCAGCTGGAACCGGGCACCCGCCTGCATGAAGGTCAGCTTGGCGAACAGCTGGGGGTGTCGCGCACGCCACTGCGTGAGGCGATCAAGTATCTGGCCAGCGAAGGTCTGGTGGAACTTGTTCCAAGCCGCGGCGCCGTTGTGAAACGGTTCAGTGCGGCCGATGTAAAGGACATGCTTACAGTCCTGCGCGCCTTGGAAGAGCTTGCTGGAAAACTTGCCTGCGAACTGGCGACCGACCGGGAAATCGGAGAAGTTCGAGCACTGCATGATGAAATGATCGAGCGTTACAAGCACGCTGACCGCCTGCAATATTACAAGCTCAACCAGCAAATACATCTGGCCATTGTCCGTCTTGCCAGAAATCCAACGCTTGCGGATATTCACCAGATGCTGCAGACGCGGTTGAAGCGCATCCGCTTTGTGGGGCATGAGGGCGCGGAGAAATGGGCCGCAGCCGTCTCCGAGCATGAAGAAATGATCACGGCTCTCGAAGCCCGCGATGCGGAACGGCTCTCCGAGGTGCTGAGGCGCCATTTGACGAAAGCGTGGGAGCGCGTCCGCGATACGATGTAGAAGAGCATGCGGCCCGCTATCATCCAGATCACTGTTTGATCGAAAACATCAGATGAAGTCTACCTCAATCCAATCAGTTCGCGTTATAGATGAGGTTGGAAACTTTTGCTTATCTGATGCATCGGTGCAGACTATGGAACTGAAATGGCTTGAAGATTTCGTCAGTCTTGCAGAGCACAGGAGCTATTCCCGCGCGGCAGGTGACCGCAATATTACACAGTCCGCCCTCAGCAAACGCATCAAGCAACTGGAGGACTGGATTGGTCTACCCCTAATCGATCGCTCTTCGAATCCTATTGGCTTGACGAAGGCGGGAGAATGTTTTCTTCCGCGAGCACATGATGCTCTTGAAATGCTGCTTACCGCCCGTAAGACCGTCAGCGATGGTTATAGCGCATCGTGGGAAATCATTTCTTTTGCTACACTCAATACGCTGTCACTCACGTTCTTTCCGCACTGGATGGCGCAGATTGAAGCCGCCGGCGTGTCATTCCGCGCTCGATTTGCCGATCCGCATTCATCATTCGTCGGAAATATTTCCACGCTTGTCAGCGGACATTGCGACTTCTTCCTGACTTATGCGCATCCGGCAGTTCCGCAGATGGATGATCTCAGTGGTTATCCATTTCTGGCGCTTGGCACCGAAAGGGTCATCCCCGTCTCCGCTCCTGCCCCGAATGGACAAGCCCTTCATAGCCTTAAGGAAAAGTCGTTGCCGATCGACTTTCTCAGCTATCGTGGCAACTCGTTCTTTTCTCTCGCATTGCCCTGGCTGTTTGAGAAACATGGGTTCGAATTGAACACGGTTTATGAAAACGGAATGTCTGTTGCGCTCAAGGCAATGGCGGTTTCCGGACATGGTGTTGCATGGATACCGGAAAGCCTTGTCGATGATGAACTCAAGCGTGGCGTGCTGGTCCGCGCCGGTGAAACCGACACCGATCTGTTGATTGATATCCGCGTTTACCGAACACCCCAATTCAGGAACAAGCAGGCCGAACTCCTCTGGCGCCGTGCCTCGCAACTGGTTGCCCAGAAAAATGGCCACGACGCCGGAAGTCCTGCGTCCGGTTAAAACATCAGAGCCGGGGGAAAAGCGCTGCAATAGTTTTCAGGTTCTCTTTATCGTCCAGATCGCCCAGATCCCTATAGATCCGATCGGCGGCAGGAATTGTCGCGCAACAATCGAGGAATTTTCGCGCACGGTCATCGACGCTGAACGGTTGCTGCAGGGTACCAACGGCGAAGCTACGAGCCCCTTGCAATACACCACCGTTTTTCAGTGTAACAGTTACGACGTGCGGCAGTTTTTCCGCGGATGCCCGTTCTTCTTCTCCTGAATAGCTGCGCATGGTAATAGCATTGATCAGTGGATCATGTCGGAAAGTATCCACGGCCTCCGGGGTGAAATCTGCGAGCGTGAGGTATCCCTGCCGCAGAGCGCGTGCGACGCAATATTGCATGGAGAAGCGTGCCTGCATCTGGTCGACCGGCTGCGTGTAGGCGAGGTTGCGATAGTTCGCGATCCCGACCAATGTATCTACAGCCAAAATATCCTCGGCATCAAATCGGTGCTCTCTCTTAAGATCAAGCAGTGCATCGACAATCATATGGGTGGACCCACAGCAAGGATGCCGTTTCGGCATGACACCGACCGTTTCAATGACATGCGGCTTATCGGAGAGGATGGCTTCGATATTCCAGCCGAGACGTGGATCCCCTGCAAATAGCTCACGAATTCCCTGCTCACCTTCCAAAATATCGTGCCGTGCCTGCATTCCGGCTTTTGCGAGCAACGCGGCCTCAACCGCATTACGCGCGGCCATACCCGCATGAAACGGCTTGATCAGTGTACCGAACTGGCCCTTGGTACCGGATGCAAAACTGGCAGCGATGGTTATCGCCTGTGCCGTCGCCGTAATATCGAGACCAAGCATATGGGCAGTCGCGACAGCCGTCCCGATGCTCCCCACAGTGGATGTCCCATGCCAGCCAGCTGTGTAATGTGCCTGTCCCAAACCCTCGCCCACCAGCGCCTGCGCCTGCAACCCGGCCAGATAGGCGTCAATCAAGCGACGCCCCGTTGTTTTATCCAAATCGGCCAGCGCCACGATGGCAGGGACTATCACTGCCGAAGCATGGCTCATGCCGGGCAGGAAATTATCATCAAAATCCAGTGCGTGCGCTGCTGTACCGTTGACCAGTGCAGCAAACATCGGGCTGCCTGTCCCCCCCGTAACCGACAAGGCAGTTCCACCGGCGCTGAACTCTGCAAAGGCTTTAGCAACGCTTTTCGTGCTGTCGTCGCCGCGACCGGCCACCATGCAGGCCAACGTATCCAATATGGCGTCGCACGCCAGTTTTCGTGCATCGATGCTTGTAATCGGCTTTGCACAAGCTGAAGCTATCGCGAGCGCGACCGTCATCTCCTCCCGCTGCATGACGTTACCCCTGAAAAGCATCAAGAATGAGTTTCAGGAGACGCCCGAACTTGTGCCGGTTCAGCTGCCGGCCAGCAACATCGGTATCCACTCGATGCACAATCACCATGTCGAGCGCGGGCAATACGATACAGAAGTGACCGCCCGCACCGAAGCCTGCATAGCTGCCTTTCGGTGTAACCACACCGGGGAAGAAGACGCCGTCACGCTCCAGCCACCACATATAGCCATAGGCCCCGCGGGCACCGGCATGAGAATAAGGCATCACACACTCCTGCGCCCAGCCTTCAGGTAGAACGAATGCACCATTCCAGCGACCATTGCGCAGATAAAGCTGGCCGAAGCGAGCTAGATCACGTGTGGACAGACGGAACGGGTAAGCGGCATGCTGGCTTTCCGTAAATCGATCATGCCAACCATCCGGTTTTTCGCCGTCCAACCTGAAATCCTCAAGCCCGAGCGGTTTAGCGATACGTTCATCGAAAGCCTGATGCACGGTCCTGCCCGTAAGCTGTTCGAAAATAGTTCCAAGCGCATTGAAATCCCAGTTGTTATAACACCAGAAGGTTCCTGGCGCATGGGAGTGGCGCTTTTCCTTGATCATCCGCATCCAGGGCGTCTCGTAGCCCGCAGGATGATAGATGCCCGAACGCGCGGTCAGGAGATCATAAACCGTTGCCTGCTTCTCGACTTCGCTCAAGCCTTCATTGTCGTCAATGCCCAGCTGCTCCAGCGTCAGGCTAAGATCGATGGTTCCATCGGCCACATCCTGCCCCATCAGTGCGGCAAGGATACTCTTGCGAATGGAGTGGCAGAGATATTTGTGTGTGATGTCGCCATAGGTGTAGACGATCTTGTTACCTTGAACGACCATCAACGCGTCGGTTTCCTGTTGATCCGCGCAAGAACCAACAGCACGAAGTCCAGCCACCGACCAACCCGCTGCAGCAGGATTCTGCAAGCGTTCCCATTCCGGTCCAGGATTGGCTACCGAATGATAGTTCATATTCGTACTTCCCTAGCTTAATTATGTGCGACAGCTTCCACGCTAGCCTGCAGAAATTCCTGCGTGTATTTGGCCTTGGCGCGTGAGTGACGAAGATCGTCCGCCGTCAGTTCTTCCAGAATGATACCCTTATGCATGACCCCGACGCGCTGGCAGATATGCGCCACCACAGCGAGATCGTGCGAAACCATCAGGTAGGTGAGATTGCGTTCCCGGCGCAGCACTTTGAGCAGATTGAGGATTTCCGCCTGCACCGAAACATCGAGCGCAGATGTCGGTTCATCGAGAAGCAGTACATCCGGCTCGATGATAAGCGCACGCGCTATCGCGACGCGCTGGCGTTGACCGCCAGACAGTTCATGCGGATAGCGATAGAGAAAGCTTGGACCGAGACCGACCGCTTGCAATACGTCACGAATGCGCTCGTCCCTGCGATCCATGCCGTGAATAGCAAGCGATTCCGCCAGCACCTTGTGTACCTGCTTGCGCGGGTGCAGTGAGGCATAGGGGTCTTGGAAGACCATCTGAACACGACGGAAAAACACTTTATCGCGCTCGCCGCCCATTCTTTGTCCGTCAAAGAAAAAGTCTCCTTGATAGTGCGGAATGAGACCTGCGAGAGCGCGCAGGATTGTGGACTTGCCACAACCAGATTCGCCGATCAGCCCATAGGCTTCGCCGCGCTCGATATGAAATTGCGCCTTCCTGACAACTGTGGCGCGCTTGCGCCCTTTGCCAAAACTGATGGAAAGGTCCAAAACATCCACGAATGGAGAGTTGGCTGCATGTGTCATGAAACTCCTCCAACCAACGTCGGCTCGGTGAGCCAGCTCTTCTCCCGTTCCGGCACCTTCAGCATATCGACCGGCTGGTCCAGCCGAGGAAGGCTCGCCAGCAGCGCCTGTGTATAGGGGTGGCGCGCCTTGTGCAGTTCCTTGGCTGGCAGATCTTCCATGATGCGCCCCGCATACATGACCAATACCCGGTCACAGAAATCCGCCACCAGATTGAGATCATGGCTGATAAACATCAGCCCGGTACCTGAACGGCTTACCAGTTCATCGAGAACTGTCAAAACCTGGCGCCGCACCGTCACGTCGAGGGCCGAGGTCGGCTCGTCCGCAATGATCATGTCCGGTTCGGGGATCAACATCATCGCGATCATCACACGCTGCCCCATACCGCCGGAAATCTCGTGCGGGAACAGACGCATGACACGTTCAGGATCGCGAATGTGCACAGCCTCCAGCATGGCAATCGTCTTTTGTCGCGCCTCTGTCGATTTCACTCGATGATGGAGCCGATAAGCTTCCATAATCTGATCACCGATACGGATCAGCGGATTGAGTGAATATTTTGGGTCCTGGAGGATCATTGAAATGCGGTTGCCACGCACGCTACGCATCTGGCGTTCGCTGGCAGACAGCAGGTCAATCTCGCCGAAACGCAGGCTCTTGGCGCGGATTTGTGCCGCCTTTGGCGTTAGTTTGAGAATCGAGCGCCCGGTCATCGATTTGCCGGAGCCGGATTCGCCCACAATGCCAACCTTTTCGCGACCAACGGAAAAACTGATACCACGAACAACATCGATGTTGCGGTCAGCACCCGGAAAAGACACCCAAAGATCGTCAACTTCAAGCAATGGTTCTGTCATTGATCTTATCCGTTTCTGGGGTCGAGCACATCGCGCAAACCATCACCGAAAAGGTTGAAGGCGAGGCTGGCGAGCAGGATTGCGGTGCCGGGAACGGCGGCAAGCCACCACGAGGTCATCATGAATTCCCGCCCACTGGAGAGCATCGCGCCCCATTCAGGGCTTGGCGGCTGCGCACCTAGGCCGAGAAAGCCAAGACCAGCGGCTGTGAGAATGATCGAAGACATGTTGAGTGTGATGCGGATCACCACCGAGGGAATGCACATTGGCACGACATGCTTAGCGATCACCCGCATGGTAGAAGCCCCCTGCAGACGTATCGCGGCGACGTAATCGGACGAGCGAATGGTCAGTGTTTCGGCACGGGCAAGGCGCGCTATCGGTGGCCAGGCGGCGAGCGAGATGGCGATAACCGCATTTTCAATGCCTGGCCCAAGTGCCGCAGCGAAGGCTAGCGCCAGTACCAGACTGGGAAAGGCAAGGAAGATGTCGACTATGCGCATGAGTGCCGTATCGACCCAGCCGCCCATATAGCCGGCAGTGGTGCCGACGATGAGACCTATGGGTGCCGCAATGATGGCAGTCAGCGTCACGATGTAAAGCGTGATGCGCGAACCATAGACGAGCCGGCTGAAAATATCGCGACCCAGTTCGTCCGTGCCAAAGAAGTGCTCCCAGGACGGTGGTTGAAGGCGGTTCGCGAGATTGTTGGCTCCGATATCGTGCGTGGCGATCAAAGGTGCAAAAATGGCGATCAACACCAAAAGCACGATTACTGCTAGGCCGAAGACGGCGGATGTGTTGGCCAACAGCTTGAACCAGGAACGGCGCAACTGCTGAATATTGGCCTGAAAGGCAGAAGTAGGTACGGAGGCGGTCAGCCAGGCCCGCAGGGAACCGGAAGTTGGCGATGTGCTGTTGTGCGTGTCCATCGGCAATTTCCTATCGGGTGCGGGGATCGAAAACGCGATACAGGAGATCGCTGATCAGGTTGATACCGACGAACAGAATGCCGACAATAAGAGTACAGCCGACAACCGCGTTCATGTCGCCTGCCAGAAGCGCATTGGTGAGGTAACGCCCGAAGCCTGGCCATGCGAACACGGTCTCGGTCAGCACCGCCCCTTCCAGCAGGAAGGCATAAGACAGTGCCACGACTGTAACGACCTGAACCGCGACATTGCGAAATGCGTGGCCCCAGACCGTGCGCGCCCAGGACAATCCCTTGACGCGCGCAGTGATGATATATTCCTGATTGAGCTGCTCGATCATGAAGCCGCGCGTCATGCGGCTGATGTAAGCCATTGAGCCAAACGCGAGTATCAGGGCTGGCATGATGATATGGCTTACGGCGTTCCAAAATGCATCCCACTGCCCCTGCATTGCACTATCCACAAGCAGGAAACCGGTCGTCGGCTCGACGGAGTATTCGTAGATGAAATCTATCCGTCCCGGACCACCGATCCAACCTAGCGTGGCGTAGAAGATCAGCAGCGCCATCAAGCCGAGCCAGAAGTTTGGCGTTGAATAGCCGAGCAGACTGACCATGCGAACGGCATGGTCAAGCGGCGAATTGCGATACATGGCTGAGGAGACACCAAGCGGAATGCCAAGCGCGGTACCAATGACGATTGCCACAGTCGCCAGTTCGATGGTGGCGGGGAAGACGCGCGCAATATCTTCCAGTACCGGGCGGCCGGAAGTCAACGCATTGCCGAAATCGAACATCAGCGCATTCTTGAGGTATAGGCCGTATTGCACGATCAACGGCTGATCAAGACCCAGCTTACGATACATCGTGTCATAGGCTTCCTGAGAAACATTGTCCCCCAGCATGGCGATGACCGGATCGAGTGGCAAAAGGCGGCTGATGAAAAAGGTCAGCGTGATCAGTCCCAGAAGCGTAATCACCACTGAAACAATCAGGCGCGCTGTGGCGGCGAGGTACTGAAGTACCGGACCGGCTTCCCTGTCGCGGTCGGCCTCCTCGACGTCTTCCATGATTTCGTGCGTCGTCATCTGAAAACTCCCGAAAGAGAGAAACGGGACACCAGGCCGGGATCACATTGCGAACCACAAGCGGCCATACGGACATCCATCAAATCGAAGTAGACGCCCGGCGACTGCCAGAAAGTCGCCGGTAACGCCATTCGCCTTACTTTGCGGCCAGATCGTAATAGACGCGGAAGCCGTTCCAGCTCCAATTCTTCATGGCCTTGTTGACGCCCGCAACATTGTAGATTTGGAAGATGAAGGCGTGGGGGCCCTTCTCCATCATCTCTCTCTGCAGATCGATATACATCTGCTTGCGCTTGGCCTCGTCCTTCTCGAACAAGGCTGCGTCGACCTTTTTGTTGACGGCCTCGTTGAAATAGCTCGCACGCCAACTCGGATACATGGTCTGCTTGGCTTCAGCCCGGTTGTCGGGATTGAAAATCTGGCGCGAAGCATTGCCATGCGCATCCGGCACGGTAGTCTGCCAGCCCATCAGCGAGGTTTGGAACTCGCGGCCCCGGATACGGCTGAACAATTGCGCATTGGCCATGCGCTCAATCTTGATTTTTACACCCACCTTGGCGGCTGCGTCCTGAATGCTCTGAGCAATCGGAGCTGCATAAGGCGCGGTACTGATAAACATCGTCGTCTCGAAGCCCTTCTCGTAACCGGCTTCCTTCAGCAGTTCGCGGGCCTTTTCAACGTCAAGTTTGAAGGGCTGTCCTTCCTTCTCATCCAGCGCGCCGAAAGCACCGAGCTGCACGAAGCTCGCACGCGGCACGCCGACATTGTTGATTACCGTCTTGCCGAGACCTTCGTAGTCAATGAGATAGCGCATCGCGAGGCGCACCTTCTCGTTGGCAAAGATCGGATCGGCATTGTTGAAGTTCCAGTAGAATAGCGAGGGCTTCAACGAGCGTGAGGCGGTCACCTTGTCCTGGGTTTCGAGATCGCGCAGGTCCTCTGGCGTCAGATCACGAGCAATGTCGATGTCACCTTTTTCAAGCAGCAGCCGTTGAGTTCCCGCTTCCGAAACATGGCGGATCAATACCTGCTTGAGCTTCGGTGCTTCTCCCCAGTAATTATCGGTCGCCTGAAGTATTACCACTTCCGCGGGGTTCCATCGCATCAGCTTGTAGGGGCCAACGCATTCCGACCGAGTGGCCAGGTATTTGTTGCCCATGTCATTATCGACCTGGTTTTCCATCAACACTTTCTGATTAAGAAGGCTGGCTACCCGGTTGGCTGCAATCGCTGCCAGGATGAGGTTGACCGGATAGGGCTTGTCGAGCTTGAAAACCACCGTATTGTCGTCCGGTGCCGAGATGGTCTGGTCCACATTCTCCTTGGTGAAACCGTATTCCGTCAGCGTCGCGGCATTACCGAAACCGAGCTTGACCGCGCGCTGGAGCGACCATGCCATATCGCCTGCCGTCGCCCTGTCGCCATTGTCGAACTTCAGATCATCGCGCATGTGGAACGTGATCTGCAGGCCGTCCTGTGAGACATCCCAGCTCTTGGCGAGTTGTGGCACGATCTTGGTTTCGTCAGCCGGATCAAAATCCACCATCGGGTCACAGATATTCTGGATGATCTCGTTGGTAGCGGCCTCGCCGATCTGCGCGGGATCAAAAGTGCTGATAGCGTCGATGTTCCATGCCATGACAAGCGCATTCGGCGGTGAGGCGGCTTCAGCCGTGAACAGCGCAGCGCCCATACCGGTGGCAAGCGCAAGTGCTGTCGTGCAACGCAGGATGGATGTCTTCTGTCTTTGCATTGTTGTCCCCTTTTTATGGTTGGGCATTTTCAAATGTGCTGCGCGCGGACGCGCAGCACCAAGTGCAATCATTCAGCCGTTTAATCTGCCGGACGCGGCTGAAGTGGTGGATTGACTTCAGGTGGGATCGGGCAAGTGTAGGGTGTCTTTGCCGTGCGGGCCTTGTGATCAGCTTTGGCGTCGCTCAGGATTTTCTCGTTCTGAAGAACATCTAGCGCCGTGCCCGCCATCACCTTGGCGGCATAGACCATGCCCTTATGCGCGGCCGGCATTTTGCCTTGAGCGGTGATCTGCCACGAATGACCGGGCGAACCGATCGCATGCGTTGCCACGCGCGCCTGAACGGTTGGCACGACCCAGCTCACATCACCCAGATCAGTGGAACCGATCATCGGCACACCTTTCTGCTCGCGCGGCAAGACGTAGTCGCAAAGCGGTTCATTTTCCGCCAGCGGTTGGCCAACGCGTAGATAATCAGTTTCTATGTCTTCCTTCGACAAGGTTGCCTGAATCTTGGCGGCAAACGCACGGTCCGCATCATCGAACGGCACACCACCCAGGCGCTCCATGTTCGAATGCATCGCGATTTCGAGCGGCGTGTTGCCCAGGAGGTTCGAGACAGCGCTCATGATGGAAATGTCGACGGTCGTCTCCGTCATCATCGCAGCGCCTTGGGCAACCTTCTTCACCCGTTCATTGAGGGCGAACATGCCCGGCAAGTCGGTAGCACGAATGGCATAGCGCACCTTGGCCTTGGCCTGCACGACATTTGGCGCGACGCCGCCCGCATTGAGATAGGCATAGTGAAGACGGCAATCAGAAGGGATGTGTTCTCGCAGATAATTGCAGCCGACACTCATCAACTCCACCGCATCCAGAGCCGAACGCCCCAGATGCGGTGCCGCGGCGGCGTGGGAGGCTCGTCCGGTGAATTCGAAATCCATGCGCGTATTGGCGAGCGACTGTGCGTCATCCACCTGTGTGAACGAAGCCGGATGCCAGCAGATGGCGATGTCGACATCGTCGAAAGCGCCAGCGCGCGCCATGAACGACTTGGCCGCGCCGCCTTCTTCTGCTGGGCAACCGTAATAGCGTACACGGCCTTTCTTGCCGGTCTGTTCCAGCCAGTCCTTGACCGCCGTCGCGGCCAGAATGGCAGCGGAACCCAGAAGGTTGTGGCCGCAGCCATGGCCGTGTCCCGTACCGGGGATCGGACGCGGTTCCGCAATACCGGCTTCCTGGCTGAGGCCCGGAAGAGCATCGTATTCGCCCAAGATTGCGATGACTGGTCCGCCCTCACCGGCCTCGCCCATCACGGCGGTGGGAATGCCAGCCACGTTCTCGGCAATACGGAACCCCTGTTCCTTCAGCATTTCAGTATGCTCGGCACAGGACCGATATTCGGTATAAGCAATCTCCGGCATGCCCCAGACTCGATCACTCAAGGCTTCAAAATCAGCCTTCTTCGCGTCCACAAGATCCCAGATCTCTTCACCATTCTTCACGGCGTATTCTCCCCACAATACTTCTAAAGATTCTCGTCGATGAAACGGGCAAGCGCGCCAAAAACACGACGGCGATTTTCAATGCGTGCAAAGCCATGGCCTTCATGCGGAACGCGCAGATATTCGACAGGTTTGCCGAGACCGCGGAGGCACGAATAGACCATTTCGCTCTCGCATGGCGTGACGCGCGGGTCCTCCAGGCCGTGCGCGATCATCAATGGCGCGGCGATGTTGCCGATCCGATTGATGGGTGAGAACCGCTCCAGTTGATCCCGCATGGTTTCGGCATCGCCATATTCGATTGCACGCAATTCCTTGCGCCAAGGTCCCGTGGTCTGCAGCAGGGTGAGGAAATTCGCGATCCCGTAATATTCGACGCCCAGCTTCCACAAATCTGGATATTCCGTCATGGCTGATAGGACCATGAACCCGCCATAGGAACGGCCGAACACACCGATGCGGCTCTCGTCCACATCATCGCGTGCCCCGACCTCCATGCGCACCGCCTTGAGATCGGCTACGCTGTCCATACGCAGCTCACGGTCATCGAGGTGCTGATAGGCGCGGCCATAGCCAGTGCTGCCGCGAATATTGGGCGCGATGACCATTATGCCCCGCGCCAGCATATACTGAATGTCAGCCCGGAAGTCCGGCTTCCACTGTGCTTCGGGGCCACCATGTACGATGACCATCACCGGATAACCATCAGGGCCGGCTGCACGTTCCGGCTTGTAGACGAAATAGGGGATTTCCAGACCATCAAAACTTGCGACGCTCGTTACCGTGGGTTCCACAAAGGCTGGCAGTTTCACCTTAGCCTTCGGCACGTCCGTCAGACGCGTGAAAACACCGCTTTCAACATCGCAGCGCCAGATATCGCCCGACATCGTGGCGCCTTCCACTGGCATGATCAGCGACGTGCCGTCAGGCGTCCAGGCCATCGAAGCGACGACCGCTGCAACCGGCATCTCTAGCTGTTTCCGTACGACTCCGTCACGGCCGATCAGAACCACATCGTTCCAGCCCTGACGGTTCACGACGAGTGCTATCGCGTTCTGGTCAGGTGAGATTGCGAGCGCTTCGACATCTCGCCCTTCGAAAGCGGCAAGTTCTGTCAGCGTTGCCACACCGTGCGGCTTGACCATAACCGAGAGATACTCACGTTCCTGATCGGCAATCAAGAGAATGCCGGAACCGTCCTTGAAGAATTTCGGAGCCTGATAGCGCGCCCGGCCCTCATGTGGCAGGATGTTCTCATAAGCGCCTGTTTCGAGATCGAGACGGCAAAAATCCTGATCCGTCATGGCACGCTGGCAATCATTGACCAGAAGCGACTTGCCATCGGGCGCAAAGGCGGCGGGCGTGCGCCAGCCGGCACCTTTGTAGACACATTTGGTCTCGCCCGTGGCAACGGTCATCACATAAATGTCCATATGCGAACGGTCGCGATAATTGGCGCCATAGGCGATCTGCGTTCCATCCGGCGACCAACAGCCCCAGGCGTGCACCACCGTCGTATCAGTGGTGAGGAGACGCGGTTCTCCTTCGGCGTTTTCGATCAGCCACAGCTGGTGACGCTCATCACCACCCCAGTCGGTGGTTATGAGCAGATCACGGCTCTTCGGATTGAATGCAAGATTGCCGACCGGTTCTGGTAGGTTGGTAATCTGGCGTGGCCTGCCGCCCGCGAGCGGGCGCGCCCAGACCTGCGCCGTGCCGCTTTCATCGCTAAGATAAACCAGAAGCTCACCATCCGGCGAGACGGCTGGCTTTACTGCCTTGCAGATATCGATGTAGTGCGTCATCGAAAGCGATGTCTCGGCGGTTCTTGTATCGAACATCGAACTGTCCTCAATTCCAGGCATTGCAGTGTGGGCTTAGGTCAATTGTCTCGCCAGCCGGGCTGATGCGGCTGACAGTGCATCTGCCATCGGGCCGATTGTCGACTGATGATTAGCAAGCGTGACGATGGTGAAATTCGCCTCTGGCCAAGCTTCCTTGAGTTTCCACGCCGTCATCATCGGAGTGACAGTATCGTAGCGCGCCTGCACAATTTCAGCGGGAAGGTGTCGGATACGATCGATGTTATCGAGGAGATAATTGTCTGGAAGAAAAGCCCGGTTGACGCAATAATGGGTAAAAATGCGTGATACAGACAAAGCCGCTTCCGGCTTCAAAAGTTTGGAAACATGGTCCGTGTTCGGTTCGAAAGTTTGTGTACGTGCCGAAAATCCTCGCAGGCTCCGGGCGGCCTCCTGTTCTTGTAGCGGATTTCCAGAGGTTAGCCGCTTATAATAAGCGGTAAGTAGATCGCTGCGTTCGCTTGCCGGCACGAATTCGGCAAATTTCTGCCAGTGGTCTGGAAAAATAGCCCGACAGCCATAGAACCACCAATCGACATCTTCCTGCCCGCCGAGAAATATGCCGTGCAGCCGAAAGCCGAGGCAACGCTGCGGGTACGCCAGGCCATAAGCAAGCGCAAGACAGGATCCCCACGAGCCCCCCGCCACGAGCCAGCGCTCGACATCAAGCTTTTCACGCAGGGTTTCCATATCCATGATCAGATGCTGTGTGGTGTTTTCAGCAATTTCAGCGGCAGGGGTGGAACGACCCGCACCACGCTGATCAAAGGTGATGACGCGATAGGTATCAAGATCAAAACTGGCTACCTGCTTGGCTGACACGCCTGCACCAGGACCGCCGTGCAGAAAGACCGCTGGGATGCCTTTCGGATTACCATATTCCAAAACGGAAAGCGCATGCAGATCGCTGACCGGCAAGCGGAACTGCTGCGTCGGTTGCGCAGCACTTACCGCATCACTGGCGCCGCTTTGAGGTGCCATATCATTGAATAGCTGCGCCTTTTCGTCAGAAGGGTAATTCCTCCCCTCCGGAACGCACTTGGCTTCCGTCATTTATTTCCCCATTTTTTGCGCATGTTTGAAAGACGCGCCAGTCATAGTTGCCCGAAGCTAATCTCTCGCTTTTTCGAAAGCTTAAAGAAAAGCTGAGGAGCATCCTCCCTTGACTGTCAATTTTGTTGTTTGAAATTTATAGGCAGCAAATTGAGGCTTTGGCCAATGCAATTTTAGACTTGCCATTCCAATTTGGAATAGGTTGCCATGCGCTGTCATATCGTTGATAGGCTTATCCCACCGGAGATCGAATAATACTGATCCGTTAATGTGTCGAAGCAAACGTTGCCAGCATCTTCAGAAAGGGATTTAAGGCGTATGGAATAGTCCCTTACGATATGAACAACCGTTTCAAGACAACAGAACTTGCAAAACCCCAGCAAGCTCTGCGATCTCAGCGAGTTATTCAATCCAGGCCATAAATGCCGGTATGAATCTCACCATCTGTACCGCACCATGCGCGATACATGCCCGGACTGTTGAACGGCAAACTGAGATTGCCTTTACGGTCTACCGCAACCAGACCACCAGAGCCCCCGATTTCGCCAAGTTCACGGACAACGGTGCCAGCCGCTTCATCGAGTGATTGCCCTGCCCAGCGCATCCGTGCATCAATTTCATGGCCCACCGCCCAGCGGATGAAATATTCTCCGTGACCCGTGGCGGAAAGCGCAACCGTCTGGTCGTCCGCCCAGGTTCCCGCGCCGATGACCGGGCTGTCGCCAACGCGTCCCGGCGTCTTCCCAGTCATACCGCCCGTGGAGGTAGCTGCGGCCAGATGTCCGAAGCCATCCAGTGCTACAGCGCCTACCGTGCCGTGCTTGCGGGCTGGATCGCCATCGTCGGCTGCGCCGCTGCGACGACGTTCCATTTCGTCATGCAATGCCTTGCGGCGTTGTTCTGTCGAAAACCATTCGGGAGCCATCATTTCCAGGCCAGTTGCTTCGCAAAAACGCTTTGCTCCTTCACCTGCCAAAAATACGTGTTCGGTCTTTTCCATGACCGCACGTGCCGCAAGAACAGGATTGCGCGGGCCGCAAATTCCAGAAATTGCCCCACAAGCGCGCGTAGCGCCATCCATGATGGCTGCATCCATCTCATGCGTTTCGTCCGCCGTGAAAACAGCTCCGCGACCAGCGTTGAAGAGCGGATTCTCTTCCAGAGCAATCACCGAGGCCGTCACAGCGTCGAGAGCTTTGCCGCCCTTACGTAAGACGTCCAGTCCCGCCTGCAGGCATTCACGCAATCCGGCATGATAGGCCGCTTCCTTCTCTGGCGTCATATTGGCCTTGAGAATGGTTCCAGCGCCGCCATGCAACGCAATTACGGGGACGAATTTGGACATCTTATCTCACTGTTAAAGAGGGTGACTAAGTCGGAGACAGGTTGCAGAGCCTAACGATCTATCGAAAAGTATCCGCCCGTTTCGACTGGTTCGTTTCGCTTTGGGTGTTTTCAAGTTCCTTCGGAAGAGGCAAGCTCGAGCAGCGCAGATGCATCTCACGAACGAACAATTTTCTGCGCTTCTCGTCGTTCTCTTTTATGGCTGCCGCAATGCCGAGCCCGTAGGGACCGATAAGCAGGCCTGGAGTCAAATCGGAAGCCTTCGTTTCTCTCGCCTCATAGTTCACAGCCTCAGCACGAATTTCTTCGCACTGCGGCGACTGCCATTTGGGGTCCTGAGATGAGAGGGTGGCTGCATAATTCTGCGGCGATGTCGTGCACCCCGCCGCTGCCAGTGAAAGCAGGCAAACGACCCCTATCCCTGAATGTTTGATTACCATTCGATCCATTTCCGTGCGCGATGAGTTTCAACGACGATGCGAGCGCTCTAATCCGAAACTTGGCCATTTCCTGCGAGTATTGCATCCGCAGCCAACCCGCCTGCCATGCGATAATCGTCCGACCACTCTTCATCATCAAACACGCAGAGCGCAATCGTCGCGCATCGCTGCCTTTCCCGGAGGATGGCAAGCGCGATTGCGTCAACAGGTGCTATTCTTTCGTTGGCCTCTGAGACTTCGAGCCACAAATTTCTGGCCGCATCTACAATGTCACGGGGAAATTCCATGCCCTCTGCCTTTTAACGTGGTCCAATGCGGAGCAATTTCGGCTCTTCGAATCACAAGCTCGTACTTGCCGTTTCTATATCGTTTCACAGTTCAACGTGTCAGACACTTCTCAACAACGCCGCATTGAATGAACAAAAAGCACCATTCGGCGGATACAGCTCCATCCAAGTGCCGGCTGCAATACCCCGGCTACTTACCGGTACCGTCAGAAAGCCTGTTTGCCCTATAGGTCAGGCTTCCCAGTTCAGCAGCCTCTACATCAATCCGGATATTTCTGATTTCGATGGAATTTTGGTCAGCCGGGAAATCCAACATCTGCCCCGTATCCGGGGTTTGCAGATCATTGGCGGTGTAACCGCGGATTTCGAAATGCATCCTGCCATCGACAACGCCCCGATAAACGATATCAAAAATAGTGCCGGACTCGTTGGGATCATATGCGTCAGGATTCGGTATCTCCAACCCTTTTGCATAATCGCGCGGAGGGACGATGGGATCGCCGCTCAGAACAAATTGCGTCTGACCAAAGGTGTCGGTTGCCGGTGCGGGATGGTGCGATGTCTCTTCAGTGGCCACTGAGACCTCTGCACCTGCGGCTTGTTGCGCATGCAATTCGGGCGGAAAATTCAGGATACAGCCAGCGACCAAGTATATTGCAAGCCATCGGCTTATCTTTGAACGTTTAACCATCGGCTGTTCTTTTTCCTGAATCGCAAGTTACCCCGCTGTTTTGACCTAAACGCGACATGCAGGCAATCCCGCATGTCAACTGCTGTTCGCGCTGAAGGCATGGTCGTAACCGTCACGATTTTATGACTGCAATCCTAAGCACCTTAGGTTAGGGTCAGCCCGGGAAGATCACCGCCCGAAACCTCAATAGAGAGGCATGGCATGACCGTTGAAGCCAGATCTGTTCGCATCATTCGGACAGTTGTTGAAACGCTGCGCCCACAGTTCAATGTGGAGTTATGGGACGGCACGCGCATAGGCGCATTCGACGGTCCGTCACTGGTGATCAACGATCCGACGATCGTTCGGCAGCTCCTTCTCAAACCGAATTACGATTCACTGATCGAGATATGGACCTCAGGTCGGGTCGATATCAGCAATGGTACAATCTTCGATCTCGCCAAAGCCAAAACCGACGGGAGCGTAAAGAACAGGCTGAAGGAGTTGCCAAAATGGCAGCTACTGAAGGATCTCCCGGCTCTTCTTTTTGCTGGTAAACCCAATAGACGCGATGTTCTTGACGGCAAGGAGCCTTTCGTCAGCGGATCGAACAAAGAGGCGATCACGCATCACTATGACGTCTCCAACGAGTTTTACCGTTTATTCCTCGATGAGCGAATGGTTTACACATGCGGCTACTTCACGGACTGGGCCAATGATATCGACCAGGCACAGAAGGACAAGCTGGAGCTCATCTGCCGAAAACTGCGATTGAAACCGGGGGACCGGCTTCTTGATATCGGGTGCGGTTGGGGCGCTCTCCTGATTTATGCTGTGCAGAATTTTGGTGTCATCGGCACCGGCGTTTCGTTATCGGAAGCCCAAACGGCGCTGGCGCGAGAAAGGATCAAGCTGGCAGGACTTGAAGACAGGATTACCATCCACGTCAAATCCTATGCAGAGCTTGACGGTCAGTTCGACAAGATTTCATCTGTGGGAATGTTCGAACATGTGGGAATCGCCAATTACGACAGCTATTTCAGCGCCGTCCATCGACTTCTGCGCCCCGGCGGGCTTTACATGCATCACGCAATCACCCGGCGCATGAAAAAGGACAAGAAATCCTTCAAACGTAAAAGTGCAGAGCATAAGGCTCTGGTGAAGTATATTTTCCCTGGCGGGGAACTCGATCATCTTGGCATGACAGTAGAAAACCTCGAAGGATACGGGTTTGAAGTCCACGACGTCGAAAATCTTCGCGAACACTATGGCATGACGTGTCGGTTATGGTGCGAGCGCCTCTATAGCCATTTCGATAAGGCCGTCGCTGAAATAGGTTACCCGAAAGCGCGTCTCTGGCTGCTCTATCTCGCGGGATGTTCGCTGGCATTTGAGCGAGGCACCGTCCAAATCAACCAGACACTGGCCTCGAAGCGCAAACGCGGTATTTCCGCTGTGCCTCAAACAAGAGCGGATATTTATGCCGGGTTCGAGAAATCGGACAGCTGAGGGGCTGCGAATACCCCTCACTATCCTTCGCGAAGGCTCTATTCCTTTTTGTAAAGTGTACGCGACCGTTCAAGATGTCGAAGCATGGCAGCTTCAGCGCGGTCTGCATCCTTGACGGACAGACAATCCAATATCTCCTCGTGTTCCACGAGCGTATATTTCTCTTTGCCGGTCCAGATAAGCATATGAGTGTGATACTCCTTCAGCCAGGCAAGCATGGCTTCGCTCACGGCCACCAGAATGGGATTGCCGGAAATCCTGGCTATCCGGACATGAAATTCCATATCGGCTGCGATAAAGGCGTCTGCATCACCGAGCGATTCCCGCTGCCGTTCGATGATCTGTCGCAGTTCAGCGACATCAGTTTCGGTAATTTTGTGCGCGGTCTCGCGAACAATGCCGCGCTCGAAGAAAATGCGCGCGCTTTTCAAATCTTCCAGCGTGTCCATTGACTGCGCAAGCATGATCTTTGCGGTTGGGTCTACCTGCTGGAAAATCGATCTTGCAGTCAGCTTCAACACCTTGGCACGCTCGCCGTGTGAAATGCTCACCAGTCCCATTTTGGCGAGCGACTGCATTGCCTCGCGAATTGCAGGGCGACCGACACCGAAACGTTCCATCAGCACGCGTTCCGACGGCATCTCGTCTCCCGGCTCCAGCTCGCCGGAAGTAATCATGTTTTCGAGCCGATCAAAAACTTCGTCGGACAATTTGCGACGAACAATAGGTTCGAATGGCTGGTTCATTACATCTCACCCCTCAGGCGCTTTTCCTTCTTATGCATCTTCGACTGTCCGGAGAAAAGCTGTTTGCCCACAGCAGCCCGAGCGCCGCACAATTTTTCACTTGCGCACAATGGAATACTCATTATACCAGTTGACCTGTAAAAGCCAGCGAAGTATCGCGGGCAACGAACCAATCGCCTGTTCCGGTAGTAGCCATGTACATCCGCCTGACCTATCGTATTGAGACCACCGGCAGCATCGAACAGATGGCCGCGAAGATTGCGAGCGATCAGTCGACCGGCACGTTTGTCGCCGTTCCGGGTGAAACGGAAGAACTCAAGGCGCGCGTCGCGGCGCGCGTGCTGGAGATTCGTCCGCTGGAAGACGCAACGTGCCCCGCATGGCCAGAACTTGAACCCGGGCATGGTCCAATCAAGCGCGCCGATGTCGATATTGCCTTTCCGCTTGATGCCATCGGCACCGATCTTGCCGCACTCATGACGATAGCCGTTGGCGGCGTTTATTCGATCAAAGGCATGACCGGCATCCGAGTCGTGGACATGAAGTTGCCCGAAGCTTTCCGCACAGCACATCCCGGCCCTCAATTCGGTATCGCTGGAAGCCGCCGCCTTACCGGCGTTGAGGAACGTCCGATCATCGGCACCATCGTCAAGCCGGCACTTGGCCTGCGTCCGCACGAAACCGCAGAACTGGTCGGCGAGTTAATCCAGTCTGGTGTCGATTTCATCAAGGACGACGAGAAGCTGATGAGCCCGGCCTATTCGCCGCTCAAAGAGCGAATCGCCGCGATCATGCCGCATATTCTCGATCACGAGCAGAAAACCGGCAAGAAGGTCATGTATGCCTTCGGCATCTCTCATGCCGATCCTGACGAAATGATGCGCAACCATGACATGGTGCTGAAAGCAGGCGGCAATTGCGCGGTAGTCAATATAAATTCCGTCGGCTTTGGTGGCATGAGCTTTCTACGCAAGCGTTCGGGTCTCGTGCTTCATGCCCATCGCAACGGCTGGGACGTCCTGACCCGCAATCCCGGTGCAGGTATGGATTTCCGCGTTTATCAGCAGTTCTGGCGCCTGCTCGGCGTCGATCAGTTCCAGATCAACGGCATCCGCGTGAAATATTGGGAGCCGGACGAAAGCTTCGTCAATTCGTTCAAGGCCGTCAGCACACCGCTGTTTGAGCCATCCGATTGTCCGCTTCCAGTGGCGGGGTCCGGCCAATGGGGCGGACAGGCGCCGGAAACTTACGAGCGCACGGGCCGCACCACGGACCTGCTTTATCTGTGCGGCGGCGGCATTGTCAGCCATCCGGGCGGCCCGGCAGCTGGGGTTCGTGCCGTGCAACAGGCTTGGGAAGCGGCTGTCGCGGGCATCCCGCTCGAAAAATATGCAGCAGATCACCCAGAACTTGCAGCCTCGCTCGCAAAATTCGGGAAAGGCGGCGAGTAATGTCAGAGGTTTCCAACAGATTGCTGCTCTCCTATTACGGTGACGATCTCACCGGCTCGACCGATGTCATGGAGGCACTCGCTTCTCACGGCGTCGATACCGTTCTGTTCATGAATGTTCCGGATGAAGAGCTGCTTGCCCGTTTCTCTCATTGCAAGGCTATCGGCCTCGCGGGTACCAGCCGCAGCCAAACGCCGGAATGGATGGAGAAACACCTCACGCCTGCATTCAACTGGTTGAAAAGCCTCAATGCAGCGATTGCACATTACAAGGTCTGCTCGACCTTCGATTCCGCACCCCATGTCGGCAATATCGGCAAGGCCGTGGAAATCGCCAAAGCGATCTTCGATCAGGCCTATGTGCCCTTGATTGTCGGCGCACCACAGCTCAAGCGTTACACCGCTTTCGGCAATCTGTTCGCCGCCTATCAGAGCGAGGTCTATCGCATCGACCGCCACCCGGTCATGAGCCGCCATCCGGTCACGCCGATGCATGAGGCGGATCTGCGGTTGCATTTGGCTCAACAGACAACGCTTAAAACCGCACTCGCAGACCTTGCAACCCTTGGCTCGCAGGACGTCGATGATCGCGTCAGCACTATCGCCAACAATGTTGACGGCATGTTGCTGTTCGACGTCGATAGTCATGAAAGTCAGCTGCAAGCAGGAGAACAGCTCTGGCGCTTGCGTGCCCGCGAAGGCTGGTTCGTCGCTGGCTCGTCGGGCGTTGAATACGCGCTTCTGGCCGCATGGACCAAAGCGGGACTGATTGGATCAAAAAGAGAGTTTCCGCTCCCCGGCAAGGCAGACCGCATTGCGGTCGTTTCAGGAAGCGTATCGCCCACGACGGAACGCCAGATCCGTCATGCGACAGCATCAGGCTTTACCGGCATTGATCTCAATCCCCTCGAACTTGTCGGCGAAAACAGCAATCAGGTAATCGAAACGGCTATTGCTGAAGGCGAGAAGGCGCTCAAGCAGGGCAACAGCGTAATCCTTAACACCGCACTTGGTCCTTCTGCTGATCGCGGCACTGAGATCGACAGGATCGTAGGTAGCCGTCACAAACTGGCGCGTAGCCTCGGATTCATACTCCGCAGCCTTGTCGAGCGCGAAAGGCTTACCCGCGCAGTCATTGCAGGCGGGGACACTTCCAGCCACGCATTGCGCGAATTGCATGTTGATGCGCTCACCACGCTTTTGCCGCTCCCACAAACTCCCGGCTCGCCGCTTTGCACTGCACACGGCACTCACGCTGCAACCAATGGCCTGCAGATTGCTCTCAAGGGCGGTCAGGTCGGCACTGACAATTACTTCAGCCAGATTCGCGACGGAACGCGCGTCTAATCTGGAATACTCATTGACTGGTTATACCAGTTGCGATACCAAAACATGGGAAGGAAATTTCAATCATGACAGCTATCGCTTTGTTCGGAGCGGGCGGCAAGATGGGTTACCGTCTGGCCAAGAACCTCAAGGGTTCGCGCTTCGAGGTACGCCATATCGAAGTCAGCGACGCAGGCAAGGCCCGCCTCAAGAACGATCTTGGCATCGACACCGTTGACGCCGATGCAGGTCTCGAAGGCGCTGAAGTGGTCATCCTGGCCGTGCCGGATACCATCATCGGCAAGGTTGCCGCAGGCATCGTCGACAAGCTCAAGCCCGGCACGATGGTGATTGCGCTCGATGCAGCCGCACCCTTTGCCGGTCATCTGCCAGAACGTGCAGACCTCACCTATTTCGTGACCCATCCGTGCCATCCGCCGATCTTCAACGACGAAACGGACATGCAGGCGAAGAAGGATCACTTCGGCGGTCTGTTTGCAAAGCAGCACATCGTTTCGGCTCTCATGCAGGGGCCGGAAGAAGCCTACGCGCTCGGTGAAGAAATCGCCAAGGTCATCTGGGCGCCTGTCATGCGCTCGCACCGCGTGACTGTCGAGCAGCTTGCAATCCTCGAGCCGGGCCTTTCGGAAACCGTTTGCGCATCGCTTCTTGTCGTCATGAAACAGGCCATGGACGAAAGCGTTCGTCGCGGCGTTCCAGAAGAAGCAGCGCGCGATTTCCTTCTCGGCCACATGAATGTTCTCGGCGCCGTCATCTTTGGCGAAGTCCAGGGCGTATTCTCCGATGCCTGCAACAAGGCAATCGAATTCGGCATTCCGGCGCTGATGCGCGACGACTGGAAGAACGTTTTCGAACCGGAAGAAATCGCAGAAAGCATCCGTCGCATTACGTGACGTCACTTGGGAGGGCGGCGCACGCTCTCCCCTTTTCCGCCCTTTTGGGAAATGGGGCTTATTGGGAGGTCTACATGAAATTCACACGCAGGAAAATTGCGCGCGGTTTTGCGATTGCGGCCGTTTCGGCAACATTGGCAGGCGGCGTTGTCATGCCGGCATGGGCTGCTGACCTGATCGCGATCATCACGCCATCGCATGACAATCCGTTTTATAAAGCTGAAGCGGTGGGCGCTGAAGCCAAGGCCAAGGAACTTGGCTACGAAACGCTGATCCTTCAGCATGACGACGATCCGACAAAGCAATCGCAACTGGTCGATACGGCCATCGGTCGTGGCGCAAAAGCCATCATTCTCGACAATGCCGGTTCGGAAGCATCGATTGCCGCCGTGCAGAAGGCCAAGGATGCCAAGGTCCCTTCATTCCTGATCGACCGTGAAATCAACGCTTCGGGGGTTGCGGTTTCGCAGATCGTATCCAACAACTATCAGGGCGCGCAGCTGGGTGCTGAAGAATTCGTCAAGCTGATGGGCGAAGCCGGTAATTATGTCGAGCTGCTCGGCCGTGAATCCGATCTGAATGCGGGCACCCGGTCCAAGGGCTATCACGACGTCATCGATGAATATCCTGATATGAAGATGGTTGCACAGCAGTCAGCCAACTGGAGCCAGACCGAAGCTTTCACCAAGATGCAGAGCATTCTGCAGGCAAATCCGGATATCAAGGGCGTGATTTCGGGCAACGACACCATGGCCATGGGCGCATGGGCAGCAATTGAAGCTGCAGGCCGCAAGGACGTTATCGTGGTCGGCTTCGACGGTTCGAACGATGTTCGCGATTCCATCAAGGCGGGCGGCATCAAGGCAACCGTCCTCCAGCCGGCCTATGCCCAGGCACAGATGGCCGTCGTTCAGGCTGACGAATATATCAAGACCGGCAAGGGACCAGCTGAGGAAAAGCAGCTGATGGACTGCGTGCTCATCAATCCTGACAATGCCGACAAGCTCGAAACCTTCGCCTTGAAAGACTAACTCTCAAGCTTGCGAGGCCGGGGGCGTACACCGCTCCCGGCACATTCCTGATATCGAGGATAGATTCATGTCAGTGCTAAAGTCAGCTTCCATTATTCTGCTGGCCTGCGGTGTCGCGCTTTCGGGCTGCAAAATCATCAAGACCCCGACAGCGGAAGAAGCCGCAGAAGCACGCGGCGATAATTTCAATCCGGATCGTTCGGTTTCCGACATCTGGGACGCAAAGGTTAAGCCGTTCTTTGCCGAAAAAACTGCGACGCTCGATGAAGTGATGCAGGCAGCAAATGCAGACGCGGACGCCGCCGGAGCAAAATACGGCCATCGCGAGAAGCAGGGCAATGCGCCCTGGACTTTCGCCGTCAAACTTGAAGGCACCGTGGTCGCCGCAGAAACGAAATCCCGCGCCGCCTATGTCGAGGTCGATAGCAATGGCGATGGCAAGCCCGATGCACGCGTGCAGATTGGGCCGACCGTTCGCGGCACTGCAATCCGCGACAGCCTCTCATTCGTGAACTTCAACGAATTCCGCAACCAGATCGACTGGGCACAGTTCGGCAAGGCTTTCAATACCCGCGTCAACGACAACGTATTATCCAAACTGCCGCGCGAAAATCTGGTCGGCATGAAGGTGAAAGCCCAAGGCGCTTTCCCCTTGCCTTCAAAGGGTCAGCTTCCGGTTCTCACCCCCGTTTCCATCTCTTTGGAGAAATGAGCCATGGAGACGGAAACGATCCAGAAGCACGATATCGTCCTCAAGCTTGAGGACGTTTCCAAGGTCTATTCGGGCATTGTCGCGGTCAAGCGCGCCAATCTTGAATTGCGTCGTGGCTCGGTCAACGTGCTTGTCGGTGAAAACGGTGCTGGCAAGTCAACGCTGATGAAAATCATCGCGGGTGTTGAGCGTCCGACCATGGGGAAGATCATTCTCGATGGCGAGGAAGTGGCATTCGACAGCCCCGCCGACGCGCAGAAGCGCGGCATTGCGATGATCTTTCAGGAGTTGAACCTGTTTTCGAACATGACGGTGGCAGAGAACATCTTTGCCACACGCGAGATTACACGCGGTTTGCGGGGCATTGATCACAAGGCGCAGGTCGCAAAAGCCAGCGAGTATCTCGACCGGCTTGATGCAGGCATCAGCGCAAATACGCTTGTGGCCGATCTGCCCATCGGACAACAGCAGCTCGTCGAAATCGCCAAGGCCATTTCGCTCGATGCACGCATCGTCATCATGGACGAGCCGACTTCGGCACTTTCCGCAGCCGAAGTGGATATTCTGTTCAAGGTGATTGCTGAATTGAAAAGCCAAGGGGTGGCAATCGTCTATATTTCGCATCGTCTCGAAGAACTGATGCGGATCGGCGATTACATCACCGTTCTGCGCGACGGAAAAATCACCGGCCAGGAAGAAATCAAAAATATCGATACGCAATGGATCGTGCGTTCGATGATCGGTTCGGATGCCAAGGATTTTGCCAAGCCCGTGACCCACAAGATCGGTGCGGAACGGTTTCGCGCCGAAAACATCACGCTGCCCCGCCCAACAGGCGGGCTGGCAGTCGATGATGTCTCGCTGACCGTCCGCGCAGGTGAAGTTCTTGGAATCTATGGCCTTATGGGGGCCGGACGTTCCGAGTTTTTCGAATGTGTGATGGGGCAGCACGGGCATTCTACGGGCCAAATCTATATCGATGGCGAGGAAGTGAAGGAGCGAGACACGACCCGTCGTATCCGGCGCGGCCTTGCACTCATCCCGGAAGATCGCCAGCGCGAAGGCTTGGTCCAGATCCTGTCGATTGCCAGTAACCTGACACTGGCAAGCCTCGACCGTCTGGCCCGGTTCTTCCACATCACGCCAAAGCGTGAAAAGCAGGCCATTCAACAGGCAATCAAAGACCTTTCGATCAAGGCACCGAACCCGGAATTCGAAGTCACTTCAATGTCGGGCGGCAACCAGCAGAAGGTGGTGATCGGCAAGGCGCTGATGACCAACCCAAAAGTTCTTCTGATGGACGAGCCGTCGCGCGGCATTGATGTGGGCGCAAAGGCCGACGTCTTCCGCACCATGCGGAGGCTCGCCGCCGAAGGTCTTTCCATTCTCTTTTCAACCTCTGATCTGGAAGAAGTCATGGCGCTCTCCGATCGCATCGCAGTGCTCAGCAATGGGAAGCTGGTCGCCATATTCGACCGCGATAAAGCGACGGAGGCCGATATTGTTGCCGCTTCGGCCAAGGGCCACGGACATACGCATGACAACGACCACAGCAAACAAACAAGGGAACGCGCGTCATGACAGCCAACACGACGACGGCCGCCACTGACTCAACCTTTAACAGCGGCTCGGCCCTGCTGACGCTTATGAAACTGAGAACCTTCATCGCGCTTTTCGCGGTATTCATCTTCTTCTCGTTCGCAGCACCGAACTTTCTGTCGACCGCCAACCTGATCCTGATGTCAAAGCACGTTGCCCTTAACGCGTTTCTTGCAATGGGCATGACTTTCGTCATCATCACCGGCGGCATCGATCTTTCAGTCGGCTCAATTGTCGGGCTTTGCGGCATGGTTGCCGGCGGTCTTCTGATCTACGGTATCGATCTTGGCATCGGCTATACAATCTATTTCAACATCATCGAAATCTCGCTGATCACACTGGCGGTCGGCATCGCAGTTGGCTTCATAAACGGGCTATTGATAACCAAACTGAATGTTGCACCCTTCATCGCGACACTCGGCACGCTTTATGTGGCGCGCGGTCTGGCACTTCTGTCTTCCGATGGTCAGACCTTCCCGAACCTTGTGGGCCGCGAAGATCTGGGCACAACCGGCTTCGCCTTCCTCGGATCAGGCAGCATTCTCGGTCTTCCGGTCTCGATCTGGATTCTGATCGTCGTCGCATTGGCCGCAGCCTATATCGCGCGATACACGCCGCTTGGTCGTCAGATTTTCGCAGTCGGCGGCAATGAACGCGCCGCGCGCATGTCCGGCATCCGTGTCGACCGCGTAAAGATGTTCGTCTATATGTTTTCAGGCTTCTGCGCCGCGATCGCGGGGCTTATCATCTCGTCCGAACTCATGTCGTCGCATCCGGCAACAGGGAACTCGTTTGAGCTTAACGCCATCGCGGCAGCAGTTCTCGGCGGTACCTCCATGTCGGGCGGGCGCGGCACCATTGGCGGCACCATCATCGGCGCATTCGTCATCGGCATTCTCTCCGACGGTCTCGTCATGATGGGCGTATCGTCCTTCTGGCAGATGGTCATCAAGGGCCTTGTCATCATCATCGCCGTGGTGGTCGATCAGGCACAGCGCCGCCTCCAGCAGCGCGTTACACTCATGCAAATGGCAAAAGCGGGTTAAAAATGGCAGAATTGAATGGCGCTCTGATCGGCTGCGGTTTCTTCGCAATCAATCAGATGCATGCATGGAAAGACGTTTCGGGTGCCAAGATCGAGGCAATCTGCGACCGCGACCCGGAGCGGTTGAAGATTGTCGGCGACCAGTTTGGCATCGAGCGCCGCTACACGGATGCTAAGGCGCTATTTGCGGACGGCGGCATCGATTTTGTCGATATCGCCACCACCGTTGCAAGCCACCGCGCGCTGGTGGAACTTGCTGCCGCCCATAAGGTGCCGGCAATCTGCCAGAAACCTTTTGCGAAGACGCTCGACGATGCAAAGGCGATGGTGAAGGTCTGCGATGAGGCAGGCATTCCTCTCATGGTGCATGAAAACTTCCGCTGGCAGACGCCTATCCAGGCCGTGCGCACAGCGCTCGACAGCGGCGCCATCGGCGCGCCGTTCTGGGGTCGCTTTTCATTCCGCTCCGGCTTTGATGTTTTCTCCGGCCAGCCTTATCTGGCAGAAGGCGAGCGCTTCATCATCGAAGACCTTGGCATTCATACGCTGGATATTGCACGTTTCATTCTGGGTGACGTGACAAGCCTTGTCGCACGCACCAAGCGCGTCAATCCGAAGATCAATGGCGAAGATGTGGCAACCATTCTCATGGACCATGAAAATGGAGCTACTTCTGTTGTCGATGTGAGCTATGCCACCAAGCTCGAAACCGACCCTTTTCCGGAAACGCTGATCGAACTGGACGGCACTGAAGGCTCGATCCGTCTTTATCAGAGCTATCGCCTTGAAGTAATTACGTCGGAGGGTACGACCGTTTCCGACGTTTCGCCAAAACTGCTCTCCTGGGCCTCGCGCCCGTGGCACAATATTCAGGAAAGCGTTTTTGCCATTCAGCAGCATTGGGTGGATAAACTCGCTTCCGGTGAAGAAACCTCGACATCGGGCGCAGACAATCTCAAGACCTTCGCGCTTGTCGAGGCTGCCTATGACAGTGCAGCAAGCGGCAATCGCATCGACATCAAGGCATTGCTGAAATGAGCAAAGTCGATCCATTCCTGCTCTATGGCACGCGCGAAGCAGAAGCCACGGCAACGCATCTGAAAGCAGGGCTTCTTGCCGTCGATCTCAGCGACGGCAATCTTCGTACCATCACTTATGACGGCGTCGAGATTCTGCGCGCCATCTCCTACTTGGTAAGGGATCGCGATTGGGGAACCTATAATCCGGAAATCCACGACCTGAATATCGAAGGGAATGATAGCAGTTTTACGGTTACCTATCAGGCACGTTGCGAAGGCCCCGAAGCAACGCAACTCACCATTGATGTCCGCATTCAGGCCGAGAGTGACGGCGCACTCACTTTCGACGCTGTGGCCAATACCGCGACCGGCTTTGAAACCAACCGTTGCGGCTTCTGCATTCTGCATCCGATCAGCGGCGTTGCCGGTTCGCCCGTGACTGTCGAGCATGTCGATGGCGTGCTCAACAAAACCCGCCTCCCCGACCTGATTGAGCCGTGGCAGCCCTTCAAGGACATGCGTGCAATCACCCACGAGGCTATCCCCGGCGTCATGGTCGAATGCCGCATGGAAGGCGATACGTTCGAGATGGAAGACCAGCGCAACTGGTCAGATGCATCCTTCAAGACCTATGTACGTCCGCTGGCTCTGCCATGGCCCTACCGGATCGAAGCTTTGAAGCCCCATCATCAGCGCATTGTGCTCAACATTGCTGACACGCGCCCAGCAACATCCAAAGTGGCCCAACATGCTGAACCGGTGAAAATCACTTTCGGTCACGCAGGCGGCGTCATGCCCAATATCGGCGTTATCATCACGCCGGAAGAAGCCAAGGCCAGTTCAGCTGCAACAGAGTTGCTTCGGGAAATTGCCCCGCAGGACCTGCTGTTTCATTACGATCCGTTGGCGGGACATCAAGGTTCAGTCTTTGCAGATTTCGCAGCATTAGCCGGGAACCACAAAGGACGCGTCGCGCTTGAAATTGCGCTGCCGTGCAAAACCAACCTTATCGACGAGACGACTGCAATCGCGTCCGATATGAAAGCAGCGGGCTTCACCCCGGATGCAATCATCGTTTCGCCTGCCATAGACCGGAAATCGACACCACCCGGCAGCAAATGGCCACCCTGTCCGCCGCTTGAGGAGGTTTATGCCGCCGCAAGAGCGGCCTTCCCAAATGTGCGTCTCGGCGGCGGAATGCTAAGCTATTTCACCGAACTTAATCGCAAGCGTGTTCCGGGTGAGCTTATTGATTTTGTCAGCCACTGCACCAATCCGATTGTCCACGCTGCCGACGATCTCAGCGTCATGCAGACGCTGGAGGCGCTGCCATTCATTACCCGTTCCGTACGCGCGATTTACGGCGACAAGCCCTATCGCATCGGGCCGTCCACCATTCCCATGCGTCAGAATCCCTATGGCAGCCGGACGATGGAAAACCCGAATGGCAAACGCATAGCCATGGCCAATCGCGATCCGCGTCATAATGGAAAATTCGGTGAAAGCTTCGCGATGGCCTACGCCATATCGGTGCTGAATGCGGGCCTCGACAGCCTGACGCTTTCAGCTGTCACCGGCCCGTTCGGGCTTCTTGCCGGGGAAAACGAGCCAAGGCCCGTAGGGGGGAAACGCCCGCTCTTCAATACGATAAGAACCTTGTCCGCGCTGGCAGGAAAGAAATGGCAACAGCTTGTTTCGTCCCGGCCCGGCCACGTTCTGGCTTTTGCGACAGAACAAGAATTCTGGCTGGTGAACATCACTTCACAACATCAGGCCGTCAGCATAGCTCAGTCTGGCGAGGTTACTCTTGAGCCCTATGCGGTCGAAAGTTTGAGGCGCTCCAACCTTTAGCCTGCGGCTCGTTTTGATCACCGACGGCATGAGCTGGAACCGGCAAATCCCGCTTGCTGATGACAAAATCCGGATCAATTTGCTGACCCGACGCTGCGGCATGTACTGATGGCCGATCCCGATATACGTATCGGGATCGTGGTCTTCGCCAGGATTTAACGCCCGCTCTCCACAAGCGGTGCCTTTCTTTAATTTGCAGCGTGTTCGGGCACCTTGTTTTGCAGGATAGCCAGATCGGTGACAATCGCGGCGGCTTCGTTCTGCAGAACATCCGTCGCGTTCTTACGGCTCTTCTCGATTGCAAGGTCAGCACTCAGGCTTCGCTCGTTCGACTGCAGGCCGTCGTCAATCTGCGCATCAATGCCATCATTGGATTTTCCGCGCGCCTTGGCTCGATTTTCCTGCGCGGTCATCTCATTGCGACGCACCGTTTCATTGAGCGAGATGACCTTTTTCTCGCGCTGCGCCTTAAGCGTCGCTACATCTTCCACAAAGTCCTGGAACTCGCGGGATTTCTGCACGCGCTCGTCGTGCAGATTTTGCAGCTTTGGCAGCAACGCTTTTATGTCATCAGAGGCTTTGTATTTCGCCGCTGAAACCTGAGACCACGGCAAAGCATTGTCGAAGCTCGATTCACCGACAAGCTTCAGATCGAAGAGGCCCGGCAGGCTGATATCGGGCGTCACGCCGCGCAACTGCGTCGTTCCACCGTCGACACGGAAGAACTGGGCGACCGTAAATTTAAGCTCGCCATATTCAGGTTTGGGATTGTTGGCCACTTCATCGAGGTCGACCACGGTCTGCACGGTTCCCTTACCGAAACTTGGCTCGCCTATGACCACACCACGGCCGTAATCCTGAATTGCCGCCGCGAAAATTTCCGAGGCGGAAGCAGAGCCGCGATTGATGAGCACGCCCAACGGCCCCTTCCAGGCTGGCGTCGGAAGATTATCGCTTTCAACCTTGACTTCGCCGTTTGCATTGCGTTGCTGGACCACCGGCCCCTTGCCGACGAACAGACCTGTCAGATCAATCGCCTCGCTCAGCGAACCGCCGCCATTGTTGCGCAGATCGACCAGAACGCCGTCAACCTTATCCTGCTTCAACTCGGCGATCAGCTTGGCGACATCGCGGCTGGCGCTCTTATAGTTCTTGTCGCCCTTCCGCCGCGCTTGAATATCTTCGTAGAATGCCGGGAGCGTGATCACCCCGATCTTGCGGGTAACGTCTCCGTCCTTTACGGGAAGGATCGTCTTCTTGGCGGCCTGCTTGTCGAGACTGATCTTGTCACGAACCAGCGTGATGACATGATGCTTGCCATCGGCGCCGGCATCTGCCGGCAGGATATCGAGGCGCACGACCGACCCCTTGTCGCCGCGGATCATCTGCACAACTTCGTCGAGGCGCATTCCGATTACTTCTTTGATCGGACCGTCTTTGCCCTGACCGACGCCGATTATACGGTCGCCCACGGCAAGCTTGCCCGACGACTGCGCCGGGCCACCCGCAACAAGCTCGCGGATCGTCGTATAGTCGTCTCTTTCCTGAAGCACCGCACCGATGCCAACCAGCGACAACTTCATGGAAATATCAAATTCGGCTGAAGCCTTGACGCCGAAATAATCGGTGTGCGGATCAACCGATGTTGTATAGGCAGCCATGAATGACTGAAAGGCATCGTCGCTCTTGTATTTATACGTGCGCTCGATGGAGTTCTCGTAACGCTTGTCGAGCGTCTTGCGAATAGTCGCATCATCCTTGCCGACGAGCTTCAGACGCAGCCAGTCGTTCTTGACGCGCTTGCGCCATAGATCGTCGCTTTCCGCGTTCGAACGCGGCCAGGGTTCCTTGTCGCGCACGATGGAGAATTCTTCCTGCTTGCTGAAATCGAAATTCTGCTTGAGCAGGCCACGCGCAAACGTCATGCGCTCGATGATGCGCATTTGATAGACGTTGAAAATGGAAAAGGGGATGGTCAGGTCCTGACGGTCGATGGCGTCATCGATTTCCTTGCTGCCAGTCAGGAACTTGTCGACATCCGCCTGCAGAAAGATGAGCCTGTCCGGGTCCAGTGAATCAATGAACCGGTTCATGATCCGGACCGACAAGGCGTCATCCAGCGGGACGGGCCGATAATGGAAACGCGTGAGAAATTCAGCCGTGAGATGAGCGGCTTGAACCTGCTCCGGCGATGGCTTCAGAATGGCCGGCGAACCGACCTCAAGAGCCTGCGCGGGCAAAATACCTGCCAGGAAGAGACAAACCAGGCCAATCTTGATGCGTTTCAAGTTATGTTCCATTCTTGACGCTGAGCGTTTAATTCCAACCCTTGTTGGCTAATTATGGTTTTTTGGCAACCGTCTATCCCAATTAACGCATTTCCGGTTCTCATTCATAGGAAAAGCGCGTCCCAGCGGGTAGCGGCCCAACAGATGGGAAGACAAACAAAAACCGCCAGCTATTTATTCTGGATCTTTGTGACTGGCTTATCCGCCAAAGCCCGCTTCACTGCCGCGCGTGCAGATGCCAGATCGGGCATCACCCAGTTGGGCTCACCGCCCAGAAACTTGTCGAGAAATGCGATCGCGTAACCAGGCATTTCGGCAATGTTTTCCTTGTAGGACCACCACGTGCGCAATTCATCTGCACATTGGTCTATATTCGGGACGGTGCCGAACTCCTGTTCCTGCACGGCAGCAATCGCGCAGATACAGTAGTTGGTGTAGAGAAATCCCTCGGGCCAAAACCTGACGATCTCGTACAGACGCCCCGCATCGCCGTCAGCATGATTTGGCGGCGAAATAACCTTCGCCGGAGACAGACGCATCAGTTCGCGCAGCACCAGCCCGGCTGCAAAGGTGATGAAATCCTTGCGGTCCACCTTGGCGAAACGCTTGTTCTGGTCCACCAGCTCCACCCAGTTCAGAAACGCCTCGGTGAGTTTCTTTTCATCAATGTCGTATTCAACGCCGTAGAACTCATGTAGCAGGCTTGCATGCTTGCGGAACGTCGCCCTGAACCAGCGCAGTTGGCGCAGTCGATGACGCAAATCAGGCATCGATGCCATTTGTTCCCTGAGCAGCAAATCCATGATGCGAGCGGCCTCCTGTTTCCAAGCGACATTATGCGAAGTCGATTGAAATGTCAGTCTTCATTCGTCTTTCCTTTGCGATAAAATTATACATATTGACATTCACGAAGACAAATGTTCTCTATTTCATGAAAGGCGAACGTGGAAAATAGCCGTTTGCCCTTCGTGGGAGGAGAATAAAATGGCTATCTGGCAATGGGCTTTGCTGGCCCTCGCATTGCTGTGGGGCTTCCAGTCGCTGGGCGTCTGGTTCCAGATGCGCCACTATTCCGATGTGATGAAGGGCATCACTTCGAAATATTCCGACGGTTTTGTTGGCGCGGGTCACATACGAGGGCGTTTCGGCAAGGGTGTCATCGTGTTGATCGTCGTAGATCGCGACCTCGTGGTGCGTCGCTTCCTCCAGATGAGCGGACGAACCGTCTTTGCTAAGTTCATCCGCCGCGAAGGCTTTGAGGGAATGCGCCTTGGCGAATTGCCGGACAATCCCGCGATTGGAGAAGGAACGCCTGAAGTGGTGGCTGCCGCCAGACAGGCGATAGGCCAGATCGGTCGCATAAGAGACCAGTCCGATGGGATCGAACTCGAAGGTCTGAAGGCAGTGGGAGCATAGGAGTTGCTTGCCTGAAACAAGCAATCGAGGAGGAGCAATGTCGATAGTGACGATGTTGGCGCAACATGCCGACGCAACGATTCAATCCATACATTTGGCTGGCAGCATGATTTCCGATGCGGCGCTGCATGGCAAACAGGCCGCAGAGCACGCGGGAAATGATCTTCTGCAGCTTGCGCAAGCAACGGCCCCCGCGCCGGGTGATGCGGGCGGCAGCGGAATTACCGTCGATCAGTTCAAGGAACGACTTCAAAACGTCCAGCAGGAAGAGCAACTCGGCTGGCTTGCCTCGATCGGCAAGCACTTCATCGGCGTATTCCAGAAAGGCGGCGAGGTTTTCTCGGGGTTTGTTACAGGCATTATCCCGACGCTCGTCGTGCTGATGACCGCTTTTTATGCCGTAACGGAACTGGTCGGCGAAAAGCGCGTCCATGGTATCGCGCGTAGCGCCGGGCGCATTGCGCTGACCCGCTACACGGTACTGCCGGTTCTGTCGGTGTTCTTTCTGACCAACCCGATGGCTTACACGTTCGGTTCATTCCTGGACGAGAAATACAAGCCCGCTTTCTATGATGCGGCCGTGTCCTACGTCCATCCGCCGCTCGGTCTCTTCCCGCACATCAATCCCGGCGAATATTTTGTCTGGGGCGGGGTGCTGGTTGCCCTTCTCGAGCTTGAGAAGAAGGGGGCCGTTCCAACCGGCTATCATATCAATGTTGCCATCTGGTACGCCATCGTGGGTCTCGTGGTGATCCTTCTCAAAGGCATGCTTACAGAACGCATCACCGCCATCATGGCGCGGCGTCAGGGCATCGAGCTTTAAGCCGGAACGGGGGAGAAAAACATGGTCAAGACCTATAAGGCAGTCAAGATTTCCCGCGGCTCGAATGGCTGGGGCGGCCCGCTTGTCATTCAGCGACCGACCAGCGCAACAAGGTGGTTTCGGTCACCGGCGGCGGCATCCATCCGCTTGCGCGCCAGATCGCCGAGCTGACCGGCGCGGAGGCGGTTGATGGTTTTCGCTCACCGCCAATCGAAAGCGAAATGGCAGTGGTGGTTGTCGATTGCGGCGGCACGGCCCGCTGCGGCGTTTATCCGCGCAAGCGCATCCCGACCGTAAACATCACTCCGGTCGGGCAGGCAGGTCCGCTGGCACAATTTATAACTGAAGATATCTATGTTTCCGGCGTAAAACCGGAAAACATCGTTCCCGCTGACGGTTCAGCCGCCGCAGCTCCGGCTGCTGCTGCCGTTGAAGAAGAAAAGCCTGCGCCAGTGGAACAGCCGAGCGAAGGCGGCCTTGTCGGGCTTATCAGCAGCACCGGCCGCGTCATGGGGCGCGTCGTTGGTATCTTCTTCCAGGCCGGACGTCGCACAATCGATCAGGTTATCCGCAACGTACTGCCGTTCATGGCATTCGTGACGATGCTGATCGGCCTGATCCTCTATACCGGGATTGGCGATATTCTCGCCCAGCCGCTCGGACCATTGGCCAATAACATTGTTGGTTTGCTTGTGCTTTCCGCAATTTGCGGGCTGCCGTTCCTGTCGCCAATTCTGGGACCGGGTGCGGTTATCGCGCAGGTGGTGGGTGTGGCAATCATCGGCCCGCAGATCGCAAACGGCACCATTGCACCGGCAATGGCCCTGCCCGCCTTGTTTGCCTATAACACGCAGGTCGGTTGCGACTTCGTGCCGGTCGGCCTGGCGCTCGGAGAAGCCAAGCCGAAGACCATCGAAATCGGCGTGCCAGCGGTTCTGATCAGCCGTCAGATCATGGGCCCGCTTTCGGTTTTGATCGCATGGCTGGTCAGCCTCGCGGTGCTTTGAGCTTTCAGCCCGCCGCAGCAAAGGCGGCGGCGGGCAACCTCCCAAACACGTGCAGTAACGATGTTTTCCGATCGGTTTCGCCAAGCATCGAATACCATAGAAAGAAAGGACCGCCTCTATGTCGATACATCTGAAAACGCGGATCACCGCAATCGGCCCGGAAGTCGCGGACCTCGCTGAAGGCGGCGTTCTGATCCTGTTTGCTGACGGCTCTCCCCCGGAACTGGCAGAAGTATCTGTCCTCCATGAGGTGGAGGAAGGCCCCGAGGCTTCGGCTCCTGTCGTCGGAACGAAGATCGCAATCGGCGCACTCAAGGCCGAAATCACCGCCGTTGGCGAAAGCGCCTGGCAGAAGGTGCGCGAAATCGGGCATGTCGTCATTTCATTCACCGGTGCAGATTCGACAGATCGCCCCGGCGAAATCTGCGCCAGTGAAATAGCAGGCGAAGAGCTTGTCGCTGCTCTCAAGGAGGGGCAGATTATCACCATTGGCGGCTGAAACTGCCCATCCCTGGATTTGGAATTGCGTGTTAAAACAGACGATTGGAACCCATTTTCAACAATCATTGGGTTGAAATGTTTCAGACGTCGATTTGAGGCTTACATAGATGGAACGCTCGACTATCGTCCGGGTGCGTGAGGGGCTGCATGCGCGCCCTGCGACCCGCTTCGTTAAACTGGCCAAGGGTTTTGAGAGTGATATTGAAATCGCCAAGGCCGGAAAAAGCGTAAGCGCCAAAAGCTCTGTCAAGCTGATGCTGCTTGGCGTGAAGGAGCTTGACGAAGTCACCGTTCGTGCCGATGGAGCAGACGCGATTGAAGCCATTGAAGCGCTGATCGGCTATCTGGAAAACCCGCAGGCGGGCCTGGAAGAGGTCGCCGCGCCAGCTGCACCTGATGCTCCGGCTGCACCTCAAGCCGCAACCATGCCGCAAGTCGCGATCACGCCCAAACTCCCCGCAGGCCAGATCAAGGGCGTTGGGGCAAGCGAAGGCATTTCATTGGGTGCGGCTTTTCCATTTTTCCCCGAAGAAATCAAACCTTCGGGCCGTAAACTCGCATCCGATGAAATAGAGACCGAGATCGCTCGCTTCAGGTCGGCTATCACCACCGTACAGCAACGCATGGATGCCTCCCTTTCCGGCGGCGATCTTGCAGATGCAGACAGAGGCATTATCGCAGCACTGAAGGATATTGCCGCGGATGACAGCCTGATCGACGAAGCGATCGGGCTTATTCGAGGCGGTCTCGACGCAATCTCGGCGATGCTTGCTGCGGCTTCAACCGTGGCCGGGCAATTTGCGGCACTGGATGATCCGTATCTCAACGCGCGCGCGGACGATGTGCACGCCGTCAGCCGCCAGATATGCCTTGCGCTTCTGGGCAAGGAAGACGTCAATCTGGAAGGCCTGCCGGAAGGATCGGTGCTCATCGCAGAAGACATCGGTGCCTGGGATCTCGCAAGAGCGCCGCTCAAGAAGATCAAAGGCGTCGTCTGCGGGCATGGCGGTGCGACCTCGCATGTGGCCATCATTGCGCGTACGCATGGCATTCCAGCGGTTCTTGGTCTGGGAAGCGCTGTGCAGCAACTACGAAATGCGAAAACGGTGGCAGTGGACGGAAGTTCGGGCATCGTTCATGCTGATCCGGACACGGCCGCCCGCAACGAAATCGAAGCGCGCATTTCCAGGGCATTGCAGGAAAAGCAGGCACTTGATGCTTACCGCTCCGTCACGCCGCGCAGGGCCGACGGTACGATCATCGAAGTTGCAGCCAATATGGGTGCGCTGGAAGAGATCGATGTCGCGCTTGAAGCTGGTGCAATGGGGGTCGGGCTTTTCCGCACCGAACTTCTCTTCATGAAGCATATTCACCTGCCTTCAGAAGATATGCAGACCGAAACCTATTCCGCGCTGCTGAAAGCCTTTGCGCCGAACCCCGTCATCGTTCGCACGCTGGATATCGGCGGCGACAAACCGATTGCCGGTATCGAATTTCCCGAAGAAGAAAACCCTTTCCTTGGCTGGCGCGGCATTCGCATGTGTCTGGACCGGATAGACGTGTTCAAGCCGCAATTGCGAGCGCTTTTGCGGGCAGCGGTTAGCGGCAATCTCAAAGTCATGTTGCCCATGGTTTCGGATGTCGAAGAAATCCGCGCAACCAAACGCCTTATCGCCGAATGTATCGGCGAGTTGGAAAGCGAGGGCAGAGCCTTTGCCGGATTCGACCTTGGCGTGATGATCGAGACGCCCGCCGCTGTTTTCGCTGCGCGGGAACTTGCAAAAGAGGCGGCTTTCTTCTCCATCGGCACCAATGACCTGACGCAGTATGTGATGGCTGCGGACCGGCTCAACCCGACCGTGGCGAAACTCAACGATGTTAGCCATCCGGCGGTGATGGCGGCAATCGAGATGACTGCTAAAGCCGGTACGGAAACAGGTATCATGGTCGGCATGTGCGGCGAGGCGGCAGGCAGACCGGAACTCATTGGCGAGTTCCTGCGAATGGGACTGACCGAACTCAGCATGAGCCCGGCATCAATTCCCCGCGCGAAGAAGCTTATCCTGGATATGTTTCAGCCGTCTGCCCCGGGTTAGGGAAGATGAGCAATTAGCATCTGGAACAACGTTTCTAGCTGCGCCTGATCGCGCTCTTCTGCTGCCTGCATGAGACGATCATGGCGCACATCCAGCGCCAGAATTGCGCTTTCCAAAGGATCGACGCCCGCCAGATCGGCCGCCTTTGCAGTAGCCAGACCACAGGCAAGCCCCACCGCTGCAAAACAGGTCGTTTCAAATTTGCGCAAGGCTTGGGGGGCGCGACGCCCTTCCATGGAGATGAACCGCACGGGTCTTTCGCCAAGCAGTTCCAGAAAAAGGGCTGTCACGGCCTTGGAAGTTGCTGTTATTTTCGTTTCGCCCGCCTCTGCGGAAAATACGCTCTTCAGCAAAGAGTCATGTTTCCGCATCATCCTTGCATGAACAGTTACGAATGCCGCTTCCTGGATAAGCGCGTTCTGCAACTGATGGCGGCGCGACACTTCCTTGGTGAGATAATACATATCCTTGCGGAAAGCGCGTGCCCCTTCCGTGCCAGCCCCGAAATAGACCGACAAGCTTTTGACATGCGGCGCACTGTTATGGACCTTCGGGTCAGCCGAAATCAGCGAAATGGAAATCGTTTCGGCTGTCGTCAGAGCCTTGTCCACCATGCTTGCCGCATGTTCCAGCAACAGTTCAGGAGACGGGATGTCGTTGCGCCTTTCGGCCTCCGGCAAACCTTCGTGGCAATTGCGACGAATCATGTATCGAACGCCACGCAGGCGGTCCTTCAGATTGACTGCAATTTCTTCCGAAAGAGTGCGCAACATTGTCGATTTCCTTATGACAGCACCATCGCAACAGGATGGACCAGACACATGAATTATGGTTTGCCTTCACACGGAAAAGCAATAGTTTCGGTGTAAGAACAGCGCTTATATAATGCAGTATTACGCCATTAATTTGAGGGATAGTTTTGAAAAAGGCCGGCAGGAAGACACAGAAAAATCCGGAAACAGCGGACCTCATCATCGGATCGGAAGGTGTGGCTGCCGAAAACCGTACAAGCCGGCTGCGAACACGCGCTGCGTGGATGTATTACGTCGAACAAATGACCCAGAACGACATCGCGGAAGCGCTCGGCGTCGGGCGTGTCACAATCGTTCGCCTTCTTGCCGATGCCCGCGCTCGCAATGAAGTAAAGATTACCATCGAAGGCAAGCTGGCAAGTCTGACATCACTCGAAGTCGAACTTGAGAAAACCTTCGGACTGGACCGCGCCATCGTCGCCCCCCTCTCTTCACCCGACATCGACCCTATTCCGCCAATCAGTGCCGCCACGGGCGCCTATCTTTCCGAAAAGGTGCAGCACGGCATGACGATCGGAGTCGGTTGGGGACGCACTCTTTCCAGCACCCTGCAACATATCGGGGCGCGCCCGCTCAACGATCTGAAAGTCATTTCCCTGCTCGGTGGCATCGTACAGCCCCGCCGTTCAAATCCGCCGGAATTTGCTTGGCAGTTTGCGCAGATTTTTCAGGGCGAAGGCTACCTGATTCCCGCCCCGGCTCTGGTCGACAGCAAGGAAACCCGCATTGCCCTTATCGAACGTTGCGGCCTGAACACCGTGCTCGACATGGCCGAAGAACTCGACATGGTCCTGCTCAGCGTCGGCGATATTCAGACGGCCAGCAGCACGTCCTATCGTGTGGGCCTGATCGATGAGGCGCAAAAACTGTCCCTCATCGACAACGGCGCCGTTGGCGACGTGCTGTTCCATTTCTATGATAAGGACGGCAAGATCGTCGATGATCCGGTCCATGATCGTGTCATGTCGGCGAAGATCGAGAGCCTTCAAAAGACGCCGCAACGTATCCTCACGTCAGGCGGAAAAGAGAAGATTGCAGCCCTGCTTGGCGCGATAAAGCTTCTGAAGCCGACCGTTCTCATCACCGATGAAGAAAGTGCCGCGCAGATGCTCCGTGAAATGGCGCAACCGGAATGAAAGACAGCACATCGCTGCGACGCGATGTGCCGTTCTTGATTACATTGCTTCGGCAGCGGCTGCGCACTCCTTCAGGATTTGCAGCACCGCAGTCCGCTCCTCGATCTGTGGCATATGTCCGCAACCGGCGAAGATGTGGACACCAACTTTGCCCGGCAGACCATGCGCGTGAGCCACGGGGATAACCCGGTCTTCCGCTCCGAAGATAAGCCGCACCGGCATCGCAAGAGCTGCAATGCTCGAGCGAATCTCAAAGGTTTGCGTGCCATCTGCGAAGAACCGGGCGCCAATCGCTTCCTGCGTATTGCGCAGTTCTGTATCGGCAGCCTGCGCAACTGTTGCATTGATGAACGGCTTGGTCAGACGGGTCTCGTCGGCGACGAGCAGTTTCAGCCAGGGAACGATGCTGGCTTCGCTTTTCGCGCCGACAAGCCCCTTGATGAAGGCGCCGTTGATCTGGGGTCCCAGGCCGCCCGATGAAATCAGCAGCAAGGAGCGCACATCGATGAGCCCCCGCGCCGCGACGACACTTGCCACAGCGCCACCAAGCGAATGCCCAACCAAAAGGCACGAGCCGACCCCCAGGGACCCGAGCGTCGCTTCAACCGCGGCAGCAATGTCATCAATATTTTCGAGAACGATGCGGGGCGAATTGCCGTGTCCGGGAAGATCAAGCGCCAGGACCGGACGGCCAAGCGATGCGCCGGCAAACAATCCACGCCAGGAATTGAGATCGGCTGCAAAGCCATGGAGCAGAACCACCGGTAGACGCCCTGCTTCCCCCTCACGCAACCAGATTGCATTGAGCTGGCCGAGCGGGGTCGGTTCGGCATTTTTGCTTGCAAACGATTTGGCCGGTATCGCAGGGTTCGCAACGCCGATATCGCCTTCGACGTCCTTCTTCTGCACGCGGCCCTTCGGACCCGATCCCTGAACGGTAGCGAGGTCGATGCCTGCGTCACGCGCAAGCCGCCGGGCGAGCGGTGTAGCCCGGACCTTGTCGGCTGAACTCCGTTCATCGTCTTGGGAGGACTTGGGATCATGCTGTTTCGGCGCGGCTGTATCGATTGCCCTATCGACGGGCGCAGCAGCAATCGGCTCTTCGGCAACCGCTGCGGGCTTGCCGCTGCGCTCTTCGCCTTCTTCATAAATCCAGGCGACAGCCTGACCGACAGGCACAACGGCCCCTTCCGCCGCGCTAATGTCCGCGATGACGCCCGAAGCAGGCGCCTCGACTTCCATCGCAGCCTTGTCGGTCTCGATTTCAAAGAGAAGCTGGCCTTTCGTGACCGTATCGCCATCCTTGGCGTACCATCGCGAAATCTGGCCCGTTTCCATATCCATATCGACCTTGGGGAGAATGACTTCCACAGCCATGGTCAGCGCACTCCCTTAACCAGATCGCGAGCGCTTCTCAAAATGTCGGGCACCTGTGGAACGGTTGCGCGCTCGAGGTCGGGATTATAAGGAATTGGAGTTTCGGCACCGCCAAGGCGCACGATTGGTGCGTCCAGATAGTCGAAAGCATCGCTTTCTGCGACGATTGCGGAGATTTCAGCACCGATGCCAAGCGTCTTCACCGCTTCATAAACGCAGAGCAGCCTGGACGTCTTCTTGACGCTTTTGATGATGGTTTCGCGATCGATCGGACGTACCGTGCGCAGGTCGATCACTTCAACGTCGATCCCTTCCCGGGCAAGTTCGCCAGCCGCATCGAGCGCCTTGTGCACCATGATGGCGGTTGCAACAATGGTCAGGTCGCGACCTTCGCGCACCACTTCCGCCTTGCCGATAGGAACCGTGTAGAAGCCTTCGGGAACAGGGCCTTTCATCTTGTAAAGCAGCTTGTGCTCAAAGATCATTACAGGGTCTGGATCTTCGACGGCCGCCAGCAACATGCCTTTGGCGTCATGCGGGGTGGAAGGCTGGAGGACCTTCAGGCCCGGAACATGCCCGAGCCATGCCTCAAGGCTCTGGCTATGCTGCGCCGCAGCGCCCGTTCCAGAGCCTGCCGGAAAGCGCATGACCAGCGGCACGGACACAGCGCCGCCAAGCATGTAGCGGATTTTTGCCGCCTGGTTGACGATCTGCTCCATACCGAGGGCAGCAAAATCGGAAAACTGGAACTCGAATATCGGACGCATGCCGGTCAATGCCGCACCAACCGCTACGCCAGCGCCCCCCAGTTCCGAAATCGGCGTATCCATAACGCGGTCTTCACCGAAGCGATGGACAAGATCACCGGTCACCTGAAATGCGCCGCCATACACGCCAATATCTTCGCCCATCAGAAACACGCGATCATCGCGCTCCATGGCAATCGCCATGGCTTCCTGAATGGCTTGCGAATAGCTCAACTCACGGATTGTCGTGTCCATGTTCAAATATCGTCCGTGTAAACGTCGCGGGTCAGATTGGTAAGATCGGGCGCGGGGCTGTTCCTGGCGAATTCAATCGCCTCGGCGATTTCCTTCTCGACCTCGGCGCGGATTGCCTCGATCTCGGCGTCGTTGATGAAACCATAGGCTTTCAGATCAGCCTCGAAATGCGCGATTGGATCGCGATCATTCTGCCAATGCTCGATTTCTTCCTTGGTACGATACCGGTTGCGGTCGCTCTTGGAATGACCGCGGATACGGTAAGTCTTGTTTTCGATCAGCGTTGGTCCATCCCCGCGCCGTGCGCGCTCCGTGGCCTCGCTGACGGCTTCCGCCACTTCGGACAGATTATTGCCATCCACGATCACGCCCGGCATGTTATAGGCCGATGCGCGGTCGGCGATATTCGCAACCGCCGTCGATCGCCTCGTGGAGGTGGACATGCCGTAACCGTTGTTTTCGCAGACGAAAACGACCGGGAGCTTCCACACCGAAGCCATATTGAGAGCTTCGTGGAAGGCACCTTCATTGTTCGCGCCATCACCGAAGAACGACACGACAACCTTGCCGTTTTTCTGTTTCTTGGCGGAAAGCGCAGCACCTACCGCAATCGGAATACCGCCGCCCACAATACCGTTTGCGCCAAGATTGCCCTTGGAAACATCGGCGATGTGCATGGAGCCGCCACGGCCCTTGCAATAGCCGGTTTCCTTGCCGAAAAACTCGGCAAACATGCGCTTCACGTCCGCGCCCTTGGCGATGCAGTGGCCGTGACCGCGATGGGTGGATGTGATCATGTCGTCGTCGTTGAGCGGCAAACAGGAGCCCATCGCGCTTGCTTCCTGCCCGATGGAAAGATGCATTGTTCCGTGAATGAGGCCACGCGTGTAGCTTTCCTCCGCCCCCTCTTCAAAGCGGCGGATGAGATACATCTTGTGCAGCGCTTCTTTCAGCTGATCCGGCGAATAGGTGCGGAAGGCATAGGGCAAGTTGTGACGGTCGCCCGTATCCTGCGGTTCGACTTTTTTGGCTTGAACCATGATGTTTGTCCTTACGCTCCGTAAACGAGCTTGTCCTGACGCGCGCGCAGCTCGGCAATCCTGGAACCGGGAGCAACAGCCGCGTTATCGTAGGTGATGAGCTCGCCCTTTTTGATCGGCCTGGTCACGCTGCCGCCCTGCAGAAGCCCGCAAGGGATCGCATGCGCGCTACGCGCTTCGCCTGAGGTCATGATCCACGCGCGGTAGCAATATTCGCCAATCGCATCGAGCTTTTCGCCTGGCTGCATGTCCTTCTTTGCAACCGCGGCCACTTCCGCGACCGGCTTTGAAAGCGGCACCATGTCCGGCTTGCCGTAGAGCACCACCCGGGCACAGGTGAGCGGCACTTCGAGGGAAGTCAGGTGATATGGACGATGGAATGTGAAATATGGACCCTTGCCCATCTTCAAATCTTCCATACGCTCGGAAATACGCGGATGCGACATGTCGGCCACGACAAACACGCCCGGAGCTACGCCCTTGCCGATGGAATAATCGACCACGCCGACCTTCGACAGCACGCCGCCGTCCTTTTCAGGGATCAGTGTCTTGTTGAGCTGGTCGAGCGTTGCAGCAGGGCCATGCATGCCAGCCTTATCCGGGACAAGACCCGTGGCATTGGCAATGGCGGCCATTTCGACCATGGTTTTCGAACCATCCACGAATTCCACCAACATGCGCACATTCATGTTTCGGCGCGTGGCTTCTTCCATATATTGGTCGGGAACAGCATCGATGTTGAGCGGATTGTTCTTGCCCTTTCCTGCAGCCACAATCGGATGGCCCATCGCGGTCACGAACTCGATCAGCTCCATGCATGACGACGGCTCATCGCCGGCACCCAGTGAATAGGTGACGCCGAGACGTTCGGCCTCCGCTTTCAGGTAAGCGCCGATCGTGACGTCCGCTTCGACATTCATCATGACGAGATGCTTGCCATGCTCCATGGCGCGCAAGCCGATTTCGGCGCCGACAGCAGGAACTCCAGTCGCATCGATCACGACATCGATAAGGTCGTTTTCAAGGATTAGATCGGCGTTGTCGGTTACGGCGACCTTGTGCGCCTCCATGGCGGCAGTCAGATCGGAAGCGGTCGAAACCTCGCGGCCATGGCCTTCTTCCTGGAAAGCAATATCGACCGCTTTCAGGGCGTTGGGAATACGCAGTTCGGAGATGGCGCCGATTTCGATGCCGGGCATATGCGCAACGCGCGTGACGATATCCGTGCCCATCTCGCCCGAGCCGATCAGGCCGATGCGAATGGGCCGCCCACTATCCGCACGCGCCTGCATGTCACGCGCCAAACCTGTCAACGCCACATTGGTTGCCATCGTTTCCTCCTGAACCTCCCTGCAAAAATTCTCGCAGTCTCCTCTGATACCCTATGGATTAATGAACATTTGTTTTTAAGTCAATACCAGTGTTCATTCAGGGGCCGCGAGCCGGAGCATCCAGATGCCATATTGTTATTCAACTTTGGTTTGATATAGAATACAAATGTTCTGCCGTTTCGCCCGGTTCACTTTTTGAAACGTCGATACGTGCGAGCTAATAATGGCGTTCTGTTAGCTCGGCGCACTTTGGGAAAGTGCCCCGGGGGGAGGAGAAATAAATGGACGCATTTCTGAGCGGGCTGAAATCGGCAATCGATACACTGGGGGCAACGGTTCTGCTGCCGATTGTCATCTTCATCATTGCCGTCGTACTTGGCGCAAAAGTGGGCAAGGCCTTCCGCGCAGCCGTGACCATCGGCGTGGCTTTCATCGGTATCAATCTGGTTCTGGGCCTGATGTTCACCTCTATCGGTGAAGTGGCGCAGGCCATCGTCACCAATACCGGCATCAAGCGCGATATCGTCGATGTCGGCTGGCCTTCCGCTGCTGCAATTGCCTTCGGCTCGTCAGTGGGCTTATGGGTCATTCCGGTCGGCATTCTCGTCAACATCGCGCTTCTGCTGCTACGCTGGACGCGCACGCTGAATGTGGACGTGTGGAATTTCTGGCACTTTGCCTTTGTCGGCTCACTGGTCGTCGCTGCAACCGACAACCTCGCCTATGGCATCATCATTGCAGCGCTCGTTGCCGCTCTATCGCTGTTGTTCGCAGACTGGTCCGCGCGCGCCGTGCAGCAATTCTATGGCGTGCCGGGCGTTTCCGTACCGCATCTGGCTTCCGCGCAGATTCTGCCGATTGCGATCATCCTCAACTGGATCATGGATCGCATTCCCGGCATCAACAAAATCAATATCAGCACCGAAACCATCGAACGCCGCTTCGGCGTGTTCGGTGAACCGGTCGTGCTCGGCCTCATCATCGGTCTGGTGCTCGGCCTCATAGCATTTTACAATGCGGGCGATTTCGGAACTATCCTGGCAAAAGTTCTCGGCACCGGCATGACGCTTGCAGCGGTCATGCTGCTTCTGCCGCGCATGGTCAAAATCCTGATGGAAGGCCTGTTGCCGGTATCGGACGCGGCGCAGGAATTCGTGCGCAAGCGCACCGGCGACCGCGAACTTCTCGTCGGCCTCGACTCGGCTATCCTCATCGGACATCCGGCGGCGATTTCGTCCTCGCTCATTCTCGTGCCGATTGCGATCATCCTGTCGGTCATCCTGCCGGGCAACCGCGTGATCCTGTTTGCCGACCTCGCCGTCATTCCGTTCATCGTCGCCATGACTGCACCGCTCCTGAAAGGAAACGTGTTCCGCATGGTCGTCGTCGGAACGATTACGCTGGCCATCGGCTTCTATGTCGCCAACGCTCTCGCACCGTTGTTCACCAGCGCTGCCGTTTCATCGGGCTTCAAGCTGCCTGAAAACGCCCTGCAGATTACGTCCGTGGTCGACGGTTTCCTGTGGGTGCCATATGTCATCATCTCGGCCATCCAGTGGCTTGGTGCTATTGGTATCGCTGTGATCGCCGTGGTCATTGCGGCACTGTTCATGCTCTATCGCCGCAACACGCTGGCATGGGAACGCGCCGCAGGTGCGGAGGACGAACCGGCGGACGAAATTGCTGCCTGATGGCAGCAGTGATCGGCGCAGAAATCAAAGTCGCACGTCGAGATCGACGTGCGATCTTGTCTAAAACGGAGAATGCAATGGCAGCTGGCCTGATAGATTTTCTCGACCCGCAAGCGATTGAGCTTCAGAGCGAAGCGAAAACCAATGAAGAAATCATCCGCATCCTGGCGGGTAAACTGGAGAGGCTGGGCTATGTGAAGCCGAGCTATGCCGATGCCGTTGTCAGTCGTGAACTGTCGATGCCCACGGGACTGCCGCTTGAGCGCGAGGAGAATGTTGCCGTGCCTCACACGGACCCCGAGCATGTCCTCAAGGCCGGAATTGCCCTGGCGACGCTGAAATCGCCGATTGAATTTGCCAATATGGAAGACCCAGAAGAAGCTGTTCCTGTGGGATATGTCTTTCTGCTTGCCATCAACGACAAGGACAAACAGATTGAAACACTGCAGCAGATCATGGCGACCATACAGGATGCTGATGCACTCGACCGGCTGAAAGCGGCGCGCACGCTGGAAGACGTTCAAACCGCGCTGCAATGAAGCGTCTCCCGAGAGCTTTTTCACAGTTTTAGGAAAAGATGCGTGGTTCAAAACAAACAGGAAGCGCGGTCGCACTCAATCAGGCCGCCTCCGCTCTTAATGAATGAACTTGGAGGAACCCATGGCCAGAATAAAAACAATTCTCTTCGCTTGCGGCACGGGTGTAGCGACATCCACGGCGGTGAACGCGACCGTTACCGAAGAAATGAAAAAGCGCGGGCTCACCTTCAATGCCCAGCAGGCAAAAGCGACCGAAGTTGCTTCGCTGGCCGACAATGTGGATTTCATTGTTTCCACCACGCCTATTTCAGCCTCGGTGAACAAGCCCGTCATCAAGGGACTGCCCTTCCTGACCGGCATCGGCAAGGATCAGGTTCTCGATCAGATCGAGGCTGAACTGCGCAAGTAACATCCTGACGATCCGCGGGCGTCATCAGGAAAGGAGCGGTCATGCCGCTCCTTTCCAGTTTGGCGCTCAGGAAGCCTGCTCGGGCATCCGCGGCAAACTCGTCAGAAGCTTTCTGGTGTAGCTATGCTGCGGATCGGAAAGAATATCCCGCGTATTGCCCTGCTCCACGATCCGGCCCTTTTCCAGAACGATCAGCCGTTCACATAGCAGGGCGACCAGCGCAATATCGTGCGACACCACCACGAAAGTGGTCCGTTCTGAAAGTGAGCGCATGAGGTCGATGATGCGGGCGCGCGTCGTGAGGTCGAGAGCACTTACCACCTCGTCGGCGATGATGAGGTCGGGCTGCGAGACGATCGCCCGGGCAATGGCGATGCGCTGGCGCTGGCCGCCTGAAAACTCGTGCGGATAGCGGCGAGCCGCATCCGCCGGCAGATCGACGGAAGCAAGCGCCTGTGCAACTGCCTGCGCAATATCAGTCTGGATTTTCAGGGATCGCAACGGTTCCGCGATAATGTCGAATACGCGCTGACGCGGATCGAGCGATGAATAGGGATCCTGAAAAACCGCCTGGACGGAACGGCGGAAGTCGCGCATGAAACTGCGATTGCGGATATCCAGAGGATGGCCGCGAAACGATACATTCCCCGAAGAAGCGCGCTGCAATCCGAGCAGCAATTTCAACATGGTCGTCTTGCCTGATCCGGACTCACCGACAATGCCGAGATTGCTTCCGGTTTCAAGCCTCAGATCGACATCGTGCAGGACCGTCTTGCCGCCTGTATAGGCGAAGGAAACGCGCGAAAGATCCATCAACGTCATCGCGCAACCTCCAGCGCAGCATCGAACGCCCGCGCAGCAGACACGAGCCCCTGCGTGTAGGGTTGCTGCGGGTTGGTGAAGAGCTCCGCGACCGGCCCTTCTTCTATCAGCTGTCCCTGCCGCAGAACCAGCGCACGTTCGGTAACGGTGGCGACCACCGGCAGATCGTGGCTGATGAACAGAAGCCCCATCCCCTCGTCCCGCACCAGCTGTTCCAGCAGTTTCAAAATCTCGGCCTGCGTGGTTACATCGAGCGCTGTCGTCGGCTCGTCTGCAATCAGAAGCTTGGGGCGGCAGGCAAGAGCCATGGCGATGGCTGCGCGCTGGCGCTGGCCGCCCGATATTTCATGCGGCCAGGAGCGGGCAATACGTTCCGGGTCTGGCAGGGATACGCGTTCCAGAAGTGCATGGACCTGTGCGTTCAATTCACTCTTTCCCAGCCTGCGGCCATCTCTTGCGGCGCGCCGGTGGACGACCAGACCGACCTGCTTGCCGATCCGCATCAGGGGATCGAGCGCCGTCATCGGCTCCTGAAACACCGTCGCGACGCTCTGGCCGCGTAACGGCACCAAGTCACGGTCGCGTGCGCCGATGACCTGACGGTCATCGAGCATGACCGATCCGCTTGCACGCATCCCGTCCGGCAAAAGCCCCATGATTGCAAGTGCCGTCAGCGACTTGCCTGAACCGGATTCGCCGATCAGGCCGACCCGTTCTCCCTGGCCGACAGACAGCGAAACGCCCGCGACCAGCGGCTTGCCGCCGGTTTCAATATGAAGATTCTCTACTTGCAGCAAAGTACTCAACGTCGCCTCCTTCGCGTCGGGTCCGCCACATCGCGCAGCCCGTCTGCGAACAGATTGAGCCCGATCACCAGCGACACGAGCGCCAGACCCGGCGCTATCGCGCCAAAGGGCGCCGTATAAACCGACGCCTGCGCTTCCTGAAGCAATCGCCCCCAGGAGGAATTGGGCGGCGGAGCGCCTAGACCGAGATAGGAAAGCGATGCTTCCGCGATGACCGCCAGCCCGAACTGGAGCGCGAAATTCACGATCAATGTCGGCCAGATATTCGGCAGCACATGGATGCGGACCAATCCGAACCAGGATGTGCCGGAAATACGCGAGGCGGTGATGTAATCCATCGCCAGAACGCGCTTGGCAAGGATGCGGGTCAGACGCGCCACGATGGCCGAACCGGCAATGCCGATGGCCACTATCGCTGTCGTGAGGCTGGCGCCATCGCTGGAAGCAACGATCAGCATGGCCAGCAGCAGCGTGGGGAAGGCTATCAGGATATCGAGCGTTGCAGCCAGAACGTCATCGAGCGTCTGTGTCGCAAAGGCTGCGAGGACACCCAGCGTCACGCCAATTACCGCGCTGATCGCGATGGCTCCGCAGCCGACGACAAGCGCAATGCGTGAACCGATCATGATTTGGGTCATCAGATCGCGTCCCAGACGATCCGTACCGGCCCAATGCAGCCATGAAGGCGCTTCCAGCCGTCCGCCCACCATTTCGCCGACGCCGTATGGGGTCCACACCAGCGTAAGGAGAGCGACAACCAGATGCCCTCCGAGCAGCAATCCTCCCGCGACCAGCGGCCACGGCAACCGGTAGGCTGGCTGGGGATGGGAAAGCTCCATTTGCACAGGTTCCGTCATGCTCCGCCTCCCGCTGATCGCTGGCGCAGACGAGGGTCGATCAGCCGTTGCAGCAGGTCCGCGGCAAAGCCCACCAGCAGCACCAGAAGCGTCGAGACGAACAGCACACCCTGAACGTTAGGATAGTCACGCTGCTCTATGCCCAGCAGAAGCATCGAGCCGAGGCCGGGAAGCGAAAATACGCGCTCGACCACAACCGCACCCAGCAATGTCGATGCAAGTTCGATCCCCAGAATGGAGATTACGGGAACCGCGCCGTTGCGGATACCGTGACGGACGAGCGCCTGCGAGAACGTCGCGCCAAGTGCCCGCGCGGTGCGAAGATAATCGCTGCCAAGCACATCCTGCGTGGCGGAACGAACATAACGGATCAACGATGCCGACATGACGATGGCAATGGTCGCGACCGGCAATACAAGCGCCTGAAAAGCAGCAGGCGCCGACTGCCATCCGCGCGATGGAAAGCCGCCGGAGGGAAACAACCGCAGCTTGACGGCAAAAATCCAGACGAGGAGAATCCCGATCCAGAAAACCGGCACGGCGATACCCAACTGGGAAACGACAGATATAAGCGATCCATACCAGCGGTTCTGGCGCACGACCGACAGGATACCGAGCGGCACCGCGACGATGATGGCAACGAGAAAGGCCATCAGCGTCAAAGGCACGGTCACGATCAGACGCTTGCCGATTTCGCTCAGAACCGGTGCTCCACTTACGAAGGAATTACCGAGATCGAAGCGCAAAAGACTGCCGATGAAGCGCAGGAATTGTTCATAGAGAGGCAGGTCCGACCCGACCTGTTTGCGCGCGGCCTCGATCTGCGCTGCATCCGCGCCTACGGAAACGAGCGCATTGGCAGGATCACCCGGCAACAGGCGCAACAGCAGAAACAGTACGATCGATGCGATGAGAACCGACAGGACCAGTATGGCCGAGCGGCGTATGACATAGGCGAAAATAGGGTTTACCTCTCCGATGTGAGGGGCAGCGCTCAGACCCTCATGCAAATGTGACAACGCCGCCGGAAAATAATTCAGGCGGCGCGGTCTGTCGAGTTCGTGTTCTCGATATCGACAGGCGGTATTATTCCGCCTTCATGATGTCATAGGCGAAGAACTGCGAATTCAGGCCGTTGAGGGGGTAACCGCTGACCGATTTCTTTGAAACGACGATCTGCGGATAGAGATAGAACCAGTTGCTGGCCGCGTCCTCGGCAATGATCTTGTTGGCCTCGGTCAGTTTTGCAGTCTGTTCGTCCGTGGTCGCGCTCGCCTCCGCTTCCTTGATGAGATCGACAACCTTCGGATTGTTATAACCCCAGTAGAAATCAGGATTGCCATAGAACACGATGTCCCGGTGGTTCACATGCTCCTGCAAGGTGGCCTGGAAATCATGGGCCTTGTAGACCTTCGTGTACCATTCATTGGCGGTAATGACGTTGATCTTGACCGTTACGCCGATCTTGGCCAGTTCGCTCTGGATGAACTGCGCGGCAATCGGGTGCGGGTCGTAATTTGGCGTGTCGATGGTGAAGGTGAAGCCGTCTGGATAACCGGCTTCCTTCAAAAGCTCCTTGGCGCTTTCGGGATCATAGGCGTCTACCTTTGTAAGATCGACATACCACGGATCGGTCGGCGGCACGAAGGAGCCGATCAGCGTGCCATAATCGCCCCATACGGCCTTCAGCAGCTTCTGATCATCGATGGCGCGAGCAAGTGCCTTGCGTACTTTCACATTGTCGAATGGCGCAACGCGGTCGTTATAGGCTAGAAGCAGCTTGGTAGTGGACTGCCCTTCACTGACGGTGAAATCCGGATTGTCCTTGAACTGTGCCAGCGAATCCGGGCTTTGGACCGACGTGATGATATCGACGGACCCGGTCAGCAATGCATTGTTGAGCGCGCTCGCATCGGTGAAATACTGGAACACCACCTCACCGTTTTTCGGCTTGGCTCCCCAATATTTATCGAAGCGCTTCATGGCCAGCGATGAACCGCGACGCCAGTCTTCCAGCTCGTAAGGTCCGGTCCCATCTTCCTTCGACTGCAAATCCTTCGCTTCATCGTTCACCACCCATACATAGCTCAAATTGTATGGCAGGGAGATCGAGCGCGACGACAACTTGACGACAACCGTCTCATCGTCAGGGGTCTCGATAGCCGAAATGGATTTCAAACTGCTTTTGCGCGAGCTTTTCGATTCCGGCGCGGCAACGCGCTCGATGGAAAACTTCACATCCTTGGAAGTCAGCGGTGCGCCCGAGTGAAATGTCACGCCCGGTTGCAGCTTGAACGTATAGGTAAGCCCGTCATCGCTGACTTTGTAATCCTTCGACAGGACCGGCTCGACCTTTCCGTCATCGGCCAGCCGGAAGAGGGCTTCATAGACATTGCCGTTGAACGCTTCGTTGATGCCCTGCCCTGCGCCTGCCGTATTATCGAGGTTCTGCGGCTCATAGAGCGAACCTATATTGATTGTCGCGTCGGGGTCGCTTTCCTGTGCCAGCGCCTGGCTGAACGAACCCGCACCAAGGGCCACGGCCAATGCTGCACTCAGCCCCCAGTAGGCCAATCCCGATTTGCGATTGCGAATGTTGAAGCCGCCCATATTATTCTCCTGCGTGGAAAGCGCCCTTCCGGGCTCTCCGTCAGAGCATTTCCCGCTTTATCGGGAATACTCTATCTATTTGTTTTTGCGCCTGTCTTACTTCGAAACCGGTACCGCTTTCGAGAAACATGCCTTGACGACGGTTATACCGCGACGGAGAGAGCATCGGTAAGCGGCGACACGATGAGATAGTGAGAATTATTAGAAATTTATTCTATAAAGAGTCAATCGATTGGATAAACCATCCGGACGCCAGCTCGGACCATCCGATATAAGCCACACCGACAAAGCACCAACCTTGAAAGATCAGCCATGAGCTATATGGACCGGCACCGCGCACAGGAACTGCTTACTGCGGAAGGCCTGGAGGCTTTGGTGCTTTTTCAGCCTGAAAACTTTCGCTATGCAACAGGGATTGCGGCGGGCGTGGCGACAATGTGGGGGCGCGCCGGCTCTGCCATAGCGCTTGTTCCGGCAGATGCCTCGACACGTTCAAGCGCCATTATCAGCGATCAGGCTCTGGCGGCAGCCGGTACCACGACTGATGACATCGACTTTCGCTCGCACAGAATCTGGATCGACGCCGTTACGGTTCATGGCGCGCGCACGATCGAAGACATTAACGCAGCCTATCGCGAGAGCGGCAATATCGGCCCGCGCCCGGAAACCTTCGACCAGAGGGCAGCCTTTCAGCTACTTGCCGACGTGATTGCCGAACGGGGCCTCGCTCGGGCGAGCATCGGGATCGACCTCGAATTCGTACCGGCTGCCGATTTTGAGCGCCTGAAAGCAGTCCTGCCCTCGGTGCAATGGCGCGATGCCTCTCGCATCGTCAAGCAACTGCGCCTGATAAAGAGCGCCCGCGAGATCGAGTTTCTGCGCAATGCCGCCCGTTATGCGGAAGGCGGCTTGCAGAGAATGGCGGCGACAGCGCGGTCCGGCGTCACGGCGGCAGGGCTTTCCGACGCCTGGCTGGCTGGAGCGACAAGCGCCGCCGAAGCACACGGACAGCGCCTGTCCGGCCACTGGGCTTATATCTCGACCGGGCCTGACCTGCAGAACCCGGCGGCGCAATTGGCGGAAGGCGGCCTCATCAAGGCCGATGTCGGCACACTGGTGAACGGCTATTCTTCAGATGGCGCGCGCACCTATGTCTACGGTGAGCCTGCGCCGCTTGCCAAGCAGATTTACGACGCGCTTTTTGAAACGTTCCATGCCGGTATCGCCTTGCTGAAGCCCGGCAATACATTCGGACAGGTCCACGAAACAATGCTCTCCACCATGCGGCGTCATGGTTTCAGCGAATATTATCGCGGGCATTTCGGGCATTCCGTCGGCTCAGCGCTCGGGATAGAGGAATGGCCCTTTATTTCGCATGCCAACACCATGGTCTTTGAACCTAATATGGTGCTTGCTGTGGAAGCTCCGTTCTATGCAAACGGCGTGGGGGCGCTGATGATAGAGGAACAATTCCTCATCACCGCACACGGAGCGGAAACGATGAATGCCCTTCCGCGTGAGCTTGTCTCGATAGGCTGACCTCAGCGGGCCTGCGAACGGCTTTGGTCGCTCATTAGTCGCGAAGCGAGGCCGTGGTCGCCTCTCTTCATGGACGCAACAATTATCTTCATTTGACTTTCCTTTTGTTTTCGATTTTCATTGTTTGGCTTTCACACTCGCAAAGGCTGAACGTGTGATCAGGTGGAGGAACATGTCAGTTGCTAATGCGCATGCCCTCTTCTTAGACAAAAGCTGCAAGCTATATGCTTATCCAAGTAATCCGCCTCGAGTTTGCTCGAGCATAGGCCGCGGCCTCACGGTTGCGCCCGCAGACTGTCGCGCATCGAGCACCCGGCCCGGGGTTGTGGTAAGGTGGGCGGAGCCTTTGGCGAAACACATCTTCGGCAGCGTTCGGAATGGCACTGGAATATGCGTGTTTTCCGAAGAAGCACGGAAACGGCTTGCAGGACACAAGTTGCTCACAAGGGATAAGGCACAGCCCCTTGAAGTCCATATTGAGAGGATATGCCAATAAGCGCAATAATTCCGACGGTTGGAGGAGGCCTCGGGACATATGCTGGAACTGCGAAATATCTCGAAGACGGTCGGAGGAGCCACTCATATCCATCCGACAAATCTGGTCCTGCCACGCGGGAGCCTGAATGTGTTGCTCGGACCAACCTTGTCCGGCAAGACCTCCCTCATGCGCCTCATGGCTGGACTGGACAAGCCAAGCGAAGGCTCAATTCTGTTCGACGAGCAGGATGTTACCGGCATGCCCGTGCAGAAGCGCAATGTGGCGATGGTCTATCAGCAATTTATCAATTACCCGGCCTTGACCGTTTATGAAAACATCGCTTCGCCGATGCGTATCGCAGGAAAGTCTCAGTCGGAAATCGACAGTGAGGTTCGCAAGGCCGCAGAGCTTCTGAAGCTGACGCCCTATCTGGACCGAACACCGCTTAACCTTTCCGGCGGCCAGCAACAGCGCACTGCGATCGCGCGTGCCATCGTGAAAAAGGCCAATCTCGTCCTGCTCGACGAACCGCTGGCCAATCTCGACTACAAATTGCGGGAGGAATTACGCGAGGAACTGCCGCGCATCTTTGCCGAATCCGGCGCTATCTTCGTCTACGCAACCACCGAGCCTTCCGAGGCCCTGCTGCTCGGCGGCAATACGGCTGCGCTTTCGGAAGGCCACATCACACAGTTTGGCAGAACAATCGACGTCTATCGCCGCCCGCTCGACCTCATCACAGCACGCACATTTGCCGATCCGCCTTTGAACACGGCTCGCATGGTCAAGTCCGGTGATCGTTTCCTGCGGGCGGATCGCCCCGCCATCGCCGTGCCGGGCCAGCTGGCCCATATAAGCGACGGTCCGCTAACCATCGCGTTCCAGCCGCATCATCTGCTCGTCCGTCCAGCGGAAAACGCTACAGTTCCCATTCGGGCGCGAACACTTGTGTCCGAAATCGCCGGATCGGAAAGCTTCATCCATCTCGATTACGAAGGCGACCGCTGGGTCATGCTGGCGCACGGTATCCAGATCATCGAACCGGACCGCGAAATCGAAGTCTACCTCGACACGCGGCATCTGATGGCATTCGATGAGAGCGGTCGCGCCGTCGGCCACGCGGCCGGCTTGGCGGCATAGGAGGACGGCGATGGCACGTATCACTCTTGATCATATCCGCCACGCCTATAATGCCAAGGCGCAGGCCGCAGGCGAATACGCCCTGAACATGGTCAATCATGAGTGGGAGGACGGCAGTGCCTATGCGCTGCTCGGCCCGTCCGGTTGCGGCAAGACGACCCTGCTCAACATAATCTCCGGTCTTCTGCAGCCGACCGAGGGGCGCATTCTTTTCGATGGACAGGACGTGACCGGCCTGGCGACCGAGGACCGTAACATTGCGCAGGTCTTCCAGTTTCCCGTCGCGTACGACACGATGACTGTTTTCGACAATCTTGCCTTTCCCCTGCGCAACCGTCGCATGCCGGAAGCGGAAGTGGAGCGCCGCGTGAAGGACATTCTCGAAATGACCGATCTCGGCGGCATTGCCGGGCGACGGGCACGCGGACTGACTGCGGATCAGAAGCAGAAGATTTCACTGGGTCGAGGTCTGGTACGCGCAAACGTCAACGCGATCCTGTTCGATGAACCGCTGACGGTTATCGATCCACATATGAAATGGGTGCTGCGTTCGCAGCTGAAGCGGCTGCACCGTCAATCGGGTTTCACCATGGTTTATGTCACGCATGACCAGACCGAGGCGCTGACATTCGCCGACAGGGTAGTGGTGATGCATAATGGAGAAATCGTGCAGATCGGCACGCCCGCTGAACTGTTCGAACGCCCCAAGCACACATTCGTCGGCTATTTCATCGGCTCTCCAGGCATGAACCTCATGCCCGCCCGGATTGACGGCCAAACTGCCACGGTCGGCGCGCAAACCATCTCCCTGCCCGGCACTCCTCAGATTGGCCATTCGACACAAATCGAGCTGGGCATCCGGCCGGAGTTTGTAAAGCTCGGTCGTGAAGGCATGCCAATCCGTATCGACAAGATTGAGGATATCGGGCGTTACCGCATCGTGCGCGCGGGCTTTGAAGGGCAGAAACTGGCAGTGGTGGTCGGCGAGGATGAGGACATACCCGCGGAGCCGCGTGTGACCTTCGATCCGAAGGCTATCGGCATATTCGCGGATTCCTGGCGTGTGGGGATGGAGGGCTGACCATGGAGAAAAGCTGGAACAACAAAGCCTGGTTCATGGTCCTGCCGGTGCTGGTGCTGGTCGCCTTTTCCGCAGTCATTCCGCTGATGACGGTAGTGAACTATTCGGTGCAGGATACATTTGGCAATAATCAGTTCTTCTGGGCCGGAACAGACTGGTTCGAACAGATTCTTCACTCCAGCCGCTTCTGGGATGCGCTCGGGCGTAATCTCATTTTTTCGTTCATCGTTCTGGCTATCCAGATACCTCTCGGCATCCTGATTGCGCTCAACATGCCCAAAAAAGGTTTCTGGGTTCCGGTGTGCCTCGTCACCATGGCACTGCCCCTGCTGATACCATGGAACGTGGTCGGCACGATCTGGCAGGTTTTCGGGCGCAGTGACATCGGCCTGCTCGGCTATTACGCCAACTGGCTGGGGCTGGATTACAATTACGTCAACGATCCGTTCGATGCCTGGGTAACAATCATCCTCATGGACGTATGGCACTGGACCAGCCTCGTGGTGCTGTTGTGCTATGCAAGCCTCGTATCCATTCCCGATGCCTACTATCAGGCCGCAAGGATTGACGGAGCCTCGCGGTTCTCGGTGTTTCGTTACATCCAGCTGCCCAAGATGAAGCGCGTTCTCCTGATTGCTGTACTGCTCCGTTTCATGGACAGCTTCATGATCTATACCGAACCGTTCGTGGTGACGGGCGGCGGACCAGGCAATTCGACGACATTTCTGTCGATCGATCTGGTCAAGATGGCGCTGGGGCAGTTCGATCTTGGACCGGCGGCGGCCATGTCGTTGATCTACTTCCTTATCATCCTGCTGCTGTCATGGGTGTTCTACACCGTCATGACCAGCCACGATCAGGAGGCATAAGATGAACGCCGTACATGGAGCCTCTATGGGTCGCGTGGATGCGATTGCACCGGATGCCAGCGCCGTCAGACAACGCGCGAGCAGACGCGAGACGTCGCGGTTCGGCTGGCTTATACCGACAATCTACATCATATTGCTTCTGATCCCGATCTATTGGCTCATCAATATGAGCTTCAAGACCAATCAGGAAATCCTGACGTCGCTGACGCTGTTTCCGTATGAGCCGACGCTGCAAAACTATCGCGCCATCTTCACCGACTCCGCCTGGTACTCGGGTTATATCAACTCGATCATCTATGTTGTCATGAACATGGTGATTTCAGTCTCGGTGGCATTACCGGCGGCCTATGCCTTCTCGCGTTACCATTTTCTGGGAGACAAACATCTTTTCTTCTGGCTTCTGACCAACCGCATGGCGCCTCCGGCAGTGTTCGCCCTGCCGTTCTTCCAGCTCTATTCGGCATTCGGGCTCATCGATACGCATATTGCGGTCGCACTGGCGCATTGCCTGTTCAACGTGCCGCTGGCCGTGTGGATTCTCGAGGGCTTCATGTCCGGCGTACCGAAAGAAATCGACGAGACAGCGTATATCGACGGCTATTCGTTTCCAAAGTTCTTCGTGAAGATTTTTATGCCGCTGATCGCATCAGGCATCGGTGTGGCAGCCTTCTTCTGTTTCATGTTCTCATGGGTCGAGCTGCTGATTGCACGAACCCTCACGACCACGGACGCGAAACCCATCGCGGCCACAATGACACGCACTGTTTCGGCTGCCGGAATGGACTGGGGATTGCTTGCTGCCGCTGGCGTTCTGACGCTGATACCCGGCGCACTGGTGATCTGGTTTGTCCGCAATTACATCGCCAAGGGCTTCGCCCTGGGGAGGGTCTGACATGTTTCATCTGCCCGACTTCTCATGGATGGCCTGGACCTGGCAGACCGCCGCTTTTTTCTGCGGTATCGCCGCCCTGCTCGTTGGAATGGGTGTCTGGGAATATGCTTCCCCCGGAGGCGCACCACGCAACGGCATCCTGGGGTTCGAGACTACGCGCGGCGACCGTCTGTTCATTTCGTTGCTCGGCAGCGCATTCATCAATCTGGCATGGCTTGGACTGGTTGGTCCGAGCCTGTGGTGGGCTGTCGCCCTCTCGGTGGCCTACGCCATTGGCGTATTTCGCTTTGTTTAAGGTGTCCGAAGCGGAATAGGTCCGCTTCATGCAGTAGTGGGCCCGGGGGACATACCGCGCCCGAAAGTCGATATGCACTCGCAAGCTTTGGGAGGATCAACATGCGACGGCATCTAATGACGACTACGGCACTCATCGTGCTGGCAATGACAGGCGCAGCTTCAGCAGGAATGGATGAGGCAAAGCAGTTCCTCGACAAGGAAATCGGTGACCTTTCATCCCTTTCGCGCGCCGACCAGGAAAAGGAAATGCAATGGTTCATCGATGCAGCCAAGCCCTTCCAGGGCATGGACATCAAGGTCGTTTCCGAATCCCTGACCACCCACGACTATGAATCCAAGGTGCTGGCCCCCGCTTTTACCGCCATTACCGGTATCAAGGTCACGCACGACATTATCCAGGAAGGGGATGTCGTCGAGAAAATCCAGACGCAGATGCAGACCGGCCAGAATCTCTATGACGGCTGGGTCAACGACTCCGACCTGATCGGCACGCACTGGCGGTACCAGCAGGTCCGCAACCTGACCGATTTCATGGCCAATGAGGGCAAGGACGTTACCAATCCGGGCCTTGATCTGGATGATTTCATCGGCAGCAAGTTCACCACCGCTCCGGACAAGAAGCTCTATCAGCTTCCCGACCAGCAATTCGCGAACCTCTACTGGTTCCGTTACGACTGGTTCAACGATGAAAAGAACAAGGCCGACTTCAAGGCGAAGTACGGTTATGACCTCGGCGTTCCCGTCAACTGGTCGGCATATGAGGATATTGCCGCGTTCTTCACCGGTCGCGAAATCGATGGCAAGAAGGTATACGGCCATATGGACTATGGCAAGAAGGACCCGTCACTCGGCTGGCGCTTTACCGATGCGTGGCTTTCCATGGCCGGTAACGGTGACCGGGGCTTGCCGAACGGCCTGCCGGTCGATGAGTGGGGCATCAAGGTCGATGACCAGTCGCGTCCGGTCGGTTCGTGCGTCGCACGCGGCGGCGACACCAACGGACCCGCTTCAGTCTATGCGATCCAGAAATATCTGGACTGGATCAAGGCCTATGCTCCAGCGGAAGCGCAAGGCATGACGTTCTCCGAATCCGGTCCCGTTCCTTCGCAGGGCAACATCGCCCAGCAGATTTTCTGGTACACGGCATTCACTGCGGACATGGCCAAACCGGGTCTCCCCGTCGTGAATGAGGACGGAACGCCGAAGTGGCGCGTTGCCCCCTCCCCGCACGGTGTTTACTGGAAAGACGGCATGAAGCTTGGCTATCAGGACGTCGGCTCATGGACGCTGATGAAGTCCACGCCAGATGACCGCGCCAAGGCCGCGTGGCTCTATGCGCAGTTTGTCACGTCGAAGACGGTCGATGTGAAAAAGAGCCATGTGGGACTGACCTTCATCCGCGATTCCACGATCCATCATCAAAGCTTCACCGATCGCGGACCGAAACTTGGCGGTCTGGTCGAGTTCTATCGTTCTCCGGCCCGCGTACAATGGTCGCCGACCGGCACTAACGTACCCGACTATCCGAAGCTGGCTCAGCTATGGTGGCAGGCCATCGGCGATGCGTCTTCCGGCGCAAAGACGGCACAGGAAGCGATGGATTCCCTTTGCGCCGAACAGGAAAAAGTCCTCTCACGTCTGGAGCGCGCCGGGGTTCAGGGTGACATCGGACCGAAGCTCGCCGAGGAACATGACATCGAATTCTGGAACAAGGATGCCGTTTCCAAGGGCAATCTCGCTCCGCAGCTGAAGATCGAAAACGAGAAGGAAAAGCCAATCACCGTCAATTACGATGAACTGGTCAAGAGCTGGCAGAAGTAAGGCTGGCATAAAAACTTCGTCGGTCGGCCTGTTACGCCGACCGGCAACCCACGCCGGATTGTTTCGCGGTAATGGGTCTCAAGATTAGACCCTTATTTCACAAACCACTTAATTGCAGTCCTTTGCGATATATAATTTTAAATATACTTACATTGACAAGAAAAACTGCATGATATCCTATCCTGATGCAGCGTTTTACCCACGCCGCTTACCATAAAGGGAGGACAGAATGGATATCAGGCCGTCTATCTTTGCCTGGACTTTGACTTGCTCGCTGGCAGTATCCGGCGTCGCATTCTCGCAGGAATCCCGCACCAAAGTTATTCTGGACGCGGACATGGTCGAACTCTTCGACGATGGCACCGCCATGCTTCTGCTTGAGCGGGCTCCCAACATCGACCTGCTCGGCGTGACGGTCGTGTCCGGAAACACCCCCATGCCGGCCGGTGTGGCCGCAGGTGTCCGACAGTTGGAGGCGCTTGGCTCCGACGTGCCTATCTATGAAGGCAGCCGATACGGCATTCGCAACTGGCGAGGGAACAAAGCCACGCCGGAAGTGCTCGCGGCTGAATTGCAGATCAGCCCCATCACCGGCTGGGGCGGCTATCTGCGACCGGATGCGGGCAACGAGATTGATGCCGACCCCACAGCAAAATGGTCCGACGTTTACAAACACAAATATGGCGAGGCGCCATCCTATAAACGGGTTTATGGCCTGGATAATCCCGACCCGGATGGCAACAGGGACGCCGTCGATTTTCTGGTCGATACAGTCAATAAATATCCCGGTCAGGTCAAACTGGTAGCCATCGGCCCACTCACCAATATCGCACGCGCCATTCTCAAGGACCCAAGCTTTCCGTCGAAGGTCGCCGAAATCGTCTATATGGGCGGTGCTTTCTATGTACCCGGAAATTCGTCAGCATCGGCGGAGTTCAACTGGTGGGCCGACCCTGAAGCCGCCAAGATCAGCGTCCGGTCAAAATGGGGCGATCCAAATTCCGAAACTTTCAAGGCGTATGGAAATCAGGTGATTTCGGGTCTGGAGGCCAATGAACATACGGGCGGAATGCCGGAAGACCTCTATCGAAAAATGGTCGACGGCAGCGTTCCGGGCATTCAGAAACTCTGGCTTGCCCGGGAGGAACGTATCAAGGCGAAAGGCGGAACCACTTTCGGACCCGACAATGTATGGGACCTGTTTGCAGCCGCTTATGTCATCGACCCGTCAATTGTGCTCGCATGGAACAATGCGCCTCGTCCCAAGGATGGAACATCTGCGTCTGCCACCGGTGTTTATGTGGACGTGAACACGGAGATGGGCCTGGACTATGGCCGAAGCCTTGCGTTCACCAACAACGATATTGGAGGCAATGGTGAGGCAAGACGGGGACCGGTAGGCACTCAGAAGGCCGCCATTCAGAACTACATCGATGAAGACAAGTTCTGGAAAAAGATCGTTGTCCCGCTGACAACCGCCACAAAGAAATAGGCGTAATCCAAAACCCGGCGCGATGCCAAATGCAAAGCGCCGGTTGAAGCCTTTCATGGTGCGGTCAGCGAATACGCCGCAACAACCTTTCGCGATAGGTATCGACAATAACCGCGAGGATGATCACCGTACCGATAATGATCGGTTTGTAATTGTCACCGATGCCGAGCAATTGCAGGCCGGTAGCCAAAACCTGCAGGATGCAGGCGCCAGCCAGCGTGCCCACGATTGATCCCTTGCCGCCGAACAGGCTCGTCCCACCGATGATGACGGCTGCTATCGCGTTGAGTTCATAGCCGACGCCAGCAATCGGGCTGCCAATGTTCAGCCGCAGCAGATAGACAATCGCAGCAATACCGGCGGTGACGCCGGAAATGACAAACGCAGCGATCTTGTATGCATCGGGATTATGTCCCGAAAGGCGCACCGCCTCATCATTGGCGCCGACCGCATAGATCATGCGACCGAAAACTGTAAAGCGGAGAACGAACCAGCCGACAGCGATCACTGCCACCGCGATCAGGAAGATCGAAGGCAGGAAGCCACCGACTATCAGATTGCCGAAATCGACAAACCCTTGCGGAAGCCCGGTAATGGTGGAGTTGTTGGACACCACACGTGCCGCACCGGCGGCGATATTGAGCATGCCCAGCGTGACAATAAACGACGGGATTTTCCAGTAGGTCGACACCTTGCCGTTGATGAACCCGCAAAGCCCGCCGACGGCAATACAGGCCAGAACGGCCAGCGGGATCGACAAGGCAGGCTCCAGACCGGAGGTCATGATAAGTGCGCCCACGACCGTGCATAAGGCAAGCACCGAGCCAACGGAAAGGTCTATGCCGCCGGTCAGAATAACGAAGGTCATGCCTGCCGCAAGAACCGTGTTGATGGCGATCTGAACGAAAATCTTGAGCGCGTTGCCCGGCGTTGCGAAATAGGGCGCGGTGAAGGAAAATACCAGCGTTATCAGGATCAACGCCAGAAACACACCCGCATCACGCAACAGGAAGCGCTTCAGTTTCTGGCGATCGACAGCGTCGGATTGTTGGGCAGATGGAGAAGTGGGTTCCGTCATGCGTGCACATGCTCCTGATAAGCGAGCGAAAGAATACGTTCCTGGTCGAACTGCGACCGGTCCAGTTCCCCCACCAGTTTGCCGTTGGAGAAGACGATGATGCGGTGACACATGCCGATCAGCTCGGGAAGGTCCGAGGAAATCATGATGATTGCCTTCTGGTTGGCGGCCAGCATCCACAGGAGTTGATAAATCTCGCGCCTTGCGCCGACATCAACCCCGCGTGTCGGTTCATCGAGGATCAGCGTGGACGACCCGCGAAACAGCCATTTTGCCAGAACCACTTTTTGCTGATTGCCGCCGGAGAGATTACGCACCGGCGTGTCGATGGATGCCGTCTTGACGCGCAACCGCTCGACCAGCTCAGCCACGGCACCTTTCTCCACGCTACGGTCCAGCAGACCGCCATGCGAAATTTTTTTAAGGTCGGTGATCGTGGCGTTGATATAGACAGGCATATCCAGCAGAAGCCCCTGGCTCTTGCGATCTTCGGTCAGGAAGCCAAGGCCGTTGCGCACCGCATCGCGCGGATCACGGATGTCTACCGGCCTGCCATCTATATCTATTTCCCCTGCCGATCTTGGATCGGCGCCGAAGATTGCGCGCATCACCTCGGTGCGGCCTGATCCGACCAAACCGGCGACGCCGAGAATTTCTCCATGGCGCACCGAAAACGAAACCGGCGGGGCGCCGTTGTTGCGCCTGACATTCCTCACCGCCAAGGCGACGGGACCCGGCTTGATTTCAGCGTTGAAGCCGTATTCATCCGCGATGTCGCGGCCGATCATCATGCGGACCAGATGCGGCACGCTCAACCCCTGCAGGTCGCGTGTCTCCACCAGCCGCCCGTTGCGCAACACCGTTACGCGGTCACCGATCTCGAAGACCTCGTGCAGACGGTGTGAGATGTAGATGATGGTAACGCCTTTCGCCTTCAGGCGCTTGATGATCGCAAACAGCCGCTCGATTTCCGGCGGCGTCAATGTCGCCGTCGGCTCGTCCAGAACCAGTAGTTTGCTGTCATAACCAAGCGCCTTGGCGATCTCGACCAACTGCATTTGCGCAACGCCCAGCTCCGAGACCGGCATCCGCGGATCGACCGCCAGACCTACCTCGGCGAGAAGCTCTTCGGCGCGGCTGTTCAGCCTTGCCCGATCCATGATCCCGAAGCGCCTCGGAAGGCTTTCCAGCATCAGGTTCTCGGCGATGGAAAGATGCGACAGCAGGTTGAGTTCCTGATGAACGATGCGAATACCCTGAACCTGCGCGTCGTGCGGGGTCTTTGGGTTGTAGGGCTGGCCGTTCAGAAAAATCTGGCCGGAATCAGGCTGATATATGCCGGCGAGAAGCTTGATGAGGGTGGACTTTCCGGCGCCGTTTTCGCCCAGGATGATGTGTGTCTCGCCGCGCTGCAGTTCCAGCGTGATACCGTTCAACGCAACCACACCCGGAAAGGTCTTGCCGACATTTTCCAATCTTAAAATGGCGTCGGCTGACTTCATGTCTTTTCCTGCCTGCCGGGTGAAGCGGAGCGGCGCTTGGAGCGCCGCTCTATGATTGGCATGTCTCAGAGATCCTTGGCGGTGATGAGTTTGATATCCGTCTTGACCCAGCCGGAAAATTTCTCGCCCGCCAGTTCCTTGAGGCCGTAATCAATGCCCATCGCTGCCATCTGCGCCCCGAACTGATCGACAGTGGCAAGCATCTTGCCATCCTTGATCAACGGCTGGACGGCGGGAATATTGTCGAAGCCCACCACCTTGATCTGCCCCGATTTTCCAGCGGCATCCAGCGCCTTCACCACGCCGAGCGCCATGGAGTCGTTGGCTGCCATCACGCCTTGAATGTCCTGATATTGCGTCAGGAAATTGGTCATCAGCGTGTTGGCTTCTTCCGTTTCCCAATGCGCGGTCTTGGAATCGAGCAGCGTCAGACCGCCCTCGGCCACAGCATCGTCAAACCCCTTCTTGCGCTCCTTGGCGTTGTCGGCCTCGGGATTGCCTTCGAGGATAACCACCTTGCCGCCCTTGCCCAGTTCCTTGGCAAGCGCCAAGCCTGCGAGCTTTGCACCCTCGCGGTTGTCGGGACCGAAAAAGGCAAGATCGACACCGGCCTGCTTTTTCGCCTCTTCATCCAGCGCCACGTCGATGTTGATAACCTTGATGCCAGCTTCCAGAGCCTTTTTGACCGGCGTTACCATGGCCTTGGAATCTGCCGGAGCCAGCACGATCACATTGAACTGCTGCGTGACGAAATTCTCGACTGCATCGACCTGTGCGGCGAAATCCCGTTCATCCTTCATTCCGACAGCGGCGAAAGAGAACTTGTCGGTGTTTTTGGCGGCATAGTCCTCGGCACCTGCCTGCATCTGCTTGAAGAACTCATTGGCGAGCGACTTCATGACCAGACCCACTTTGGGCTTGTCCGCTGCAAAAGACGGCAAGGACGGTAGAAGCAGAGCACCGGCGCCCAGTGCGCTCGATGTTATAAACTGGCGCCGTGAAATTGAAACCCGACCCAGTCCTGTAATAATTGAACTTTTAGTCATGAATTCCTCCCCTCACTTCAGTAAAAATCTGCCGTGTTACTGCAGCGTAGTGCTGTGTATGCAGTACTGTCAAGACGGCAAGATAGAGGGAAGCGTTCACGGTTTTGACCCCATGACAGACCTGACACAGCAAAACCGATTGCACTTCTCATCACAATATCTTCGCAGTGTTAGGAGGAGTTGACCGCCACCATGGGAACTGGTGACGCACTTATCGGTTGATGTCGACGGCGGGCGTGAAACGAGCAAGGATAACTGCCATGTACAAGTTCCCGGCAATCGCAGCTTTGGTACTTTCGGCTTTCATTCCAACTGTTCCCGCACATGCGCAGAGTATTGAAATCGGCCCCAACGGTATCCAGGTCAATCCGGATGGAGATCGACGTTACGGTCGCGAGGAAATCAGCGAACGCAGGGCCGCCCGGATCGCGCGCAGCGAAGGGATGGATGAAGTTGAAAGCATCTCAAGGCGCAGAAACGTTTATGTTGTCCGAGGACTGGACCGTCGCGACGACGAGATGCGTGTTGTCATAGATCGTCGCACCGGCGAAGTCCTTGAAGTGCGCTAGCCGTGCGAAAAGGCGGTGTGCAAGAGCGACCTAAAAGCGGCTCCATGAGCCGCTCTTGCCTGAATATTCCAGGGATCGCACGGGTTCCGCCCTGCTAGCCGGTGGACAGTGCGTTACGCAAGCCTGTCTGCGGGTCGAAGAAATGCAGGCTGTCGGGGGTAACGTCGAGCCCAATATTGTGCCCTTCCCGCAGACGCATCGAAGCGGGTACGGCGATGTTGAAGAGATGTTTGCCGGCCCGAACTGTAACCAGACGGCTCTCGCCGTGAAATTCATTGCGTTCTATCTCGCCGCGGATGTGCCCTCCTGCCTCATTAAGCATGAATGCTCCCGGCCGTATACCAACTGTTACCGGACCGGGCTTCAAGCCCGACGGACGGGGCAAGCATATGGTTTCACCCCCAATTCTCTCCCCGTTGGCGTCAAGTTCGAAGAAATTCATGTTGGGCGTGCCAATAAAACCGGCGGCAAAAAGCGTCGCGGGCGCCTGATAGATTTCCTCAGGCGTTCCCATCTGCTCTATGCGCCCATCCTTCATCAGCACGATCCGGTCAGCCAATGTCATCGCCTCGAGTTGGTCGTGAGTGACATAGATGCTGGTAGTCTTCAATTCATGATGAAGATTGGCGATCTCCACCCGCAGGCTTCCGCGCAATTTTGCGTCCAGGTTGGATAACGGTTCATCGAAAAGGAACACTTCGGGCGTCTTTATCATTGCTCGCGCAATTGCAACGCGTTGTTGCTGGCCGCCCGACAATTCGGACGGTTTGCGTGCCATATACGTCTCAAGCCCCAGAGCCGTGACGACCGGTGCAAGTCGGTCGGCAATGGCCTGCTTGGATATGCCCGCCCGCTCCAACCCGAAGATGACATTCTCCCGAACAGTCATATGCGGATAGAGCGCGTAGTTCTGGAACACCATGGCAATACCGCGGTCACCCGGATCGCGATCGTTCATCCGTTGGCCACCGATCAGAAGATCGCCCCCTGTGATTTCCTCAAGCCCGGCAATCATTCTCAAGATCGTGGATTTTCCACAGCCGGACGGGCCAAGAAAAACTACAAACTCATGATCACTGATTTCAAGGTTGAAATCACGGATGACTTCCTGCGCGCCATATCGTTTCAGTATGGACCGGCATTCCACGGTAGACATCAGTTTTTCTCCCCGTGCAGGATGATCTGCAGCTTGATGTCGGTTGCACGACCTTCTGCCGCGCGATCGAAAGCGGCAATGGATTGCTCGAAAGGAAATACCCCTGAGATCAGCGGCTTGAGGTCAACCTTGCCTGCAGCGATCAGGGCAAGAGCGCGATCGAACACGTTCGCATAGCGAAAGACTGTTTCGATCCGGCATTCCCGAGCCGTCGCTGCCGAAATGTCGAACAGAACGGGTTCGGGAGGCAGGCCAACCAGCACCACCGTGCCACCGGGGCGCACTATCTTGAACAAGTCCCGTACGGCTGCCGCCGCTCCCGAACATTCAAAGACGATATCCGCTCCCCAATTTCCGGTAGCATCGTTGACCGCTTCCACGATGTTGGTTTCGCCAAGATTGATGCCCGTAATGCCGTCATAAGTTTCTGCAAGTTGCAGCTTGGCGTCCGAGAAATCCGAGATCAGAACGCGGGAACAGCCTCCCGCCAGGGCCGCAAGCGCAACCATGATGCCGATTGTCCCACAGCCGGTCACAACGGCCGTGTCGCCTGGATTGATGCGCGCGCGCGTTGCCGCCTGCATGCCCACGGCAAAAGGCTCCACCATCGCGCCTTCTGCAAAAGAGACGTTGTCCGGCAGTTTATATGTGAAGTTTGCAGGATGAACCGTTTCGGGGCAAAGAATTCCGTGGACGGGCGGGGTCGCCCAGAAGCGCACAGCAGGATCGACGTTATAGAGGCCAAGCTTCGAAGCACGCGAGAGCGGATTTGGAATGCCCGGCTCCATGCATACCCGATCTCCCGGCTTTAGATGCGTTACGTTCCCGCCGACCTCGACCACCGTGCCTGCTGCTTCATGACCAAGTACCATAGGCTGGTCGACCACGAAATCTCCGATACGCCCATGTGTATAATAATGCACATCGCTCCCGCATACGCCTACGGTGTGCAATTTGATACGAACGTCATCCGGCCCCATCTCGGTAGGCAATTCAATTTCGCGCAGATTCAATTCGCCGATGCGTTCCAGAACAAGTGCTTTCATCGGATCATTCCTGATTTTGTTTTTTGGTGAAGACGGCATTCAACCCGCCGGCAAGAAGCCCAAGCAGAATTAAAGGCGGAAGGGAGAGAAGAACGACAGCGGCATTCAGAATGCCCCATGGCACATTCATGCCAAGCTGAGACATCTCAGAAGCTATGATTGGCAGCGTTTTGGCGCGAGATGCCGTCAGCATCATTGCTAGAAGGAATTCATTCCAGACCAGCACGAAGGAGAAAGCGATGGCTCCGAATATCTGAAATCTGGCAATCGGCAGGGCAATTCGGAAAAAAGTTCCATAGCGTCCAAGTCCATCGACCCGGGCGGCTTCCTCAACGTGAAGGCTCACGCGTTCGAACGCAGGAACCGAAAGCCAGATCGTAATCGATGCGGTAATGATCAGATAGGTTACTATGAGAGAAAGGCGGCTGTCGTAGAGATCAAGCGAAAGCCAGATCACAAGCATCGGAATGGCCACTGCCACAGGTGGCAGGAAACGCAGGGACAAAACGAAGAACTGAGCTTCAGCTGTTATACGGTTCTTGTATCGTGCGATCACATAGGCAGCAGGCACGCCAATCAGCGCGCCAATGACGACAGCGGACGAACAGATGATAAGCGAATTCGTAAGTGCCCGCGCCACCGAACGACGGTTGAGCACATAGCTCATATTGTCCCAGACGGGCTGAAAGATGATTTTCGGCGTACTGACCAGAAGATCGGCGTTGGTCTTGAACGCATTGAGCAGGGTCCAGAGCAACGGCAACACGACCAGCGCTGCCGCAAAGACGAGAAGCGCGCGCAGAAGGATGGTCGAAATTTTCATCGGTTCAATCTCTTCCAGGCAACAGTGAAAATGACGATGGTAAGTAGCATCATGATGACGGCCATTGACGAGGCGTAGGAGATTTTTCCGGACTCAATGAAGCCTTGCGAATAGGCATACATGTCGAGGGTTTCTGTCGAGATTCCGGGCCCGCCCCGGGTCATCACGTAGACCAGATCGAACGAACGCAGGCTTTCGATGGCTTTGACCAGCAGAAGGCTGATCAGCGGCGTCTTGAGCATCGGTAGGGTGATGAAGCGATGAATCTCCCACCTTTTGGCGCGATCAATGCGAGCCGCTTCCAAAGGCTGGACCGGCAACGCTTCGAGCAATTTCAGGACGATGACCGCAAAAAACAGCCCCCATTGCCAGACATCCACGAAAGCAACCGCAAGGAGAGCGCCAATTGGCGTCGAAAGTATATCGGGTGTTGCGCCAGTCAGTTCACGGATAGGCCAGGTCAGGGCGCCATAAAGCGGATGGAAAGCGAATTTCCATACAAATGCTGCGCAGACGCGGGGCAATAACACCGGAATAATGAACAGCAGGCAAAGGAGATTTCGCATACGCGGGCTGGCGGCTTCAAACATTGCGACGCCGAGACCAACGCCGGTCAGCATGGTCAGAGCCACGGTCAGGACTTCCCATTTCAGCGAAACCCACAACGCGTTGAGAAAACGTGGATCGGTAAACAGAGCGGCATAGTTCGCGAACCAGACATATTCAGCCGCTGGCTGTGACAAGGTCCTGTTCTGCAGGGAAATCGCAATAGCAAAAACGGTCGGAACCAGCGCCAGAACGATGAGGATGAGCAGGGTTGGCCCAAGGAAAAAATATGGGAGCGAGCGTCCACGTTGCATGAACATTCCTTGTTTGAATGCGGTGACCGAGACGGCCTGGCGGCGTGAGACACACCTGGCTTCCAGGTAGAATCCATCTTGGGAGGCGGGGCGGCTTCGACCCAATACGGCAACAAAACCGCCCCGAACGCGCGACGTCTAAAGCTTCTCAGCGAATGACTGAAGCTCATCGAGCGTCGACTTGATATCCTTGCGGCTGCCGGTGATAAGTTCTTCCAGCATGATGCCCCATTGATTTCCCAATTCCTGCCAGCGCGGGTCCTGCCAGAAAGTTACAGTCGTGCGGGCGCCGGTAGCGGCCATCGCATCTGCAAGGTTCTGTCCGAACGTCTCAGCATATTTCGGGCTTTGATAGGTGCTGGTGCGTGTCAATTCACCGGGCTGGCCTGCTACCAGACGGCGGGCTTCCTGCTCCTTCGAGGTGGCCCATGCCACGAAGAGCCCGGCGCAAGCCTTATCCTCGTCCGTCGCATTGGCCTTGGACGCAATTGCAAAGCCATGCGCATAGCCGGCGCCGGGAAGAGGCGTTGGCGGGACAGCGAAAGCAACCTTGTCTGCAACCTGGCTCTGCGCCTTATCGACCGACATGCCGCCAAGGGGGGCCGATTCGATGATAATTGCTACCTTGCCTGCCCGGAAAGCACCGGTGGATTCATCCCAGGAACCTGTCTGGGTACCGGGAGCGGAATACTTGAAAAGATCGAGATATTCCTCAGTTGCCTTCACTGCCGCGTCGGAGTTGAAAGCTGGCTTGCCATCCTTGAACCATTCGCCACCATTTGCCTTGAACAGCGGCATCCACCGCCAGACATTGGCGCCCGAGCCGCGCTGTCCGCGTAGTGCGGTTCCATAGACGCCATTTTCCGGGTCATGCAACTTGGCGACAGCCGCCTTGTATTCGTCCCAGGTCTTTGGCGGCTGGATGCCCGCCTTTTCGAGCAGATCGGTACGATAAACCATCAGGTCGCCACCGCCCTGAACGGGTGCAAACCACTGTTTGCCGTCATAAGTGGCAGCCGCACGCATGCCGGCGTCGAAATCGTCGTAATCGTATTCCTTGGGGTAAAAGCCTTCGAGCGGAACGATCCAGCCCGACGAAGCAAACAATGCGAGGTTGGCTTCATCGACATAGTAGACATTGTAGCTGCCTACCGTCGATGCGTCCGCCTGTGACTTCGCGCGGCGGTCATTCTCATTCAGATAGCTGATTTCAAAACCGGCACCGGAGAGTTCTTCAAACTCGTCCACATAGTCTTCCAGCAAGGTGAGGCCATCACGCGGCTGCGCCAGAACTCTTACATCCTTGCTGCAAATCGCAGCCGCCATGGCACCGGATGCGGCAGTGAGCGCTATGACCGCGCAACCGGTACGCAAAAACATTCGTAGCATGTTGTCCTCCCAATTATGTTCCACCGGATGCTCCTCTTCCCCGCATCCTGTGGATTCAATTTTGTAAAAACGGCGAGAACGGACTAGTTTGCTTTTTGTCAATAATTGATACTATTTTGATATTATGACGCCTTGGACGGTGCTATATCATGGTTCTATCATCGGAAAATTCTTCCTCTCTCCCCAACGCCTATGCTGCCACGCGAGAGCGCATTACGCTGCCGGGTGGGAAATCCTATCTCATTCGTCGCGACGATTATCCCAATCCGATATGCATCTGGAACTATCATCCTGAGTGGGAAATCCATTATATTCCTCAAGCTCAGGGGCTGGCCTATGTTGGCGACTACGTGGGGCCATTTCAGCCAGGTCATCTCGTCCTTACCGGGACGAACCTGCCCCATAACTGGATCACGCCGGGTGCGGCATCCATTCCGGGACGTGACCTCGTGCTCCAGTTCAATGCCGATGCACTTATTCAGGTTCGGTCGGTTTGCCCCGAATTCGAAGTGCTGCACCGCCTGAAGGGTTTGTCGCGCCGGGGAATCGAAATCACAGGTCAGGAAGCGCTTGATATCGGAGAAATGATACTGGCATTGCACCAGCAGTCGGATGCAGCGGGCCTTGGCCTTTTTCTTGAAATACTGAATGCGATTGATCGCGCTGAGCAAAAGCGCCCCTTGGCGAGTGAACATTTCGTATCGCTCTACAGCGAAGCCTCCGACAAACGGCATCGGCGTATCGATCAGGCTATCCAGATTCTACAATCAAACCCTGACCGCCAGATGCAGGATGTCGCCAATGCCGTCGGTCTGGACACAGCGTCTTTCTCTCGCGCTTTCAAGCGACTGACGGGTATGACGTTCTCGACCTACAGCCGTTCCGTGCGGGTGTGGCGGGCGCGCACCTTGCTGGTGGAAACAGATCTCGCAATAACCGACATTTGTTTTGAAGCCGGCTTCAACAATCTGTCTAATTTCAACCGCTATTTCTTGCTGGAAACAGGGCTCACTCCGCGCGCATATCGAAACGCCGCCCATATCCGGGATAGTTCGATTGCAGCAGCCTCGCGAACCCTGTGAGCGCATGGGGATGTCGCGTAATACCCCATCCCGCGCTGCCAGAGTTTAATCTGACCCAAAATCCACAACGGTGCCGATTGCGATAATCAGCGGAGCCATCGCCACAATGACGGCGTAGACTCAGTCACTTCAGCGTGAATGAACCTTTTCGTTAGGTTTTTGTTAACCATGCTGGAGGACATGGTCATGCAGTTGATTTTCTGGATTGAGATCGTAGCGATCCTGGCCGTCAGCGCTGTCGTTTTCGGCATCACCTGGATCGAAACCCATAAGAAGTGAACCAGCTTGACCGGGATCGCTTTGAGAGTATGCGCCTTGGAGGTAGCCGCGTTCGTGCGCGGCAAATTTTACATGGTTGAGTTAGCGCGCGAACTGCGCCAAGGTATGAGGCATGTTCGATTGGCCACTCATATTTGTCAGCCTGCTAGCGATTGGTGTGGCGGTATTTCTAATCTACTGCTTGTGGGTGATAATTTTTGCAAAGCCGGATGGTGAACCAGTCGAGCCAACGACCATCGACACAGTCGATATGCTCCCTTTCATGAACCACGACGCTGATTAATACCCCTTCGAGCCATGCGGCCTGAAATCTGTTCGGTTACAGCTGGACCGTGAGTTTTTTCCTTGTTCCCTCGAGGTTTTGGCATTGAATGCCTCGTTTCCCGGACGCTTGCGGTGCTAAAAATTCTCCAGCAAGAAAATGGAATTATCTTAAAAACTGCGCCCGAAACATACCATGACAAGAATGTAATTTCGTACGGTTTACACCACGATTAAATCATAAACGGACGCCACGATCAGCTCTATATCTTGCCATCGGAGATGCGGACCATGATGCCCTCGACATCCAATACAGTCGCACCGGAAGCCGGTTTTCATGCTTTTGGCAATTCTGGCATGCTTCAGGAATTGCAAGCGAAAGTCGAAGACGCCAAGCGCAAGGCGAATAGCAGCCTGCGCCGCGCTCGGTCCGCACCCGGACCGCACGTGACGACGAACTCCATTTTCCTGTCACTCTATGAAGAACATCTGCGTGATCGGGAGTCGTTGTTTTCGTCATTGCGGCAGCTGGATGATATGCGGAATGCGAGTACGCAGCATCGGGTTGCCGAATAAACCGTCAACCTCGGTTGCGTGGATGAAATCCATTGGGACCGGAGCGCGTTTAGTCCTGATAGGCAAGACTATCGCTGAAATTGCCGCTGAAATTGCGCCCGGCTTCGCGGGCGATATTGGCCACGAGCGTGATCAGGCGTGTCGCCGCGCTTTCGAGATAGATGGCGCTATAGCTCGTCGCAGGGAAAGCGGCTTTGGTATTCAACACCTGAAGCTCGCCCGTCCGAAGCTCTTTCTGGATCACCACGGGGGGAATGACGGAAATGCCGACGCCCGCCGAAATCATGTTGATCGTCGTGGTGAGCGAGTTGGAATAGTGGACAGTTGCGTCTTTCAATCGCTCCTCGGTGAAGTAATTGATGATCTGCTGATAATTATAGGAGCCGCTCTCATAGGAAATGAGATTGCAGCCGAGTAGATCATCGCGCGACAGAACATCTTCCGCACCACCCGGAAACTGGTTGCTGCGCGATATCCAGAACATGCCGAACGTGCATATGTCGACAATACGCAGATTGGGCGTCGGTTCGGGCTTGATCGCGAAAACGATATCGAGCTCCCGTTGCTCCAGCTTCTGCACGACCCCCTTCGAAGATGAAGTTGTGATCGAGATGCGTATCTTCGGATAACGCTGGCGCACAATATCGAGAATACCCGGCAATATGGTCATGGCAAGGCTTGGAACGATGCCGATCTTCAGCGTTCCTTCGAGCCCGTTTTGCGGGCTCAGGCTTTCCACCAGATCATGGTAACGCCGCACGACATCCCGCGCGCCCTCGACAAATGCCTCGCCCTCCGCCGTCAGGTTGACGTCGCGGGCGTCGCGGTCGAAAAGCCGGAAACCGAGTTCCTGTTCCATGGCGCCGATACGATTGGATATTGCCGCCGGCGTCATGTTGAGGCGAGCCGCCGTCGCCCGGAAATTACGCAGTTCCGACAACCAGATCACCGTTTCCAGAAAACGGATATTCATGGACGGGCATGTCCCTTCCCATTTCAGTCACCCGCGCGCGTTTCTTGAAGTCCCTTATTGCGCTCCGGGCAGCCAGATTCGTCCTTTCCTTCTAAGACACTTGCGGGATGAAAATAAGCAAATAGTCACATTCAATCCCACAAACGACAGGGCCGGCCAAAACCGGCCCCGTCAGATCAACCTTCCGCGTGAGCGAGGATTTTCCTGGTCGCGCCAGAAACGTCACCCAGCTTGAGACCGGTCTTTACGGAAGCTTCGCGTGCCTTGCCCTTGTCCTGTATGTCCAGCGCGCGCGAGGCGACCGCGTTCACTTCGTCACGCGGCAGGACGAGAACACCGCTCTCATCGGCCAGAATGGCATCACCCGGATTGACGACGACACCGCCGCAGGAGACCGGAATGTTGATGCCGCCACCCAGATCATAGAGCCGGGTGGTGATAGGGGAGATACCCCTCGCCCACATCGGAAAATCGGAATCCTCGATTTCCGTCAGGTCCGTGCAGGGACCATCCACAATGCCGGCGACGGCCCCCGCCGCCTTCGCCGCGATGGTCACACCGCCACCCCAGCACGCATAGCGGTCGTCCCCCATCCGGTCCACCACCAGAATATCGCCGGGGCGAAGCATCCCGGTTACGTGGTGCAGGAGGGTAGAATCCGGACCCGGTATGGCGATGGTGACGGCGGTGCCCACCACGCGGCGCTTCGGGAGGAGCGGCTGGATGGAACGGTGCATGAAGCCGAAGAAACGCCAGTGTCCGACGGTGGCCGTTTCGACGCCTGACAGGAGCTTGAGATCGCTTTCAGCTATCTGCTCCGGCATGGGGTTGATCGTATACATAAGGCGCCTCCTATGCGCAGGCCTGCAACTGCTTGCCGATGCGGCGATGGCTGACCATCGGGATGAGCGAACGCACGCGTTCGATCTGGGCACGTTCGATGCGCGCCGTCACGAAGCCGACACCATCGGAGGCGCGCGCCACGACATGACCCCACGGATCGCAGACGAGCGAGTGACCGTAGGTATGACGCCGTTCGCCGTTGGAAACGGTGCTGCCGGTCTGGCCGCAGGCCGCGAAATAGGTCTGTGTTTCGATGGCACGGGCCCGCGCCAGCACCTCCCAGTGATCCTTGCCGGTCTGCAACGTGAATGCGGCGGGAAGAACGATCACATCGGCACCGGCCTTTTCCAGCTCCAGATAAAGTTCGGCAAAGCGGATGTCGTAGCAGATCGCGCATCCGATCTTGAACCCGTCGAGGTCATAGACGACGACATTCTCGCCCGGCTTGACGGTTGCAGATTCCTTATAGGCCGTCCCGTCCGGCCCGACGATGTCGAACATATGGATCTTGCGATAATGCGCGATCTCCTGGCCTTCGCGATTGAAGACGAAAGTGGAATTGTAGATGCGCTTTTCGTTCGGAACCTTTTCCATCAGGGTACCGGCATGGACAAAGACTTTGTGCTCACGGGCAAAGTCCTGCGCCATCTTGTAGGCAGGACCACCGGGAACGCTCTCGGCTGCCGCAAGTTTTTCTTCCGGAGTACCGCCGTAATATTCGAAATATTCGGGCAGCACGATAAGGTCCGGAGAATCCGTGCGCACGGCATCTTCCATCAATCCCCGCGTAATGCGCAGGTTTTCGGCCTTGTCGGTCTGCGGGCTCGTTTGGATCAGGCTAATCTTCATTTCTTCCTCCAGCGAATGGATTGGTATTCAGTTCAGTCAGGCAACCAGGGCTTCGCTTTTCAGCATGTTCACGGTCGAGACCATGCCCTGGCGAAGCGTCATGTTCTGGGTGGCGACAACCAGCATCGTGGCGCCCTCGTTCTGCGCGAAGCGCCGTTCGGCTTCGGTCCAGGCGGGCATGATCCACGGCTTCCCGGCAGCGCGTGCAGCCGCCGCGCAGCGGCGCAGGTCGGCCTTGTCGTCATCATTGAAAGCGTAGGCTCCCCGCCCCCGCGCAAGCGCCAGATCCGAAGGGCCGGGAAACAAGCCGTCAACCGTATCGAGCGCAATGATCTTCTCGACATCGGCAAGACTTTCCGCCGTCTCGATCATGGCGAAGCATTTGGTGCGTTTGTTCTCTTTCTCGAAGGCATCGGTGGCCGGGCGCGCATAACCGAAAATGCGGCCACCCGTATAAGAGCGCGTGCCGACCAGCGGATATTTTGCCGCTTTCGTAACCTGCTTCGCATGTTCCACGCCCAGAATATGCGGAACGATGACGCCATCCGATCCGAAGTCGAGCGCCTGCTGAATGGCTTCTGGCGTCGGTGCCAGCACCTTGGTCAGGGTGGAGAGACCCTGCGCCTTGGTGAAAGCCAGAAACTGGTCCAGTGTCGACAGGTCGAAGGTTCCGTGCTCGAGTTCGAGGACGAAGGATGAGAAGCCGCAGGTCCGGGCAATTTCGAGATAGCTGAAATGCGGTTGCGACATCCAGAGGGCGATATTTTCCATGCTTGCAGTCACTTTCAGTTGGGAGGTTATTTGCCGATTGTGCGGGACAATCCGAGTGTGCGTTCGATGACGAAGATGATGAGCAGCGTCGCCGCGATCAGCACGACCGAGATGGAAGCGGTCATCGGGTCGGTGCGGCTTTCGACATAATTGAAGATTTCGACCGGCAGCGTCGTCATGCGTGGCCCGGTGATGAAGAGCGAGATCACCACCTCATCAAAGGACAGAAGGAAGGACAAAGCCGAACTTGCCACCAGACCCGGCATCATCAATGGCAGTGTGATGCGACGGAACACCGTGAACGGGGACGCACCCAGCATCGTGGCGGCCTCTTCGATCGATGGAGGCAAGGTGGAGAACGCGGTTATCATGATGCGGATGACGTAAGGGGTCGTCACGATCAGATGGGCGATCACAAGACCTGTAAATGTGCCGAGAAGTTCCAGCCGCACGAAGACCAGCAGAATGGCGAGGCCCAGCACGATGGATGGCAGAAGCAGCGGCGCGGTAAAGAGGTTCAGCACCGCTTCGCGTCCACGGAACTGATAACGGCGGATCGCATAGGCTGCCGGAATACCCGCCAGAAGCGACAGGACGGTAACGACCGATGCAATGCCAAGGCTGATCCAGAACGCCTGGATGAGCGTTTCATGGTGCAGCATTTCCGCATACCACCGCACGCCCCAGCTCTGCGGCGGAAACGTAAGATAGTTGTCGTTGCTGAACGATAACGGCACCACCACCAGAATGGGGGCCAGCAGGAACAGGTAAAGCAGGCCGACCAGAAGGCGGAATGGCAATGAAGTTGAACCGATCATCTCATTTCTCCTTGCCGGTCAGTCGATGCGACGTGCGATGCGGGAATAGACCATCAGAGCGAGGCCGAAGATGATCAGGACAATGACGGAGGTTGCGGCGGCCCGCGGCCATTCAAGCTGAATCACGGCCTGATCGTAGATTTCCGTCGCCAGCAGGAACACGCGTCCCCCGCCAAGCAGTTTGGGCGTGATGAAGGAACTGATTGCCAGCACGAAGCAAAGCAGGCAGCCAAGCGCGATGCCCGGCAAGGTGAGCGGCAGGATGATGCGGCGAAACCGGGTGAAGGCATTGGCGCCGAGGGATGCCGCAGCCTCCTCAAGCGAAGCGTTCAGGCGTCCGAAACCGGCAATCAGCGACAGCGCCATATAGGGGATCAGGATTTCCACCATGCCGATGAACACACCAAGCGTATTGTTGACGAGCCTGATGGGGGAGGAAATGATGCCGAGGTTCATCAAGGCTCCGTTGACGAGCCCCTGATCCCCGAGAAGCACCATCCAGCCATAGGTGCGCACCACGCTGCTGACGAGCAGCGGCGAGACCGTCACCACGAAAAGAAAGTTGCGCCATACGGGTGAAACACGGTGCAGGAAAAGCGCAATCGGATAGGCACAGACGAGCGTTGCCAGCGTGATGAATGCGCTCAGCCAGAGCGAGTTGAACACAAGCCCCCAGTTGAAGCTGTCGGTGAAGAAGTTGATGTAGTTTTCGAACGTATAGCGGTCTGTCAGGACGCCGCCGCTCTCGCTCTGCAGGAAAGATATCTGCGCCAGATGCGCAACCGGCGCGATAAAGGCGATGAGATTAATCAAGGCCATCGGCAGAAGGAGCGTAACGGCGACGAGACCGTAACGCCTGCGTCGCGACGGCTTTGCCGGGATGATGCCGGTTGATGTGATCGCTGTCATGACCTCAGCTCCCAAAAACCAGCATGTCTTCCGGCTTCCATTCGCACAGCAGCCGGTCACCGGTATGGAATGCATGTCCCGCGCTGGCGGTCGGCACTTCAACTTTCAGGCAGGCGCCCTCGATCTCGATGTCGTATTGAACGATGTCACCGATATAGGTCGTACGCTCAACCACGCCGTGTGCGCTGTTGGTTACGACGCTGACAAGATTGCGATCGCGGTTGGGCGTGAGATTGATGCGATGCGGACGAATGGCGATCTGCCCGGACCCGCGTGACTTTCCATGCGTGTTGCAGCGATAGGCGGCGCTGCCGAGCCGGCAGAGATTTTCGTCGAGGATCTCGCAATTGTGGACATTGGCGCGACCGACGAATTTGGCGACGAACAGAGAGGATGGCTTTTCATAGATTTCTTCCGGCGAACCGAGCTGCGCCAGCCTGCCGCTATCCATAACGCCCACGACATCGCACATTGTCAGCGCTTCTACCTGGTCATGCGTGACGAATACCGTGGTGATGTCGAGACGCTTCTGGATCTCGCGGATTTCGATCCGCATGTCGTCGCGCAGCTTCGCATCCAGATTGGACAGGGGCTCATCGAGCAGAAGAATACGCGGACGAATGACCAGCGCCCGCGCAAGCGCCACGCGCTGCTGCTGGCCGCCGGACATTTCCTTGGGCTTGCGCGAACCATAGCCGGGAAGCCGCACCATTTCGAGCGCTTCTTCGACCCGCTTCTTCGCCTCACCCTTAGCGACCTTGCGCATATCGAGACCGAAAGCGACATTCTCGGCCACCGTCATATGCGGGAACAGGGCATAGTTCTGGAAAACCAGACCGATATCACGCTGATGGGGCGGCCTGTGCGAAATATCGTTGCCATCGATCAGGATGTTGCCGTCCGAGATCGATGCGAGACCCGCGATCATGCGTAATGTCGTGGTCTTGCCACAACCGGACGGGCCGAGGAGACCGAGCAGTTTTCCGCGGGGAAGATCGAGATGAAGATCGTCCACTGCCCGGTAATTGTTACCGTAAAGCTTGGTGAGGGCTTTCAACTGTAGAAATGAGCTTTCTGCTGCCATATCGAAACCTGCAAGGGTTCGGTGCCGCCCCGAAAAAACGGGGCGGAAGTGTAAATTTCAGGGTGAGGTAGGTTTAACGACCTGCCGGAATGATCTGGCGCCGCCAGGGATTGAGCAACTTGTCGCGCATATCGCCGATAGTCATCCAGTCGACCGGAATGAGCTTCTCCCGTTGAGCCGTATCCATGTACGGGATGCGCTTTTTCGTTGCGTCGTTCACAGCCGCTTTCGTGTTCGATGGCGCATAGAACATGATCTCGGCGAAACGGGCCTGCGCCTCGGGACTTATCGCGTAATCGATGAAGGTCCTGGTTGCATCCATGTTCTTGCCGTTGGCAATTGCGCTGATCACATTCACCTGCGCAGCCGTGCCTTCCTTCGGCCCGACCGACTGAAGCTTTCCGCCGGTCTGATCATAATAGAACTGCGCGCGCGCATTATAGCCGATGGAGAGGGTCGCCGTGCCGTTTGCAACCAACGTATAGGCATCGGGCTTCGGTTCCCACGTCTGTACGGCCGGCGCCAGTTCCACCAGCTTGTCTACGCCGGGCTTTACGGTCTTCGTATAATCGTCTTCACCGGCAAGCCGGTTTGCAATGATCGTAAGCAGGATGGCCTGAATATCGCCACCGCCCTGCGCCGGGATGATGACCTTGCCGCTTTGCTGCTTGTCCCAGAGCGCTTCCCAGCTGTCCGGTGCACCTTGCCCAAATGCATCGTGATTATAAAGCAGCGAAAGCGTGTCATATGTAATTGGAATTGCAGCGCCGGCGAGTTCCTTGCCGAGGGCAGCCACATCGACATAATTTTTGAGAGTCGCTGGGTCGAGCTTTTCGACCAGCCCTTCCTCATCAGCTATCTTGGCGACCGAGAGATCGTAGATTACCGCATCCGTCTGCGGCGAGGACTTCTGGGCACGCATGTTTCCAAGCGATGTCGCGGCATTCTGCACCCCGTAATAAGTGACCTTGATATCAGGATGTTCCTTCTGGAACGGTTCGATGACGGCCTTGACATAATTGTCCTGAAATGCGCCGCGATAACCCATCACGGTAATTTCTGCTGCATTGGCTGCGAAAACAGTCAGAGCCGAAACACTCAACGCTAAACTCGCCAGAAAAGCCGATTTTCTGTTGATCAGACGTGCCATCAGTCACTCCCCTTTTGTTTGAGAACAAGGTGGAGAATGGTGGCGGGAGCGTCCAACGACTTATTCTGTCCGCCTGTTCGATTTTGCTTTATGCCTTTGAAACTCGGAGCTTTTGCTCCTGAATTTCAAGCGAAGATACTGGTCTGATGAAACCTACATCCAGCACGTGATGAAATTCTGCTCCATTGCCTGTTTTTTGAGCAGATTCCCGCTGTGCGGTTTCCATTCGCCCGTTGCCTTATGCCTTTGTCGCCTCGAAACCACCGGCATCGCAAGACTGGCACGATCCTTGCTTCTCTAAAATCGAACACCGAGCCGCGCGACACCGCATGACTTGTGGTGATCGATCAACCGAGGATGACAGAGAGACTAGCCGATGACCAAGTACAAGCTCGAATACATTTGGCTCGATGGATGCAAGCCGGCGGCGAACCTGCGCGGCAAGACGCAGATCAAGGAATTCGATGCTTTTCCGACGCTCGACCAACTGCCGCTCTGGGGTTTCGATGGCTCTTCCACGATGCAGGCTGAAGGCCGCAGCTCGGATTGCGTGTTGAAGCCGGTCGCGGTCTATCCCGATCCTGCGCGCAAGAACGGCGCTCTCGTGATGTGCGAAGTCATGATGCCGGATGGCATCACGCCGCATCCGTCCAACAGCCGTGCAACCGTCCTTGAAGACGATGATGCATGGTTCGGCTTCGAGCAGGAATATTTCTTTTACAAGGACGGTCGTCCGCTCGGCTTCCCGGAACAGGGTTTCCCCGCCCCGCAAGGACCGTATTACACCGGCGTCGGCTACAAGAATGTCGGTTCCATCGCCCGCAAGATCGTCGAGGAACATCTCGATCTCTGCCTGGATGCCGGCATCAATCACGAAGGCATCAATGCGGAAGTGGCCAAGGGCCAGTGGGAATTCCAGATTTTCGGAAAGGGTTCCAAAAACGCCGCCGACCAGATGTGGATCGCCCGTTACCTCCTGCTTCGTCTTTGCGAGCAGTACGAAATCGACATCGAATTCCACTGCAAGCCGCTCGGCGATACCGACTGGAACGGTTCGGGCATGCACTGCAACTTCTCGACCAGATACATGCGTGAAGTGGGCGGCAAGGATTATTTCGAAGCCCTCATGGCGCAGTTCGAGGAGAATTTGCAGGACCATATCGACGTTTACGGCCCGGACAACCACATGCGCCTGACCGGCAAGCACGAAACCGCTCCGTGGAACAAGTTCTCCTATGGCGTTGCCGACCGTGGCGCCTCGATCCGCGTTCCACACTCCTTCGTGAGGGATGGATATCGCGGTTATCTCGAAGATCGCCGCCCGAATTCACAGGGCTGCCCATACCAGATCGCTTCGCAGGTCCTGAAGACGATTTCTGAAGTCCCGACCTCGGAAGACGAAGCACTCGCTGCCTGATTTCCAGACGAACGGCCCGCTGGAGGAATTCAGCGGGCCGTTGGTTAGGTTTCTCGGAAAACAGGAAACAACAAAAAAGGCCGGGGCGAAAACGCACCGACCTTCCTGATCATCGCTTTACTACCAGTGCCAGTACATCCGTGGTCAAAAGCATCAAGCGATGAAGGCTATTGCGAGCGACAGACGCGTTCCAGCGCTCTTTAGCAATGCCTATGACAGCCATATAGGCGCACATCTTGTTCAAAACAAGGTCGTGCAACAAATTAGTTCCGGCTTCCCCTTCCCGCGCAAGACCGAAGCAGTTTGTTCCTGAGATGTCGGAACGACCTGTCTGCGTCCGTCCACATCATTCCCTCATCATTATCGATCGCCATCGCACTGCGGTGCGTTCGCGCCGCTATCCCGGCTGATCTGAATGAACGGGTGACAGGATTGGGAAACCGAACGAGCGCCGATGGCAGAAGCCTGGGGAGACTGGATTCCTTGCAAACGGCCCAGACTCGAATCATTGACTTTTGAAAATGGCCGCATTTAAACACCTGTCACATTCCTGCAATGGATCAATCCCCCCGCGACCGCGTAACCCGGTGCGCTGCGTTAGAAATCAAGAGTAAATCATGGCAAACGAAGATCTCGAAGCTCGGCATCTGGAGACTCTTGATCGCGACCTTGGCCGCTTCGTCAAGCTGGAAACGGCGGCGAGCTACGTCTCCCGTCCGCTCGTAGCGCCCGGCATCGCTCTTGTATTCATCATGCTTGCCGGGCTTGGAGCGGCGATGCTGCTGGGTCATTCCAGCCAGATGTTCATCGTTGTCGCCGCAGCCGTCTTCGGCGCTTACATGGCGTTGAATATCGGCGCCAATGACGTTGCCAACAATATGGGACCCGCTGTCGGGGCCAATGCGCTGAGCATGGGCGGCGCGATTGCGATTGCTGCCATTTTTGAAAGTGCGGGTGCGCTCATTGCCGGGGCCGATGTCGTCTCGACGGTGGCGACCGGCATCATCGCGCCCGACACGCTCGCAACCCCGGTCATGTTCATCTGGGCGATGATGGCGGCGTTGCTCGCCTCGGCGCTCTGGGTCAATCTTGCCACCTGGATCGGTGCTCCCGTTTCAACCACCCATGCGGTTGTCGGAGGCGTCGTTGGGGCGGGCATCGTTGCGGCTGGCTTTGGAGCGGTGAACTGGTCCCAGATGGCCGCAATCGCGGCAAGCTGGGTTATCTCGCCGGTGCTGGGTGCGATCATAGCCGCCGGTTTCCTCTGGCTGATCAAAGCTCGTATCGTCTACCGCGCGGATAAGATTGCCGCTGCCCGCGTATGGGTGCCCATTCTTGTCGGTCTGATGGCTGGCACCTTTGCAACCTATCTGATCATGAAGGGGCTGAAGCAGCTGGTCGATGTATCGATCGAGGCCGCTCTGGCCATCGGGCTGGCTTTCGGGCTCGCAAGCTGGCTAACCTTGATCCCGGTCATTCGCCGCCAGTCACAGGGGCTCGAAAATCGCAACAAATCGCTGAAAGTCCTGTTCAGCATTCCGCTGGTTGTTTCAGCGGCGTTGCTTAGCTTCGCCCATGGTGCAAATGACGTGGCCAATGCCGTTGGCCCGCTTGCGGCGATTGTTCAGACATCGCAGACGGGCACGTTGAATGATGGTGTCGAGATTCCGCTCTGGGTCATGCTGATCGGCGCTTGTGGCATTTCGTTCGGCCTGTGTCTGTTCGGTCCGAAGCTCATCCGGATGGTTGGCAATCAGATCACCAAACTGAACCCGATGCGAGCCTATTGCGTGTCGCTTTCCGCCGCGATCACCGTCATTCTCGCCAGTTGGCTGGGATTGCCGGTCAGTTCAACCCACATCGCCATTGGTGCGATCTTTGGCGTCGGGTTCTTTCGCGAATGGGATACGGAACGGCGGCTGAAAAAGGCGCGCCAGGCCCTGCCGCTTGAATCCATCCCGGTTGAAGAGCGCCGCCGCCGCAAGCTGGTTCGCCGTTCTCACGCGCTGACGATTGCCGCAGCCTGGGTGGTAACGGTTCCCGCTGCCGCAATTCTGTCGGCCATTCTGTTTGCCTTGCTGAACCAGTTGCCCGTCGGAAATTCCTGATTCCGCAACCTAAAGCGCGTCGCATTCATCATACTCACACAACACGCTTTAAGCTTTTGTTTTCGTGCATGTCTTTATCCCAAAACCGGTTCCCGCTTTTGGGAGACATGCTTTAGGCTCCGCCGAGATTTGTAAAAGGCCCGAGTTGCAAGCCCGGGGTTTTGTCCCCGCTACTGCTCACGCCTTGGGAGCCCGGATAGAAGCTGGATTGAGCGCCAAGAAAATGCTCCAATCCCGTGGACTGATTGACATCATCATATGGTCATTCAAGGCAGGCGGCATAAATGGAATTCGAGGAGACTGGCATGAGCGTGCAATTTGCCCCGCAACTGACGGTGTGCGGGATTGAGGAACTGGCCAGGCAGCGGGCGCGAAAGGTCACCCATGTTTTGTCGCTGGTCGATCCAGACCTTCCCGAACTGGATGCGTTTCAGACTTTCGAGCAGCATCATCGCGTGACGTTGCGCTTTCACGACATCATCAATGCCGCCGACAATCACACAATGCCAACGCCCGATCATATGAGCTCGATCCTCCAGTTCGGCTCAGACTTCCTCGCTGCACAGAACGGGGAAGCGCCGCGCCACCTGCTGGTCCATTGTCATATGGGCGTGTCGCGTTCGACGGCGGCCATGGTTTCGCTCATGGCACAGGGCAATCCCGACGAAAACGCTGAAAACCTCTTCGCGCGCCTTGTCGCCATTCGCCCGCAGGCCTGGCCGAACTCCCAGATGATCGGCTTTGCCGACGAACAGCTTGGGCGTAAAGGCGAACTGACCGACGCATTGCGCAGGCATTACGGACGCCAGATCGAACGCAACCCGCAATTTACGGAATGGATGACAAGGCTGGGCCGTCAGGCCGAGCTTCAGATGGCGATACCGGTTGCACCGTCGACGGCATCATCGATGTGATCCCGTCAGCCTGCGAAAGAAAAAGGCGCCTTTCGGCGCCTTTTTGCTAACTTATCAATCGACCGGCCCATATCAATATACAAGCGCCGATGAAGCCCGCGATCAGATAGCCCAGCCAGCCGCCGAACGAAACACCGAGCAATCCGAAGATAAAACTCGCTACGGCTGCGCCGATGATACCGAGAATGATATTCATGAATATCCCGGTATTGCTGTTCATGAAATTGGAGGCAATCCAGCCGGCCAGACCGCCGATGATGATTGCCGCAATCCAGCCTATTCCTGCGCTTCCCATCGAGAACCCTCCTGATTACAGTCCGGCGGGCACCTTGCCGCCATTATCCTTCAGTTTCTGAATGACCTGCTTGTGCAGCCAGACATTCATGGTGGCGGAATCGCCCGTGTCACCGGTATAGCCCAGTTCCTTGGCAAGTTCCTTGCGGTGCTCCAGGCTGCTGTCGAGGCCAAGAGCCTTCATCAGATCAACGATCGAAGTCTTCCAGTTGAGCTTCTGGCCGCTTTTGGCGACGGCGGCATCAAGAATAGCGCCTACGTCGACGCTGCCCGCAGCAGCGGGTGCCGACTGTGCCGGCGCGGCAGCGCTCGGCGATGCGGTTGGCGTCGGCGCTGGCGAAGCAGCGGTTTCCGTGGAAGGCGTTGCAGCCTGCGCCTCTCCCCAAATGGCGTTCTTAATCTTGTCGAAAATCCCCATCACGAACTCCAATCGTTGAAAAATCGATATGCCCCCAAACTCCCGACTTAGGACGATCGGAAACCTGGACACAGCAAATCATCCGGTGATTCCCGGACAAACGCTCGAAGTAAATGAAGATGAAGCGGTTTTGTTCCCTATAAAGTTGTAACAGAAAGTTTCAGCGTGTCTTGATCGCGCATCTGTGCAGCCAGGCGCGTGCCGATCGGACGTGCCGGAATCAGCCTCACGTTCTGCGCCGGACATATCGCCAGCCCGAAACAATCCCCTATCTTGTTACGCATCAGCCCCGAACAACGGAGTGGCCGCGCGTGCACAAGCAGCTTGTTACGTTCAATGCCGGTTCGTCGACCGTCAAGATCGGCACCTTCACCTTTGACGGACAGCACATCCGAAAACTGGCCCGGGGCGAGATCGACCTGAACGAATCTCCCGTGACCTTTCGATTGCGCGGCGAAAGCGGAAACCTCGACATTGCCCTGGCATCTGCGGGCGCCGCCAATATCGTCAGCATTCTGGAAGAATTGCTCGCACGATTGTCCGATCACATCAGCCCCGGGAACATTCTCGGCGTCGGTCATCGCGTCGTCTTTGGCGGCGATCAATTCGCCGGGCCGGTATTGTTAGACGACAAACATATCGAAGCCATCGAGAGCCTTTCCATTTACGCGCCGCTCCACCAGCCCAAAAGCACAGCCCTGATAAAGGCCGTCCGGAAACTCCTTCCCCATCTCCCGCAGGCGGCCTCCTTCGATACCGCCTTCCACCAGACCATACCGGATAAGGTCAGGCGTTTTGCGGTTCCCCTCGCCCTCCACGAACGCGGAATAAAGCGATATGGCTTTCACGGCTTGTCCTACAAATCCATCATCGCGAACTTTTCCCGACGAGAGCCGGAGCTTGCTGGCGGGAAGATCATCGCCGCACATCTGGGAAGCGGGGCAAGCCTGTGCGCCATGGACGGCGGCAAAAGCGTCGACACCAGCATGAGCTTTTCCACGCTTGACGGCATTCCGATGGCGACACGTTGCGGAACCATCGATCCCGGCGTTCTCCTTCATTTGTTGCAGCAGGAAAACATGCAGGCCGACGCGCTTGCCGACCTGCTTTATCATCGCTCCGGCCTTCTCGGATTGTCCGGGATAAGCGGCGATACACGCGACCTGCTCGCAAGCGATGATGCCCGTGCCCGGGAAGCCATCGACATTTTCACCGCGCGCATTGCCGGTGAAATATGCAGGCTCGCCGCGACGCTCGGCGGGTTGGATGCGCTCATCTTCACCGCCGGTATCGGGGAACACCAGCCCGCAATCCGCGAAGCGGTCTGCGAGCGTCTTTCCTGGCTGGGTTTTGAAATCGACGCTGCCGCCAACGAAAACAATGCTTTCCGGATCACGCGCCCAACCTCTCCGGCAGCGGCCTTCGTGCTTGCCACCGACGAGGAACAGATCATCGCCGCCGAAACGCTGGACGCTCGTCGGAACACCGCAGCTACAGCGCCCGCCGCATCTGCGTAACCATCCGCGAAGGAGACAGAGAATGACCAAAGCACCGGCCCAAGGCCCCCTGGCACTTCAGCAGCTCGCGCTGATCGATCGCTACTGGAAAGCGGCGAACTATCTTTCGGTGGGGCAGATCTACCTGATGGACAATCCCCTGCTGCGCAAGCCGCTGGAACCTGAGCATATCAAGCCACGATTGCTCGGCCACTGGGGGACGACGCCCGGCCTGAATTTCATTTACGCGCACCTCAATCGCATCATTCGGGAAAGAAATGCCAACATAATCTACATATGCGGGCCGGGGCACGGCGGACCGGGCATGGTAGCGAACACCTATCTAGAAGGGTCCTATTCTGAAATCTATCCAGGCGTGAGCGAGGATGAGGCAGGGATGCGCAAACTGTTCCGGCAGTTTTCCTTTCCCGGCGGCATACCAAGCCATGTCGCGCCGGAAACGCCGGGCTCGATCCATGAGGGCGGCGAGCTGGGATATGCGCTTGTGCACGCCTATGGCGCCGCTTTCGACAATCCTGATCTGGTGGTCGCCTGTGTGGTCGGCGATGGCGAGACGGAAACGGGAACCCTTGCCGCCTCATGGCATTCCAACAAGTTTCTCAATCCCGCACGCGACGGCGCCGTGCTGCCGATCCTTCATCTGAACGGCTATAAAATCGCAAATCCCACCATCCTCGCCCGCCTTTCCGATGACGACCTCACCAGTCTCTTCAGGGGCTATGGCTATGAGCCGTTCTTCGTCGAGGGCAGCGAACCCGAGGCCATGCACCAGCAGATGGCAGCAACTCTCGATACGATCTTCGCCCGGATCGAGACGATAAAGCGAAGTGCCGATGTGAAATCACCGGAGCGCCCCCGCTGGCCCATGATCATTCTGCGAAGCCCGAAAGGTTGGACCGGCCCGAAGGAAGTCGACGGGCTGATCGTCGAGAATTACTGGCGATCGCATCAGGTTCCCGTCGCCAATTGCCGCGAAAATGATGCGCATCGCAAAATTCTTGAAAACTGGATGAAAAGCTATGATCCGGAGGACCTGTTTGACGAAAAAGGTGCGCTGAAGCCCGAACTGTGCGCGCTCGCGCCGCAGGGCGAACGGCGCATGGGGGCCAACCCGCATGCAAATGGCGGCTTGCTTCGCAAGGAACTGCACACGCCTGATTTTCGGCAATATGCAGTCGAGGTCACCGAACCGGGAGCGCTGGAAGCGCAATCCACCAAAATACTCGGCGAATATTTGCGCGACGTGCTGAAGCTGAACGAGCCGGAGAAGAATTTCCGCGTCTTCGGTCCCGATGAGACCGCTTCAAACCGTCTCGGCGCAGTCTTCGATGCCAGCGACCGCGTGTGGATGGCTGAAACCCTCGACATAGACGACCATCTGTCGGCCGATGGCCGCATCATGGAAGTGTTGAGCGAGAACCTGTGTCAGGGCTGGCTGGAGGGCTATCTGCTGACCGGAAGGCACGGGTTTTTCTCCTGCTACGAAGCCTTCATCCATATCGTCGATTCCATGTTCAACCAGCATGCAAAATGGTTGCAGGTCGCGCGCGAACTGAAATGGCGAAAACCGATTTCATCGCTCAACTATCTTCTGACCTCTCATGTCTGGCGTCAGGATCATAACGGCTTTTCCCATCAGGACCCGGGCTTTGTCGACCTGGTGGCCAATAAGAGCGCCGATATCATCCGCGTCTATTTTCCCCCGGACGCCAACACGCTGCTGTGGGTTGCCGATCACTGCCTTAAAACCTGGGATCGCATCAACGTCATCGTGGCGGGAAAACAGCCTGAACCGCAATGGCTGTCGATGGACGAGGCCGTGCGCCATTGCGAAGCCGGCCTCGGCATATGGGACTGGGCCGGAACCGAGGACGGTCTGGAACCCGACATCGTGATGGCCTGCGCGGGTGATGTGCCAACGATGGAAGTTCTCGCCGCTGTTTCTCTCCTGCGCCAGTCCCTGCCGCATCTGCGCATCCGCGTCGTCAATGTCGTGGACCTGATGGTTCTGCAATCACCGCAACACCATCCGCACGGCATTGCCGACGACGAGTTCGACCGCATCTTCACGACCAATCGGCCCGTCATCTTTGCTTACCACGGTTATCCCTATCTCATTCACCGGCTGGTCTATAAACGCACCAACCATTCCAATTTCCACGTGCACGGCTTTATCGAACAGGGAACGACGACCACGCCTTTCGACATGACGGTGCTGAACGAACTGGACCGGTTTCATCTGGCCATGGCGGCTGTCAAACGACTGCCGATCGGCAATGACGTGGCGGCTCCTTTGATCGCCACGTTCGAGGAAAAGCTGGTTCTTCACAAACGTTACGTGCGGGAACATGGCGAAGACATGCCGGAAATCCGGGATTGGAAATGGGACGCACGGCAGTGAGCAACCGCGCGAAGAAGCGCGGCGCCCGCAGGCACCGCGCTTCAGGTTCGGCCAATGTCGCAGGCGCCCTGATGGCGCCCGCGGTGCTGATGTGCGGGTTTCGTCACCAGCGCTGCAAACCCAGCAGTTTCTCGCCAAGCAGGGTCAACTCAGCCGTCCCGGCGTTTTGTTTTCCCATTCGCGCGGATCACCGGGAAAAGCGTCACGCCTTGGATGGTCACGCTCCCGCCAGAGCCGGATACGTTCCAGTCGTTCGGTCTCGTTTTCCCATTCGGCAGGGTGCATGGAGATATATTGCGCCATCCGCACCCGGTTGTCGGAATGGTTCGGCCTGACGCCATGCGCCAGCAGCGAATTGAAGATCATCAGGTCGCCTGGCTCCATGTCGATATTGACCACTTCGAGCCCGGTCATGTCGGGATGCATGGGGTCGCGGTCGTCCGGCTGTGTTTTCACCCATTCCTCGAAATGCTCGAACAGATAGGGCACGCACTGGAAACCGCCCACATCGCCATCCTGCTTCTGCAGGCTGAGAACACCCTGCACGCCGATTGGCAGAGGCCGGATCGAAGTGTCCACATCCCAATGAATGAAGCCGTGCGGGTTGCCCTTGATCTTCTTTGGCGGATTGAGGTTGGCCCGGTCGATGGTGACCCAGAGGTCCTCCCTGTCCCATATATCGACAAAGACGTCATAGACACGCTGCTCCATACGATTGTCCCACAGATACTGGTGATTGTAGATCTCCAGCATCCCGGTATTGTTGAGCTCCTTCATCTTGTGCTCGCGCCGCTGCGGCGCATACCAGGTTGAAGGGTCTTTCGGGTCCTTTTCGTCGAATTCCCAGAGCAGATCGACAAGACGCGCAACATTGGCCGCCGGGACGGCCTGACGGACGATGACATATCCCCTTGTCGTCCAATGTTCCCAATCGGCCTTTGACAGAACGCGCAGCGGCAGGTTCTTCCTGATGTCCTTCAACTGGGTCGTCGCGGCTGCGGTCGGATGGCTGTCGCGCTTGGTCATTGTGGTGTCCTGTTCTCCCATCATATGCTTGCCCGGAACCGGGGATGCAGGAAAGCTAATGGTTTCCCGCGCGCCATGTTGCGCCCAAATGGACAAAACTGATACTATTCCAGCGTCGAACCTGCACCCCAAGGCAACATGAAGCCACTTCTTGAACATTTGCCCGCATCGCCGGACGCTTCCTGGAGCATGCTCAATCGGCGTCTCGACGATGCGATTCCCTTCGAATGGCATCATCATCCCGAGTTTGAATTGACGCTGACGCTCAATTCCCGCGGCCAGCGCTTCATCGGAAACCACGTCGCCGAATACGATCATGGCGATCTCGTTCTCATTGGCCCCGATCTGCCGCACACATGGGCCTCGCGCGAAAAACTCGACGAGACAAAACCGCACGTGGCGCTTGTCTTCTGGTTTCGAAGGGAATGGATAGATGGCCTGACGGGGGGATCGGTGGAGCTGGCTCCCATCCGTCGCCTGATATCCGACGCCGGCACGGCTCTGGCGTTTGATCCGGCGCTCGGTCGTCGCCTGTCGGCGGATTTCGAGGCGCTGTTCCTGCATCCGCCAGCGCAGCGGCTGATCGGCCTGCTGACGATACTGGCAAGGCTCGCGGAGGAGCGCACCAGACAGCCACTTTCGTCCGTCATTCCCCAGCAGCATGTGGGCGACCGCTCAAGGATCGACCGGGTACTCGTGCATATCCATAAGCACTATCACGCGCCCCTGCGCATGGAGGAGCTTGCCGCAATCGCGTTCCTCAGCATTTCGGGCCTGCATCGCCTGTTCCAGCGGCACACCCAGATGAGCGTCTCCGAATATGTGATCGCCTTGCGGATCGGCGAATCCTGCTCACGGCTTTCGGGTACGAACCAGCCCATCCAGCACATAGCCGCCGAAGTCGGCTACGCTTCCCTCGCCAATTTCAACCGGCAGTTCAGACGGTTGCGCGGCATGTCCCCGCGCGAATACCGAATGTCCTTCCGCCGGTAGGTTCGACGTTCAGGCAAAGGCTCTCACTCACCTGCCATTGGGCTCAGGAATGCTCAGGAAAGCGCATAGTCAGAGGTCCTTGATCAGAAAGACCTCGGATTGGGGCTGAAACTTTCCAAAGGAAATGGCTCCGGCCTCGCGAAAGCCATTGCTCCGGTGAAATTGCTGAGGTTCCTTCTCGTCGGCGACACTGGATGTCATCAATTGCGTGGCCTGCTGTTCCCGCATCGCGCTTTCCCAGTGCTGGAATAGCGATCCGCCAATGCCGCGCCGCCGATATTGGGGAATGACCCAGATCATATCCATGTAGGGGATGACGCCCCAAAACCAGCTGTAGCGAAGAAATCCGGCAGGCTCCGCATCGGCAAGAGCAATGATATATTCGCCAGCGGAAAGACAGCGCTTCACCCAGTGCGCAGACACGTGCAAGTCATGGCTGATCAGCCAGTCCGTATATCGGATATCCGCGACAATAACATTCGTGTTCATTCTCTGCCTGTCATTTTGTCCGCTCCATTGGGCCCGTCGTCCGGGACCGGACCGCTTCGCCATGAATTGTCCGTGGCGAGAAAATCGACGAACGCCCGCAGTTTCGGCGAGAGATGGCGGCTCGACGGCCACATGACCTGCAAGGGCGTCGGAATATCGAGATAATCCTCGAGAACGCTGACCAGTGTCCCGTTCGCCAATTGGGGGCGTACGCTCAGATCCGGGATGGAAACGAGGCCGATGCCTTGCTCCGCCAGGGATATTTGCGGCTCCAGTGAATTCAGCACCATGCGGGCGGTCAGGTCGGCTTCGAAGATTTCATCTTGCCTTCTGAAACGCCAGCGGTCGAGCTTGCCGGTCGTAGGGAACCGGTAAACCAGGCACGAATGGCGCGCCAGATCCTCCGGCTTTTCCGGCAGACCATTCCTGCGTAGATAATCCGGTGAGGCAACGACCGCCCGGCGATAGGAGCCGAGCTTGCGGGCCATCAAACGGGAATCGCCCTGATGGCCTGTGCGGATCACGGCATCGAACCCTTCCTCGATCACGTCCACAAGGCGATCGGTAAAGTCGAGTTCCAGTTCTATTTGCGGGTGATAGCGCGCGAAAACCGCAATGGCCGGCAGGAACAATGCGCCCAACGACGGCAGGCTGACGCGGAGCCTGCCGCTCAGTTCCTGACAGGTCTGCGACAATTCACTTTCGGCCATCTCGAATTCACACAGGATGCGGTGGCATCGGTCCAGAAACTTCACGCCTTCCGGCGTCAGCGAGATGCTGCGCGTGGAACGATGGAACAGCCTTGTGCCGAACCGTTCCTCCAGCCGCACCACTGCCTTGCTTACAGCAGACGGCGAAATGCCCAACCGACGCCCCGCCTCCGTGAAACCTCCGGTTTCGGCTGCCTGCACGAAAGCGCGCAATGCGCCAAGACTGTCCATCCCCTGAGCCTCCATGCCCGACATAAATGTCAAAAGTATTTGGAATTATAGCCTACTTTTCTTGATTGGCGAGATTGAGCAATTTCCCCAACCCGATTTACCAATAGGATTTTGCTCCATGACATCCACCTCCACCCCTCGACAAAGCACGGAAAGGCTGCCCGTCGGGGCGCTGCTGGCCCTCGCCATGGCGGGCGTCATCACACTCATGACCGAAGTCATGCCCGCTGGCCTTCTTCAACAGATCAGCCCCAGCCTCGGCATAACCGACAGTCTGGCGGGGCAGATGATATCTGTTTACGCCGCGGGCTCGTTTCTCACCGCCATTCCGCTCATCACTTTCACCCAAAAACTGCGCCGACGTCCGCTTCTGCTCATGGCAATCGTCGGCTTCGCGGTGGTGAATGCCGTAACCGCCCTTTCCAACAGCATCGCGCTGATGCTCATCGCCCGGTTCTGCGCCGGAATATCCGCAGGCCTGGTGTGGGCGTTGCTCGTTGGCTATGCAGCGCGGCTTGCACCATCGCATCTTGCCGGGCGTGCGATTGCCATTGTCGGCATAAGCGCGCCGCTGGCCTTTTCCTTCGGCGTTCCGGCAGGCACATTTATCGGTGCGCTGGCCGGATGGCGGCTCGCTTTCGGATTGATGAGCCTTCTCGCGCTTGCCCTCGCCATCGTGATCCACTTCATCGTGCCGGACCTTCCCGGACAGAAGCAGGAACAGCGGTTTTCCGTGCCGGATACACTGCGCATACCGGGCGTGCTGAAGATACTCGGCATGACTCTGGCATTCGTGATCGCACATAATATCCTTTACACCTATGTGTCGCCGTTCCTGAGCCTTTCCGGCCTGTCGGCCCGCGCCGACATGGTGCTCTTCATTTTCGGCATTGCGGGAATTGCCGGTCTCTGGGTCGTCGGCACGTACATCGACCGCAAGCTGTGGCCAATGATGCAGGGCAGCATCATCGTTGTTGCCGTCTGCGCCATCGTTTTCGGAGTCTGGAACACCTCGCCGCTGATCGTCCTTGCCACCGCCGGCCTGTGGGGACTGATTTTTGGCGGCGTTCCAACGCTGCTTCAGACAGCGCTCGCCAAAGCTGCCGGCAGCGCGGCGGACGTGGCGCAAGCGATGCTCGTCACCTTCTGGAATCTCGCCATTGCCGCAGGGGGATTGATCGGCGGCCTTGTCCTCGGCGGTCTGGGCGCAGGCTATCTTCCCTGGGCTATGGCCGCATTTCTCGCGGTCACATGGCTGATTTCGCTTCAGTCACATGCCGTGGAACTTTCTGCTGAAACGCAACCATAAGCCGGGGGACGAGGGACATGAGCTCGGCAAATGCTGGACATGGAATGCCGGGCGTGGCTGGCTTCCAGCAGCCTCGCCCGCTCATGTCACCTCTTGCGTGCTACGATATAGGGGCGATTATCGGTGCCCCTCGCGGCGTGGCGTTCAACGGCAAGAATATCGAAGCCCGACGCAGATATTTGCCGGCTCAGTTCCGTCGCCCGGAAGACGCCCGCATAGGGCGCCTTGCCGATCAGGCGCATCGCGGGCAATGCAAGCCGGATGAGCGGGTTCATGTCGCCCACGCAAGGCGTCTTGGAAATGAACAAGCCTCCCGGCTCAAGCAAAGTGTGGATCGAGCGCAGCGTGCCCGACAGATCACGAACCAGATGGAGATAGTTGAAACCAAGAACCACGTTGAACCGTGCCGCCTCTGAGGCAAGCGCCTGCGCGGTCGCCGTTCGGAAGGCGAGAGCCGGGACCGGGGCAGCGGCAAGCTTTTCGTTTGCAATCGCGATCATTCCGGCAGAAAAATCTGTCGCTAGATAATGCTGAACAGCACCGGCAAGCCGAAGCGCTGTCGTTCCTGTTCCGCAGCCCAGTTCCAGCACCTTGTCGCTGGCACCAAACAAAGCCCGGGTCCGGTCCAGCGTGCGCTCATAGCCGGCCTGATCCGCGATCTTGCCCATGGCATATTTCCGCGATGTCCGATCCCAGAAACGCGCATCGCTTGCTGTGTTCATGAAGGGCCGCCTCCCAACCACCGTTGCACGCATGAATAGTGCAGAAATGTGATTGCGTGAAGAGGCGGCTCTCCGCGCCTTGGCTGATGAATGCTTCTAATCAGCAAAGGCTTTTCTGTCTGGCGCGACGCTGGACCAGACAGGTAGCAACGGTTGCAGCGAACAGCAGCAATGCCGTTGCGACCACGACAGCGACATAGGCATTCTCGAACGCCTGCGAAGCGAGCGTGGTCAGCGCACCGGCGTCAGCGGCGGCCATCGATTGCGCTGCAAGCAGCGCCTCATCAAGGCTGTCGCGGACAACTGGAGGAATGCCTGAACCGGCTGGCAGAACGAGGCTCGCCGTATAGAACGCCGACAGGATACTGCCGAAGATCGTCACGCCCAGAGCATTGCCAAGTTCGAACGAGACTTCCTCCACCGAAGCCGCCATCCCCGCTTTCTCGGCAGGCGCGCTCCCCATGATCGAGGATGATGCGCCGGTCATCGCGCAGCCGACGCCAAAGCCAAGGACGGCAAGCCCCGCCAGATAGAAATGCGCCGAGATCCGATAGGTGAGGATGTAGATCATTACCCCGAGCGCCGTAACGCCGAGCGATATCCAGAGCACCTTGCCCGCACCGAAGCGCGGCAACATTGCGCCCGCAAGAGGCCCCGCAACGAAAGCTGCCAGAGGGATAGGCAGAATGGTCAGGCCCGCCTGGAGCGGTGTCATGCCTTCGATCAGCTGCATGCGCTGGCTGAAAACCAGTTCCATGCCGGTCATCGAGCCCGACGCAACCAGAGCTGCAAAGACGCCCAACGAGAACAGTCTCGTCTTGAACAGCGAGAAATCGATCAGTGGTTCAGCGCTTGCAAACTGTCTGCGGACGAAGATGATCGTGGCAGCAAGGCCGATGACGAGCGCTGCCGCAAAAATGGTCATGGAAGCGTCGCGCTTTGCAAGTTCCTTGACGGCATAAGTGAGCGCGATCAAACCCACCATGATCTGGATCGACCCGACCAGGTCCCATTTGCGCTGTGAGCCGAGCGGGCGGTTTTCAAGGTGGAAGGCCGAAAGCCCGAGCGCAACCAGAACGACCGGCACATTGATCAGAAAGACCGAACCCCACCAGAAATATTCCAGCAGAATGCCGCCCGCGACCGGACCGATGGCAGCGCCACCCGAAGCGATTGCCGCCCATATGCCGATGGCAAGCGAGCGTTCTTTCTCATCGGTGAACGTGAGGCGGATGATCGAAAGGGTGGCAGGCATCATCATGGCCGCACCGCAGGCAAGGAATGCGCGCGCCGCAATCAGAATTTCCGGATTTGGCGAATAGGCCGCACAGAGCGAGGCAAGGCCAAACACCGCCAGCCCGTTCATGAACATGCGCTTGTGGCCGAGCTTGTCACCGAGCGTGCCGAGGCCCGGCAGCAGACCTGCCACCACCAGAGGGTAGATGTTCATGATCCAGAGCTTTTCCGAAGCGCTGGCCGCCAGATCATGGGTAAGACGCGGCAGGGCTGTGTAAAGCACCGTCATATCCACGACGATCAGGAACAACGCGCTCGAAACAATTGCGAGAACGAGCCAGCGATTTCGCGGCAACATCCGTTCATACCTTTTCAATACGGTCGTATTCAAACTTGTCAGAGGAGCCGACGTAATATAAATCCGTCCGTATGGAAAGTAAGAAATTGCAGAAAACGGGTCGTCCGCGCTCGATCGACCGCGATCATGTGCTCGACATGGCAGAGAAGCTGGTTGAGGAAGGCGGCATCCTTGCGCTGACCATGGATGCGGTGGCGCAGGCCGCCGGCGTAACCAAGGGCGGCGTGCAATATTGCTTCGGCAACAAAGACGGGCTGATGAAAGCCATGATCGAACGGCTGGGCGACCGGTTCGACGATCAGGTGGCGGCACGCAAGCGGCATAAGAATGACGCGATCTCACACATAGCGGCCCATATAGCGGTGACACGCGAAAGCGACGCAGACGACGATTCGCGGTTTGCAGCCATGATGGCGAGCCTGATACCCAACTCCCATTATCTCGAGGAAACCCGCGCCTGGTATCGCAAGCAATGGGACGGCCTTGATGTTTCGACGCCGGAAGGGCGGCGGGCACGCTTGGCATTCATTGCCAATGAGGGCGCATTCTGGCTGAGAAGCTTCAACCTGTTCGAGCTGCCACAGAAAGAATGGCAGTCGATCTTCAATGATATCGAAGAGCTTCTTGGCGAGCATTCAAAAGGGCGCGAATAGGCTTCAACAGCGGATCGGAGCTGGCGCTCGCTCCATCATCGCTACCGGCAGGGACAAGAAATCTGCGCCATTAGGGCGCGGTTCTTTCCGCAAACCGTTCACAGTTTTCGGGATGCGCTCAACCTCAAGAAATCTTTTTTCTGTATTCTGTAGGGCCCAATCCCGTATGACGTTTGAAATATTTACTTAAGTAAGACGCATCTGCAAATTCAAGATCATGTGCAATTTGCTGCATTGACCTTTCTGGCTGCATCAACTGTTTCTTGATTTCCAGTATTACCTGCCGGTCGATCAGCGTTTTCGGGGCATCATTAAAAAATCTCTTGGTAAGTTGCGAGAGATAATAAGGTGTCACATTCAGGAGACCCGCATAAAAGGACACTTCACGCTGATGTCTGCAATGCAGGAATATCAGCTCCCAGAATTTCCAGCAGAGCGCTTCCTGCCTGCTGTAATCATTTTTCTCGGTAATATCGAAACCGGCGGCCTTATGCGAAAGCCATAAGAACAGATTCTGAAACTGATTGACCAGAATGGTTCTCTGATATTGCAGCGGCTCTTCGTAAATGAAAGCGGTCATCTTCTCCCAGACCGAGAGAAAACGAATGGTTCGCTCATCAGCCTTGAAAAACGGATGCCGGCTTAGAAACAGAAACAACTCGTTTGGCAATCCATAAGCAATATCCGATGCTATGGAGCGCTCTATCAGATAATAAGAGCAGGAAAAATCAGATGATCTGTTGCTCACAGAAGCGATGCTATCGTCATAGAGAACCAGAAAATCACCTTTTTGCATCTGGTAGCTGCGGAAATTCACCTCGAATTCGGCCGAGCCATTCTGGCAAATGAGCAGCACAACATAACTCAATGACAATAGCTGGTTGTCGTCTTCTTCGAGCCGACCTTCCCCGATCCCGAATTCAACGCCTTCCGCGGGGCGCAAGGAGCACCCTGTATTCATTTTGTCCATCATTGCAGCGCAATCGCTTCAGAAAAAGACCGTTTGTTTTCATTATTACCTGTTTCACCTGGTTCCTTCCATTGTCAACTTTTCCCCGCCTTCGTTAAAAGCCGGGGACAGCAACCCTCGATGGAATGAGAAGAACCATGCTTGAAACCGAACGCCTTATCATGCGGCCATGGCAGGATAGCGATGCAGCCAGCCTGTATAAATATGCCAGCGATGATCGGGTGGGACCGATTGCCGGCTGGCCAGTTCACCAGAGTGAAGAAGAAAGTCTGGAAATTATCCGGACCGTGTTTTCGCATCCGGAAGTCTATGCCGTCACCCTGAAAGAGGACAATGTCGCCATCGGCATGGTGGGATTACTGATCGGCAAGGACAGTAATTTCGATATCGCCGCCAATGAAGCCGAGGTTGCCTACTGGATCGGTGTCCCCTTCTGGGGAAAGGGCCTTATTCCGGAAGCTGTGAAGGAACTGGTGCGCCATGCCTTCGAAGACCTGAAAATGGCGGCGCTGTGGTGTGGGTATTTCGCCGAAAACGAGCAATCCTTCAAAGCCCAGGCGAAATGCGGCTTTAAACATCATCACACCGAAGAGAAACAGTTCAACCAGTTCATGAATGACCATCGCGTCGAACATATAAGCCGTATCGGCATGGATGAGTGGCTGGACTTACAGAAGTAAGCTTCGGTGCAAACAAGGTTTGTAGGGGCTTTGCGACCCCCCTGTTCCTTTTTGGTTGCAGCGAATGCGAGCGATTATCCGGCTATTCTGCCCCTTTAAACGGCAAAACCCGCCGCTTGTGCGACGGGTTTTTATTTTTGGTTGCGGGGGCAGGATTTGAACCTGCGGCCTTCAGGTTATGAGCCTGACGAGCTACCGGGCTGCTCCACCCCGCGTTATGGGTGCGATATTATGACCGGTTTTGGTATTTTTT